>NZ_JAMPMC010000003.1:0-365216 GCF_028477945.1 Providencia sp. PROV261 | reverse complement strand
GATGGGTGGCTTTTTTGCGTTTGGAGCACGTCATACTGTAATCCTTTTACCTCCACTGTCACCACTAACCCCATTGATGGCTCTTTCTCACCAATCCTGTGCCAGCGAACTGCATATTGGTAGCAAATATATTGAGTAGAGATAAAGGAATGACTCACCATTAGACATTATTTTAATGTTTGATACCATTTTATATGGAATGACTGGTATTTATTTTTTATGGATAGCAATCTGTATCTAAATAACATAATGGTTTAGATCGCTTTATCATACAGAGTACTCGATATCAATTTTATCTACTTATAGGTAAATAACTAGCAAAAATAAAAAAACTTTCTGGTATTGATAGAGGGAATGGATGATGTTGATTACCTACATTTTAGGTATTTTTACAGTTCAAATATTCAGATTTATAGAGGTATAGGTTATGGGTAGTCAATACATGGAAAATATCATCCTCACCAATGATGAAAGAGAGCTTTTTGGCTTGGAATTGATATCCGCTAAATGGGATAGAGTTGAAATCAAAAAAGGGATGGTTGTTTATTTTGATGGTGATGCTATCTGTAAAATTATCTATAACTATGAGCATAGTGGTGAGGGTTTTATCAATACCCTATATATTGAAGAAGATAATTTGATTAAAACGAGAAATAGAGAGTTTGTTTTGCCTAGAACAGCAAAAGGCAAAGAGAAAAAATTAAATTATACATCGATTAATGGAATGAAAAGTACGGGTTGTCGTTTTAGTTTAACTTTAAGCACTTCAGGAATTGGTGCGACGTTAAATGTGACGAATAGCCAAAATAGCCTTCGTTTACCTATTCCATTTCCTCAGCAAATTGGAACTGTTGATGCGTTTCGCCAATGGTTAGCCACATTTGTGTCTTCAAGAGATGAACGTTATTTCTCTAAAGTGGAACGTATGAAAAATGCCCCACGAAAAAATGTTAAATATAAGAATGGCGATATTTTTTGTTATGAAATAGACCTAGAATATTATGGATTTGCTCTGATTATAGGTCAGATCACTAAGATAAAAAAAGCAGGCGTGCTGAAGCAAGAGCATATTTGGAATGATCTCATGACGGTTCCCTTAATTGTTCGAACGTATCAGTTCAAAAGCCAAGAAAAAAATATGCCTATTGAAGAAATTATACAGCACAGCTTATCGGATTCATTTTTCATGATGGATGACCATGTTATGAGAGGTGTATACGAGATTATTGGAAATAAACTTTTAACTGCCGATGATATTGATTTTCCCATTCAAGCGGGAAGATCACTATCTAATGACTCTTTTACTCGATTATGTTGGGGAGTTGGAATAAAAAGCCATCCAAATGAACACGCATCAATGCTACCTAGTGGTATTCAAGATATGGAATTGTTGAGACATGGTGTTAATTTTGGTGTCAGTTTTTCAGAAATAAAAACAGTAGAAAGTCGTAAAACACCGTTGGAAAAACTGGCTTTTGCTCATTTTGGTATATCTGAAGATATAACATTTGATGATTTTAATCGGCAATTCGGCGGTATGACTCGTGAAGAATACGCGCTATATGCGAATAAAAAGTAGGGAGCAAATAAATTTGCTAAATCATTACTGGTTCTTATTTTAAACTTTGATATAAACTATACCCAGCAACGGCTCCAGCGACATCATAAGCAAAGTCATGCCAGCTCCATCCCGTACCATTAGGTCGACTGTCATACAGCTCTTTTGCCGCTCCTAGGGTAATGGAAAATAAAACGCCAAATTGCGCAGCATCTCGATGTTGCCAATTTTGCCTATCAGCATAAGCATTGCCGGCCATCGCCATTGCGGCTGAAAAAGCAAAATGCTGTGCCTTATCCTTACCTTGCCAATTATCATTTGCCCAGTGAGCCCCTGAACAGCCTGTTATCGTAAAAATTAAGCCAACAAGTAAATAAGATAATAATGTTTTTAGCAGATTCATTTGTTTATCAACGGGTCTAATATAAAAAGCACCACTGTCGTGGCGCTTTTTATAGATACAAGATACGGATAAATTACAAAATACGACTGATTAAGCGGTCTACTCTAATTCGTCTTAAGCGGCGAATGAGTTTTTTCACTTTGATTGGATAGGTTTGGATACTATCTAATTCACGATAATGACTCACAATTTTTGTATGAGTGCGAATACAGTCAAGTTCATGCTGACGCTGCTCTTGCATCTCTTGATTTGGGTCGTGAATTAAAACCGCATTTTCAAGATCCAATCCCCACGCTCGTGGGTTAAGATTATTGCCTGTAATAAGTTGCCATTGGCTATCAACCCACATCCCTTTTAAGTGATAAGTATTATCACCATCTTTCCACAGACGAATTGTTAATTGCTTACTATCAACAAATTTTTGTAAGCGGCTAACAAACCGCCGTAGATTAATCTCATAGAGGTACGGCAAAGCCCCAATAATTTTAAATGGCTCTTCAGGGGGAATATAGAAATCATTAGCAGTTTTATCACCAATAATAATTTCCACCTGCTTACCTTCACGTAATAGTCGGCTAATAATCCTAACTAATACGGCTGGAAGATTGAAATAAGGGGTACAGATTGTGAGTTTATTTTGTGTTGAACTCATTAGATGGGTAATTGTTCGGTTTAGGTCATTTTTTTTGCCTAAACCAACTAGAGGCGTGACGGCTAATTCACCATTAGTTGCATTACCCTTAAATTGATATGAGCTTCCTCTAAGTGAAAGACGGAATTGTTTGATGATATTTTTGAATTCGGCGGTTTTGGGTCTGTTTGCCTTATTCAATAGCTGAATCGCATCCGATTTTAGTAAGGCATCATCAATATAAGTCTTCATTGATGTCGTTAATGCCTTATTTTTGATCAGCTGATACCGGTCGTAGCGATATCTTTCATGGCGCTGTAGATAGACATCATTAATACTAGCGCCACTGTACAATAAAGTATCATCAAAGATAAAACCTTTTAGATGCAAGACACCTAAGGCTTCCCGTGTATTCACAGGAATACCATAAATAGGGATATCAATGTCCGGGTATTGTTGCGAAACATCATAGTACCAGTCTGCATTCGTTGAATTAGCGGCTGCACCAATTCTTCCTCGTTGCGCACGGTGCCAATCAACAAGTATTTTAATCTCTAATGATGGATTCGCTTGCTTAGCGGCATACAGTGCATGAAGAATATCTTTACCTGCATCATCTTGCTCTAAATATAACGCAGTGATGTAGATGCAATGTTGAGCAATAGATATTTGTTCAAGTAGAGCATCACGAAAATCTTCTGTCTTATATAGCGTTTTAACATCAGCAATAGACTGAGCCAGTTTAGGTAAACTCGCTAAATATTGTTGATGTTTTGCTTGTTTTAATTTTGACAACATCACAGTGTAAATTTTCTCTTAATTAGTCTAATAGCAAATCGCTTGTATAAATATACTCTCAGGTATTGGTAAGCGAATGATCTGTCGATGATAGCATACTTAGCCAAACCATTTAGAATAAATTAAAAACCTGTTTAATTGTTGTACAGGTTTATTTAGGCTATCGGGTTATAAATGTAATGTTAAGTTTACAACCCCATCTTCAAATTGAACGTCAATCTCGAAACCTAACTTTTTCGCTAGGCTGATCATATTACGGTTTTCGGGCATCGTGATTGCTGTCAATTTTTTTATACCATGTGAACGGGTATAGCTCAGTAATTTAGTCATTAATTGATAGCCAAGAGTTAGCCCTTTCATATCCGATCTGACGAGAACCGCAAATTCTGCCTCTTGGTTATCAGGATCTGCCATTGCGCGAGTCACCCCTATAATTTCAGGGTTTGAATCAGGATCCCTAACAGCCACGAATGCCATTTCGCGGTCATAATCAATTTGCGTCATATTGGCGAGATCATCATGCGTAAACTCACTGATTTCACTAAAATAACGATAATAAAGATCCTCTTTAGTCACTTGCTCAATAAATGATTTTAATAGTGGTTCATCTTCCGGCAATATTGGTCTTAGCAAACAAGTGAGATCATCTTTGAGTGAGATAGTTTCTTCTAGTTCGCTTGGATAAGGGCGGATCGCTAACCTTGATTTTTGGTTCTCTTGCTCTGGAATTAATGTCATTGAGACATCAAGTAAAGTGAATTCATCTCCAGAGGCGAGTAACGGATGAATATCTAGTCGTGCAATATTTGGGCAATCAATAATTAGGTTTGAAACCCTCACCAGCAAACTCGCCAGCCCTGGGATATTGAGTGGTGCCAGTGCACTGCGCGCTTTGATTTTATAGCCTTTAATGGCTTGAATAACTAGGTATCGCGCTAGGGCCAAATTCAATGGTGGTAAAGCGACCGCAGCTTGGCTCTCTTGTTGCCATTCAATACCGCCTTCCCCTAGCATAATTAATGGGCCGAAGACGGGATCAAGTTCAACGGCAATACGCAACTCTTGGGCGCCAGCACGGTTCGCCATACTTTGCACCAGTAAACCTTCGATACGTGCATTGGGGAAATTGGTGGATACACGCTCCATAATGGCTTTAGCAGCATCTCCCACTTCTTTAGCATTACGTAAGTAGAGCATTACCCCTTGTACTTCTGATTTATGCACAATATCTGGTGAACGTAACTTTAATGCGACGGGGTAGCCAATTTTCTCTGCAATTTCAATTGCCTCATCACTAGAATGAGCTATCCAAGTTGGTAGGCTGTTTAAACCATAAGCCTGTAAAATAGGCTGAACTTCATGTGTGTCTAAGTGTAAGTTGTTATTTTGTAGAGCCTGTTGAATATATTCATGTGCTTGCTGAGTGTTGGCTGTGATACCAATTGGGAGCGCTGGCGTTTCTTTTAACTGTTTTTGGTTGCGTCGGTACTCGACCATATGCATGTATGCGGTTATCGCGCCTTCAGGTGTACGATATGTTGGTATCCCTGCTTCACTAAAGAGCCGACGTGAGGTTTGTGATGAGTATTCGCCACACCAGTTAGTTAGTATGGTTAACCACTTACCTCTTGGATGCTGCTTAATGGTTTTGATGACTTTTTCTGCCATTGTCTTGCTTTCTGTTATGGCACTAGGTGTATAGATCAATAACAGTGCATCATGGTCATGGCTATCGAGCATTTTGTTCAATACGTTAATATAGCGATCAACGGTGGCATCATCACCTAGGTCGATAGGATTTTGGGTTGAGAGGTCAAGGGGAAGGAGTGAACTAAGTTCATTTTCTGTTTCTTGACTTAAGGTAGCGAGCTTACCGTTTCGTTGCAGTAGCTCATCTAAAGCCATCGCCGCAGGGGCGGCGCCATTACTAATGATAGATAGGCGCTCCCCTCGTAGAGGCGTCATATAGCTTAGGGTTTCAACCGCAGAAAACATTTCATGAGTATCTTGTACTCGAAGCAGCCCTGCACGCTGGATGGCAGCATCGTATGCCGCATCAAGACTTGGTTTTTCACCGAGTAGTTGTTGAGCTTTTCGGGTACGACCGCTTTTTATTACTAGAATTGGCTTATTCCGTGATGCGCTACGTGAGGCGGAAAGAAAACGACGTGCATCGCTAATATTTTCAAGATAGAGCAAAATAGCACTCGTTTTACTGTCGCGAGCCAGATAATCCAGTAAATCATCAATATCGATATCAATGCTATCACCCAAGGCGATAAAGTAAGAAAAGCCAATATCTCGGTGACGCGCCCAATCCAGTACGGTATTAGAAACGGCAGCGGATTGAGAGATAAAGGCTAATTTCCCTTTTAGGATTGGGATCGGTGAAAAACTCGCATTAAGCCCTTGCCATGGAGCCAGTATACCGAGGCTATTTGGACCGAGTAGCCTTATTTGATATTGTTGGGCGATTTTCTTGAGTTCAGCGAATTGAATTGAAGGAGATGATAAAATAATAACCACATTACAGCCATATTCACCGAGCTGTTTTAAACATTCAGGGTTTTTCGAATGGTGAGTACAGATGACCGCAAGATCTGGTTTTAAAGGCAATTTATCGATGGATGGGTAAGCTAGCACGCCAAGAATAGAGCTTCGGTTAGGGTTGACAGGGAGAATAGGCCCCTTAAAACCATTAGTTAATAAGTTTTTCATCATTACCGAACCTGCACGATTCGGATTTTCAGAAGCACCAATCACAGCGATCGATTTTGGTCTAAATAACGATTCTAACTGACTCAGTAAACCCATGGCAGATAACCTTTTGCTTTAGTGAGCGAAAACACCGTTCAAAGAATATTGAGAAGCCAAGTAATACTATGCCGTATCTGATAATTAGTGCTAGTTTATCCTGTTTATTTAATGGAATTATCTAATGATGTTCACGTTTTAAACTGCTAACTATCCTAAAGTTGCATGACGTTCATCTTTGTAGATAAACAATCGCTTATTTTTTCTACTCACTTTGAGTTAGCTGCTTTTCTGCTTGGCGCATTTGTGCGAGTGGATGATGCGGCTTGCCTTCCAAGTATTTGTCTCTAAATAGGTTAAAATGGTTGAAGAGCTGTTTAGAAGCGGAAGTATCTCCTGCTAGCTCAAGGAGTGTTGCTGCAACTTCTGCTGTGCAGTGTTGATCCTCTTTTGAAGGGGTACGCAATAAATAATCTGTTCGTGCTTTTGTATTGATTGATAATACAGGGATCTGGTCAAGATAAGGGCTTTTACGGAACATTTTGCGTGCTTCTGGCCATGTACCGTCTAATAAAATAAATAATGCAGGTTTATCTGAAACGGTTGGCTGGTTGACTACCGTTCTTCCACTTTGAGCATAACTTTCAGGGAAAATAATATAAGGCTGCCGTGTTGGGTCTTGAATCGCAGCAAGGAGTTGTGGGTCTGGATCGGTTCTTGACCACTGGAAAGCCAGCGTATTCGGTAAAATATCTGCGATCAGTTTCCCTGTATTACTTGGTTTAAAGACCTCTCCCTCATACATGATTAAACAGAATTGGCTCTTAGCGTGGATCGGAACAATTTCTTGGCACAGGCATTGTGGAACGGGAAGTAGGCAATAATGACAGCGTTTAACGCGACACCCTCGTGCTTTAAAGGGTTTCGTTGAGGCGGTCAGGCGTTCTTGGCGTAATGTATAAACGGCATTTTTAGTCATGTTGGGCGCAGCTTTTGATATTGTACGGTTTTGATAAAACAAAGCGCGTATTGTACGTAAATCCGTTAAATGACGATAGAAGTATATTCGGCATCTTTTAGATGCAATAATAGCGTGAATCAGTGGCGTAGCTCGGCAACATCATGTAACCTTCGCGCCATAGCTTTGTAGGGGATAGCAATGAACGACTCGAATGATTTTAATGGTAAGAATGGTAAAGTAAAAGTGATGTATGTCCGTAGCGAAAGCCAAGATGATGGTCATAGCAAAGGCAAGCGTCAACAAGATAATAAGCGCACGAATGATAGAAGAGGTGGCGGCGGACGTCGCAATGAGCGTTCAGGTCGTTTTGATGATAGAAAAAGCCAACCACCTCGTGAGCACTCCGCTTGGCGCACCGTATCGAAGCCAAATAGTGATGAGTTAATCCATGATCATGGTGGGATTGCCGGTAAAAGCCAGATTGACCCTGAGCAATTGCGTAAACAGCGTTTAGAAGAAACGCGTATTTATGGTGAAAATGCGTGTCAGGCGATGTTTAAAAATCGCCCAGAAGCGATTGTTCGTGCATGGTTCCTACAATCAGTCACACCACGTTTTCGTGATGCGCTAAAGTGGATGGCTGCTAACCGTAAAGCATACCATGTGGTTGATGATGAAGAATTAACGAAAGCATCTGGAACAGAGCACCACGGCGGCGTCTGTTTTCTGATTAAAAAACGCGGTGGTATGAGTGTGGAAACTTATCTGCAACAAGCACCCGCAACAGATTGTGTTTTGGCGTTAGAAGATGTCGGTAATCCACATAACTTAGGTGGCATCATGCGTAGTTGTGCGCACTTTGGCGTGCAAGGTGTGATTTTACAAGATGCAGGCGTTGTGGAGTCTGGTGCTGCGATTCGAACGGCTGAAGGTGGCGCTGAACATATCAAAGCGATTGATGCTGATGGTCTGAGTAACACGTTAAGCCAATTCCGCCAAGCTGGTTATACGATTGTAACGACATCAAGCCATAAAGGTAGCCAAGATATTTCGAAGGCTAAGTTGCCTGCAAAAATGGTGTTAGTCTTAGGCCAAGAGCGTGATGGCTTGAGCGACAGCGTATGGAACGAGGGGGATATGAGCCTGTATATTGGTGGTACAGGTAAAGTTGAGAGCCTCAATGTTTCCGTTGCGACGGGGATTATGTTGGCACAATGGTGGCAACAGAATAAAGCTAACTAGTTATTTTAATTAATAAATAAAACTGCATATGAAAGGTGAAATTATCGCCAATTAATATGCAGTTTTTTTATTATTAGGCTCTAAGCAATGTGCGTACAACATTATTTGATGGAGAGATAGGAATGAAAATTCCGTCGTACTTAACCCATGATTTCCGCTTAATACAGGGTAACGGAGAATTGACCGAAGTTTATTTTGGCTCACAATCGACAGAGGATACGTTTGAAATTTGGTTCACGGGTGAGGTGGTTTCTGTCGATGAGGAAGCACAGCCTTATATCATGGAAACTGATAGTCATCCCCTAACAATAATTGCTAAACACTCTGTATCAGGTCAAACATTCTTGCTGTTTGATGGCACAATTCATGGGTATGATGCGATGTTTTGTGATCAACCTTATGATGAGCCTCTTGAGCAGTTATCACCAATAAAATATGACTTTCCCCCAGCGATTTTGAAGCTCTCCTTTTTTTATAATATTGATTATGAAGATGAAAAAGAGAGCTATGAGTTTGATGCAATGGGAAATGTTATGCTATTGAATGGGCTAAGTATGCCATGGGAGCAAGTCAAATGTGACGGTTTTGATGCCTTTGCACTTTCTGTGATTGATACGCAAGGTATAGAGCATGAAATTGTGAATTTAGAACTCGCTTAATAATTCAGTGAGATAATTTAGTTCACGGTCTAAAAACTCTTCTTTAGGGTAATTGCAGGAAAATGCTTCCAATATATGATTGATAAAAGATTTGATATCTAAACGCGTGAGAGGCGTGGGCTTGCTGATAATTTTATAAGCAGCTGAAATCTCATTTAAACTTAGACAATATTCATAGTAGCCTACCTGAATGGCGTCGCTAATTTGTTGGGGTAAAGTAGTAAAATCGAGATCATCTTCTTCAAGTTTTAGCTGCATATAAGTGAAAACATCTTCAAGAATATCAAAGGAATGTTCTTCTTGATAGCGATTAACATAGGTAATAAGTTTACGGCGATATTGCTCTGCTTCTCCTTCGCTGATTGAGTTAATTAGGGCAAGTAACTCGCTATTTTCAATCCATGATTTCAACATTTTTTTCCTCGTTATAGTGTATAAATACTGTCATGTTGGTGAATAAAATAAGGTCTCATATTGAATCTATGAGACCTTATTAATTAGAGTTTAGTGTGCTCCGCCACCTTTAGAGCCTGCGCCAAAAGGTGGTTTGGCGAACCAAACAATGACCATGAGCAAAATAAAGATCCCAGCAGATAACCAGAAAATTTCATTTGCAGATAAGATCAGCCCTTGGTCGGTAATGGTTTTCGCTAAATAGGCGGCACTTTGCTGCTCATTCATACCAATTTGGGCTAATTCACTGTACATATGTTGAGAATTTGGATTGTACGGGTTAATAAACTCCGTCAGATTCTCATGGTGCATCGCTTCGCGTTGTGTCCACATTGTGGTAGTAATGGATGTACCAATCGCACCCGCTAATGTCCGTGTGAAGTTAGATAAACTTGATGCTGAGGCCATTTTTTCAGGAGGAAGCCCTGATAAAGTAATGGTCGTCAATGGCATAAAGAAACAGGCAATCGCTAGCCCCTGCACAAATTGTGGCCATGCCGCGGCGGCAAATCCCATATCCGGCTCAAATGTATAAGCACGCCAATAGTAACAAACAGCATAAACAATAAAGCTAAAGGTTACGATATAACGCATATCAATGCGATTACCGAAACGTCCAATAATTGGTGTGATCAACAAGGGCAATAAGCCTACTGGGGCGGAAGCAAGACCCGCCCAGGTTGCTGTATAACCATAAACTTCCTGTAGGAGTTGGGGAAGTAGTACGATTGTTCCGAAGTAGAGCATATATGCAAGACTAAGCGATAAACAACCGATGGTGAAGTTGCGCTCCTTAAATAACGAAAGATCAATGACAGGGTGATCGTCAGTGAGTTCCCAAACAATTAAGAACGATATCGCAACAACAGCAATGACGGTCAGCACAATAATTTCAGTGGAATTAAACCAATCTAGCTCTTTCCCTTGGTCTAGCATGATTTGCAGGGCACCAATACCGATAACTAGCAGTACTAGCCCTATAGTATCAATGGGTTGAATAGAAATTTTGGTTTCACGTCCTTTTAGTGTCTGCATAATGGCAAAGATAATTGCGATACTAAATGGAACGTTGATAAAGAATATCCAACCCCAATGATAATTATCACTGATGTAGCCACCCAATATTGGCCCACAAATTGGCGCGATAACGATGGTCATTGACCAAAGCGCCAAGGCCATATTCCGTTTGGCAGGGGGGTAGTTATTGAGCAATAAACTTTGGGATAGGGGAATTAATGGCCCCGCAACCAGCCCTTGTAACACACGGAATAAAATCAGCATTTCAAGGCTGCCAGAGATACCACATAACCATGAAGTTAGTGCAAATAGGCCTGTCGACCATAAAAATAGCCTAACTTCACCAATCCTGCGGGCTAACCATCCAGTAATAGGAATTGAAATCGCATTTGCCACACCAAAAGAGGTAATTACCCACGTTCCCTGCGAGTTAGAGGCACCAAGATTACCTGCAATCGTTGGAATGGCAACGTTAGCAATTGTTGAATCAAGTACTTGCATAAATGTGGCCAATGACAGAGCAATGGTCATCCACGCGAGTTTTGATCCTGTTAACGGTGTATTTGTCACAATTACACCTCGGATTATTTGTTGCCTGAGTTATTGTTAATAATCTCAGTAACTATTTTGTCTGCAGGAGACATATCTATGGCAAGTGCAGAGGTGTGATATGCAGGCGCTTCACGCATACCTTTTGATAGCACTTTGCCATCTTTATTAAGCGTGTCTACCGTCACTTCTGTCGATAAGCCAATACGTAATGGATATTGCTCCAATTGGGCCGGGTCTAATACGATACGGACGGGTAAACGTTGAACTACTTTGATCCAATTCCCTGTAGCGTTTTGAGCAGGCAGTAATGAAAATGCGCTACCTGTTCCCATATCTAACCCTGCTACGGTGCCATTGAAGACAATATTTTTACCATAAAAATCAGTCGTTACTTTAACTGGCTGTCCAATGCGCATATCGGCAAGTTGGGTTTCTTTGAAATTGGCATCAATCCACATACCTTCAGAAGGAACGATAGCCATCAACGGTGTTGAAGTCGTAATTTGTGAGCCGACTTGTACGCTACGGCGTGAGACATAACCATCCACAGGGCTGACAATTTTAGTTCTCTGCAATGCTAACCATGTGTTCCTAACTTCTGTTGCGGCAGCTTCGACAGCCGGCTGTTTTTCGAGGGGAGTATCTAGAATGATCGCTTTGTTTGCATTGAGTTGCTCAATAGCCACTTCGAGCGCTGCTTTAGCGCTGACAACGGCTTCGCGAGCGTGTTGCAGTTCTTCTTTCCCGATTAGGTTACTGCTGCCAAGGACTTCACGGCGTTTTAAATCGTTTTGTAGACTAATTAGCTCAGAGCGCTTCATATCAATATTCGCTTGATATTGGCGGCTATTCACTATCTGCTGGTGGGTTTGACGAACGCTGTTTGCTAAAGTGGTTTTGGCTTTTTCTAATGCAAGTTGAGCATCTCGAGGGTCAAGCTCTACTAATACTGTACCGCTTTTGACGAAATCGGTGTTATCGACATTCACCGTCATAACACTGCCAGAAATTTGAGATTGAATTTGAACTTGGTTACCTGCAACGTAAGCGTTATCAGTCGTTTCATAATGGCGTAAAACAAGGAACCAGTATATTGCCCAGCCAACGCCAATAGCAATAAAAAGGAATGTGAGAAACATTAAAGCATTTCTGCGTTTTCTTTTTTTATTTGGTTGTGGATTTTGGGTTGGTTGCATTTCCTCATGGGCACTCATTGGGTGTTTCTCCGCTCATCGGCATTTTAGATCACGAATGTTCCCAGCAGTTAACATTAACCACTGGAAACTAAGACAACAATTGAAATATTTGCTTGATGGGATATCGTAAGCACAAGTTAGAAAGGATAACGAAATCTTTCAGACAGAAAAGTCTTTTTTCGCCTTTTTGCTTATAAATGCCTCAAATACATTACCCACAAAAATACAATGGTTAATTATTTACTATAATCTTTAACAGTATCTAGCTTTATTAGCAACTTACGCATCAACTTATTCAGTTGTTGTTGTTCTTCAGCATCTAATACTGACCAAATATCTTTTAAGGCTGCATGCTGAGGAGGCAATAACCCTGCTAAAAATTCAGAGCCTTTTTCAGTTAGGTGAAGATGCAAACAACGACGGTCATTGTGACTTTCTTTACGTTCAATCCAACCATTTTTTTCCAGTTCATCGGCAATACGGGTTGCATTAGTGCGTGAGGACCCCAAAGCAGCGCTTAGCTCAGAAGGTTGAATACTGCGGGAATCTTTTGTATCTAGGATCATTAACGCCATAAACAGTGTTTCATTAATCCCTTGAGCTTTGAGCATATTATTACGAGACTCAAGGAGCTTGCCATGAACATGCATACAAAGGCGTGTTAGGAGGATCTCCTGATAGGGAATGGGATTGCTGTGTGAACTTTGCTGTGCGACGCGAGCATTAAGTAACTCTTCAGTCGGAGTAAATGAACTTTCCATTATTTAGATACCTTATTAGTTTCAGTTGGTAAGATTACAACTGTCATCAACCATCTAAATGGTATATCAAAAGCTAAAATTAGCAATTGTAGTTAATTGATACCATCAAATTTATTTTGATAATGATACATAATTCATAAATTTTATGAATGTAATTTGCTAAATTTAGTATAGCTTAATTATACTCTTCTGCCTTTTAAATTATTTACGTATAATAAAATCATCATTTTGCTTTATTTTTCATCATGATAATAACCGAGTAAAACAAAATAAAATCACGTAATTATACTGCTGCACTCTCCTTAGTGTCATGATTTCATGACATTTGTAAACCTTTCCTCTGTTACTTAGTATTGTTAGGTGACAACTAACATATTGATTACAATAACTACAAGAAATAGTAATTTATATAAATTACATTATAACTTTATAGAAAGGTATATTTTTTGTTTAACTGTGTCATTTGATGATTTTTGCCTATGTAATTATTGCAAAATAAAATCATTGGCAAAAATTTGTGATTATAAAGAGAGAACGCGGAGAATGAGATATTAAGTATAAATTAAGTATTTTTACCGATGCATTATATTTTCTGATAGATTTATGGCAGGGTTTATAAAGAGTGCCTAAAAAAAGACACTCCTTGCGAGTATATTTTATTCATCGGATGGGTATATGGTGGGGTCAAAGCGAATACCTATTGCCCAAATAATCAAACTGATCACACATAATATGCCGCCAGCGATGGCAACGCCTTCCCAACCTGCTTTTTCGTAAGCATAGCCAGATAATAAAGAGCCAAGTGCACCACCAATAAAATAGCTCGTCATATAGCCTGCGGTAATACGATTACGCGCATCAGGTAAAATACGGTATAGAGTACTTTGGTTAGTGACATGGACAGCTTGAATAGCCAGGTCAAGTATTAAGACGCCAATAATAAAAGCAATCAGTGAATCCTTTGCAAATCCAATTGGGATCCATGACAGAAGCAATAAAATTAAGCCGATGGTTGTCACTCGTTTTCCTTTACCTTTATCGACGAGATGACCAGCTTGGGAAGCCATGAATGCTCCGGCAGCACCAACTAAGCCAAAAAGGCCGATAGTTCCTTCTGAAAAACTAAAAGGTGGGCTGGCAAGTAGAAAAGCCATGGCAGTCCAAAGTAATGCGAAATTGGCGAAGGATAGGGCGCCCAATAGCGCACGAACGGCCAACACAGGGGTTCCAAAAAAGAGTCGACCTATTGAAAACAGCAACTGGAAGTAATTTAGGTTTGCTTTTTGATGATAACGAGGCAGTTTAATCGCAAGCACAATAATTAAGATAATAAGTAGGGCAAAAGCGACCCAATAAATGGTTCGCCATCCTCCTACCATAGCGACGGCGCCGGAAATTGTTCTAGCGAGTAAGATCCCTAATAGCAATCCACTCATGATGATACCGACAGATTTCCCTCTTTGATGAGGTTTTGCCAGCGAGGCTGCCATTGGGATGAGCACTTGAGCAACAACTGAAAATAGCCCTGTGAGTGCCGTTCCAACAAGAATTTGCCAGATATTATTTGAGAGCGCGGTGATAAGTAAGCCGATAGCTGACAAGGATGTCATTGTTAATATCAGGCCTTTACGCTCAAAGATATCACCTAGGGGAACTAAAAAAAGTAGACCTACTGCATAGCCTAATTGGGCGACAGTCACAATAAATCCCGCCATATTTGTGGTCAGGTTAAATTGAGTGGCGATAGTGTCTAGAAGGGGTTGCGCGTAGTAGTTACTAGCAACGACGAGGCCTGTTGCGATGGCCATTAATATGACTAAACCCGGAGTGAGTTCTGCTTGTGGTGCCTTATTCATTCAATATCTACTCATCATTCATAAGGCCTCTACTATAAAACAATTTTGAGTTATGAATGGGAACATTTTATCTATTAATAAAATATTTCTATAAGTTGGGAAGCGTGCAAAAAAGCCACCTAAAAAGGCGGCTTAGAAGACTCATCACTGGCAGATATTATTTTTCAGCAGCTTTGCGTGCTTGCTCTACCCAACCATCAAAAGTGGATTGATGGGCTTTGATCCACGCATCGGTGTGACGGCGAATATCCGATTGCGAAGCTTCTCCATTATGCATTCTCAAGTTTTGAGCGTTGATATCTGCAATAGGGAGTTTCATGATCTCGAATAACTTAGCTGCCGCAGGGTTCTTTTCGGCCCATTTTTTATTGGCGACGATATGCATTGTGTTTGGTGGGAAGCCGTAATTTTTACCGTTCGGTAATGCGGTGTCGGTTTTGTCACCATTTGGCATTGATGAGAACGGTACTTCTAACCAAACCACATCACGACCTGGTTTGAGCACATCACTGATCCAGTAAGGCGTCCATGTGTAGTACAGGATAGGTTTACCTTCTTTGTAACGAGTGATGGTGTCTGCCATCATAGCGGCGTAGTTGCCTTGATTGTGCTCAACGGTTTTTTCTAAACCATAAGCTTTTAGATGGTTGTTAATCGCCGCTTCACAGCCCCAGCCTGGGTTACAACCCGTTAGGTCTGCTTTACCATTACCATCGGTATCGAATAATTTGGCTATTTTTGGATCTTTTAGCTGATCAATATTGGTGATTTTGTATTTTTCGGCGGTTTTCTTATCGATGAGATAACCTTGTGCCGCATTCACGACATAATCACCTTGGCGGTAAAAGACCTTATCACCCCCTGCCGCGTTATATTGTGCATCATGTAATGGCACCCAGCTTACCGCCAAATAGGTTGCATCCCCATTGGCAATGGAAGCATAAGCCACATTGTAGTCGACCTCTTTAATCGGCTCGACTTCATAACCGAGTTTCTCAAGGGCTTTTGCCACTAACAGCGTTTGGAACGTCTCTTCGCTGATGGTACTTTGTACCGGGGTGATTTTTACCCCTTTGCCGGGAAGATCTTCTGCATGAGCAAATGGAACGGCAAGTAAGGCTGTCAGGGCAGTTGCCAATATCATTGGTTTTTTCATTATTGATACCTCTGTTTGTCGTTTTGGCTTGCCTTGGCAAGCGAAGAGCCGATTGTCGGCTCTATCGTGAATAGAAGAGCAAAAACTTAATGTGATTTTCGGCTAAATGGGCGCGTGATAAGGCCGATGGGGCCTTGTTGATACCAGCGAGTTGAGGCTTTACTACGCGAATTTTTGCCAAGTGACTGCGTTAATCGGTCAAGCACAATCGCGAGGATAACAATGCCCACACCACCGACGGACGCGAGTCCCATATCGAGACGACCGATACCACGTAATACCATTTGACCTAAGCCACCGACGGCAATCATAGAGGCGATAACGACCATGGAAAGTGCTAACATCAAGGTTTGGTTAACACCAGCCATAATGGTTGGCATCGCCAAAGGCAGTTGGACTTTAAAGAGTAGCTGACGAGGGCTGGCGCCGAAGGATTCTGCTGCTTCAATCAAGTCTGCGGGAACTTGTTTGATACCTAAAATAGTCAAACGGATAATAGGTGGTAGCGCAAAGATGATGGTGACGACAACACCGGGCACATTACCAATACCAAAAAGCATAACAATCGGTACTAAATATACGAATGCTGGTGTTGTTTGCATCGCATCAAGGATCGGCCTAACAATGCTGGCGGCTTTATCACTACGGGCTAGCCATATGCCGAGTGGTAAGCCAATAATTAAGCAAAAGAGTAACGAGGTTAGCACCAGAGAGAGTGTTACCATCGCTTCTGACCAAGCCCCGATAGCACCAATCACAATCATCGACACAAATGTTGCAATGCCCATGACACGGCCTGCCAGTTGCCATGCTATCAACGCAAATAAAATAATCGCAATCGGTGACGGTAGTGAGGTTAAAAGCTGCTCAAAGCCGCTAAGGATAAAATCAATAGGAATACGGATCCCCTGAAAAACAGGACGGAAATGCAACACGATCCAATCAATAGCCTGAGTGACCCAAGAGTCAAGTGGGATCAGAGTATGTTGAAAAGGATCCATAATATCAAAATGTTCTGTATTTATTCCCTCAGTGGGAGCCGCATCCAGCCAATCGCTTCCGCCGGTATCTGACGGTGTTGAAGTATCTGCTGTACTTCCCCACGGATCACTCTCTGTTGATGTTTGGCTTTCAGAACTTGTTGACCAAGGGTCGCTGCCTGAAGTGGTATCCGTCGCATTATTTTGTTGCGATGTCTCATCTGCTTGGGTTTCTGCCCACGGATCCTGATAGTCAGCTTTACGCTCATTCGTGTTATTGCTCATTAGAAGTCTCCTTATCCAGCGCCTGTAGTAGCATTCCCTTCGATATCACACCAAGATAGCGATTTTTTTCATTAATAACGGGAACGGCGCAGGGAGCTTGTGCAACGGTTGAGATGACCTCATTGAGTGGGGTTTCTCCCTGAATTGGTTCTATGCTAGAAATCACCGCTGATTCAATGCCTTGGTTGTTTTGTAGCGCTTTTTCGAGTGATTCAACAGATACGACACCTGCAAATGTGTGTCCTCGAGAGATGAGATAACCATAGTATCGGTCATCATCATTAAGCACTTTCAATGCGGAACGTGGGCCAAAACCAGGCGCAATATGCAATAGGGCATCGGCTCTTCGTCGCGCAATATCTTTGGCACTAAAGACCTGACTAATATCAACACCACGGAAGAAGGTTTTGACGTAATCATTCGCGGGATTATTGAGTATCTCATCGGGAGTGCCTATTTGCACAACGACACCACCTTGCATGATGGCAATTCGGTCTCCTATGCGCATGGCTTCATCAAGGTCGTGGGAGATAAACACAATGGTGCGTTGTTTATCACCTTGAAGAGAGAGCAACTCATCTTGCATTTCGGTTCGGATCAAGGGATCTAACGCAGAAAAGGCTTCATCCATTAACAAGATATCGGGATCATTTGCCAAGGCTCGTGCAAGACCAATACGCTGCCTCATACCGCCGGATAATTCATCAGGATAAGAGTAAGCCCATTTTTCAAGGTTAACTTGTCGAAGGGCATCCATTGCTTTTTGATGACGTTGCTCTTTTGAGATCCCCGAGAGTTCCATACCAAAAGCGGTGTTATCGAGAACATTCATATGGGGCATGAGCGCAAAGGATTGGAACACCATACTGATTTTTGTGCGTCTGACCTGACGTAGCGCTTTTTCTGAAATATTCGAGATATCTTCACCATCAATCAGCACTTGTCCGCTGGTGGGTTCAATTAGGCGATTGAGAAGCCGTACCAATGTTGATTTCCCAGATCCCGAAAGCCCCATCACAACAAAGATTTCACCCTCATTAATGGCTAAATTTGCATCTTGAACACCAACCGTTTGGCCTGTTTTTTCAAAGATATCATCTTTGCTCATTCCTGATTCTAAAAGTTTGAAGGCTTGATCAGGGTGTTCCCCAAAAATTTTATATAAATTTTTAACTTCTAATTTTATTGGCATACAGTAATTACCCATTTTTCAATTAATAAATTGTTCAAAGCACTTATCGAATGAAACTGGTCTTTTTATCAATTGGCCAAAAACTCGATTATCAGCTTTAGACTATTGGTTGAAAATATTTAGGGTAGATATTCCTATTTCGCTTAAGGTGAATTTAATAATTATGATTTGAATTCAACGGCTCCACTTAAAATTATTAGAAAAATAAACAAGCAATATAACCTAGCATAATAAATTGAGCTGACAACCCTTGGTTAAGGAGTATTAATCAAAAAAATAGCGAGTAAAAATAGAATACAAATTAGGAAAGTGTTGTTTTTATGGGATTCAACATTAAGGTGATTTATTTTCAAAATAAATAGGTTAACGTTTTGTTGTATATGCATTTATTTTACTATTGTGCATTTGAAAACTAACCATAACAAATTAAAAAGAATAGAGATTATAACGGTTAGGTCAATTAGCAAATAAAAT
The DNA here is from genome assembly GCF_028477945.1 of Providencia sp. PROV261. Taxonomy (NCBI): domain Bacteria; kingdom Pseudomonadati; phylum Pseudomonadota; class Gammaproteobacteria; order Enterobacterales; family Morganellaceae; genus Providencia; species Providencia sp. PROV261. The sequence goes on along the minus strand of NZ_JAMPMC010000003.1, from coordinate 346,288 downwards.
TGAAAATAATTTCAATATAAGGCCTTATTGATTAGTTATATTAATTAATTTTTAAGCGAAAATACTTAGTCTTAAAAATTATTGCCTGATATGCATATTAAAAATGAATTATTTAACAGTAAAACATGTAAATCTCGAGTTGTCATGATGGTTTTTTATACTAAAAGATATCCCGCTAAATAAAGTTATTATTATTCAGCGGGATATGCTTATTTAGGATGTTTAAAACAATCGGTTAACTAAATTGATTGATTAAAAATCCCAATCATCATCTTCGGTGCTTACTGCTTTGCCAATGACATATGAAGATCCTGAACCCGAAAAGAAGTCATGATTCTCATTTGCATCCGGTGAAAGTGCCGATAATATTGCTGGGCTAACATCAGTAACTACATCGGGAAATAGGGCTTCATAACCTAAATTCATTAATGCCTTATTGGCATTATAATGAAGGAACTTTTTAACATCCTCTGTCCAACCAACAGTGTCATATAATTCTTGTGTATAATTCACTTCATTTTCATATAAATCAAAAAGTAAACTGAAAGTAAAATCTTTAATTTCCTTCTGTGTTTTTTCATCATATTTTAATAAGGATTTCTGAAATTTATAACCAATATAATAGCCGTGAATTGCCTCATCACGAATAATTAAACGAATGAGGTCAGCAGTATTGGTTAACTTGCCTCGACTGGACCAATACATAGGTAAATAGAATCCCGAATAAAATAAAAATGATTCTAAAAAAACACTTGCGACTTTTTTCTTTAATGGATGTGAATCACAGTAATAAGACATAATGATTTTTGCCTTATTTTGTAGCGCAGAATTTTCTTCACTCCAACGATAAGCATCATCAACATCGCTAGTTGAGCAAAGCGTTGAAAATATAGAACTATAAGAGCGAGCGTGTACTGCTTCCATAAAACTGATATTTGATAATACCGCTTCTTCATGTGGTGTAAGGGCATCGGACATGAGGCTCGGTGCGCCAACGGTATTTTGAATTGTGTCGAGCAGCGTTAACCCAGTAAAGACTCGGATAGTTAACTGCTGCTCGGCAGCCGTTAATGTATTCCATGAAGAGATATCGTTTGATAGAGGTATTTTCTCTGGTAACCAAAAGTTGGTGGTTAAGCGGTTCCAGACCTCCAAATCTTTATCATCTTCGATTCGATTCCAGTTGATCGCTTTAACTGGTGCAGATGAAATGTGCGTTGTCATACTGATTTTCCTTTTAAAGCGTACATGAAACACAACCGTCAATTTCTGTGCCTTCTAGGGCGGTTTGGCGAAGCCTAATGTAATACAAGGTTTTTATACCTTTACGCCACGCGTAGATCTGAGCGCGGTTGATATCGCGAGTTGTTGCATCGTCTTTGAAGAACAAGGTTAGAGATAGCCCTTGGTCGACATGTTGTGTGGCAACGGCATAGGTATCGATGATTTTTTCAGGGCCAATTTGATAAGCATCTTGATAATATTCAAGGTTATCATTATTCATAAATGGGGCAGGGTAGTAGACGCGACCTATTTTCCCCTCTTTACGGATCTCTATTCGGGCAACTATCGGGTGAATACTCGATGTTGAGTTATTGATATAAGATATTGAACCAGTAGGCGGAATTGCCTGTAAGTTTTGGTTATAAATACCGTGCTCCATCACTGATTGTTTCAATGATAGCCAATCCGCCTGAGTTGGAATTTCGATGCCCGAACGTCGGAATAATTCCTGAACGGTTTGTGTTTTTGGTAGCCAGCTTTGGTTGATATATTTATCAAAATAACGACCATTGGCATACTCAGAATGCTCGAAACCTTTAAAAGTGGCTTTGCGTTCAATTGCCAATTGATTTGAAGTTTTTAAAGCATGATAAGTGATGGTATAAAAATAGATATTAGTGAAATCAAGCGCTTCTTCTGAACCATAGTGGATACGCTCTCTTGCAAGATAGCCATGTAAGTTCATTTGCCCAAGCCCAATGGCGTGGGATTGATGGTTACCTTGTTCGATAGAAGGCACTGAGCGAATATGGCTCATATCGGAGACCGCCGTTAGCGCTCTGATCGCAATGGCAACGGATTGGGCAAAATCGGGAGCATCCATCATTTTGGCTATATTCATGGAGCCTAAGTTACAACTGATATCTTTCCCGACTTCGCGGTAACTTAAATCGTCTTCATAGAAGCTAGGGCGATTAACTTGCAGAATTTCTGAGCACAAGTTACTCATATTAATGCGTCCCGCTATTGGGTTCGCACGATTCGCCGTATCTTCAAATAAAATATAAGGATAACCAGACTCAAATTGGATTTCGGCGAGGGTTTGGAAGAATTCGCGTGCGTTGATTTTGTATTTTTTTATGGCCTTATTATTGACCATCTCATGATATTTTTCAGTCACGCTGATTTCTGACATGGGAACGCCATATTCACGTTCAATATCATAAGGTGAAAACAGATACATCTCTTTGTTTTCTTTCGCCAATTGGAAAGTAATATCAGGGATCACTACACCAAGTGATAATGTTTTAATGCGAATTTTTTCATCGGCATTTTCCCGCTTAGTATCCAGAAAACGCATGATGTCAGGGTGATGAGCATGCAGATAGACAGCGCCTGCACCTTGTCGCGCCCCTAATTGATTTGCGTAGGAAAAGGCATCCTCTAACATTTTCATGACCGGAACGACGCCAGAGGATTGGTTTTCGATCAGCTTGATCGGCGCGCCTTGTTCCCGCAGGTTGGTCATCAGAAAAGCAACACCACCACCACGTTTTGATAGCTGTAGGGCTGAATTGACGGAACGACCAATTGATTCCATGTTGTCTTCAATACGCAGTAAGAAGCAGGAAACCAGCTCTCCGCGTTGTTTTTTCCCACAGTTAAGGAAAGTAGGGGTGGCCGGTTGAAAGCGTCCACTGATAATTTCGTCGACTAAATAGCTAGCAAGTGCTTGATTACCTTGAGCGAGTGTTAGCGCGACCATGCAAACACGATCTTCATAGCGTTCAAGGTAACGTTTGCCATCAAAGGTTTTTAAGGTGTAGCTGGTGTAGTATTTGAATGCACCTAAAAAAGTTTGAAAACGGAATTTATGTGCATAGGCTTGCTTAAAAAGCTTCTTGATAAAGGCAAAATCATATTGCTCAATGACTTGTGGTTCATAATAATTTTCGTTAACTAAGAAATCGAGCTTCTCTTTTAAGTCATGAAAAAAGACAGTATTTTGATTTACATGTTGGCGAAAATAGTGGTGAGCCGCTTCTTTATCTTTCTCAAACTGGATCTCGCCCGCACTGTTGTACAAATTCAACATGGCATTAAGTGCATGATAATCAACAGTGGTCTTGTTTTTGGTGTTTTCCATTGAATTAGCTCTAATTATGTCTTTGTTGCCAAAAGGCATTTAGTCCATCACGGACACGTTGCACATCGCGCTCCGTGCCTAATAATTCAAATCGATATAAGTAGGGAACTTGGCACTTTGTGGCGATGATATCGCCCGCAATCGCATAAGCTTCGCCAAAATTAGTGTTACCAGCGGCAATAACCCCACGAATTAATCGTCGATTTGATTCAATATTCAAAAAACGGATCACTTCTTTCGGAACTGCACCTCGGCTGCCACCTCCCCCATAGGTCGGAAGGAGCAGGACAAATGGTGTGGTGGCAATGATGCTGCTTTGTTGTTCACCGATAGGCAAACGTGTTGCTGGCAGCCCAACCTTTTCAACAAAACGATGACAGTTGCCAGAACGGCTCGAAAAATAGATGAGTGATTCCGTTTGCATAATCCGCTCCTAAGCTGAAAGGCGGCTGATCATATCAGGGCGAAAGCCGGACCAATGTTCATGATCAGCAACGACAACAGGAACTTGCTGGTAACCCAATTTGCGAACAAACTGTAGAGCTTCATCATCTTGAGTGAGGTCGATGACCTGATATGGAATGCTTTTACGTTCTAGGGCTTGGTAAGTGGCATGACATTGAACGCAGTCGGGTTTACTGTAAATCGTAATAATGGCCATATTAAGTACCTTTAGGTGTACTGAATACTATCAGTAGTGTGATGATTGGTATTTAAAGACTATATATAGATCTAATTTTTTTCAATCACACAATATATAGTGGTATGGAAATATTGAATGATAATTATTCTAATTAATGGCTAGGTAGTTATTTATATTGGAAAATTAAATTTTGAGGATTTGAATAGTTCTGTTATCAAGTCTGAGAAAAAATATTATTGCCAAGTAGAAATAATACAGTTTATAACTGTATATACGATCAGATAATCGCACTCTCTTAAGGGGATATTATGTATTGTCAATATTTGGCTGCACCGGAAAAATTTCCTAAACCGTGGGTACAAATCACGGCGGATGACGAGGGGGTAACCAGTATCTATTTTGTTGAGCAAAAGAGTTATCCAGAACAGAAAAATACGCATTCTGAGTTGTGTGTTAAACAACTGACAGAATATTTTAACCATCAACGTAAAGAATTCACGGTAAAGTTAAATCCACAAGGCACTGAATTTCAAAAGAAAGTATGGGGGCACCTTTGTAGTATTCCTTTTGGTGAGCGTTGGAGCTATAAGGATCTGGCTTTAAAACTCGGTTCTGTGAATTATTGCCGCGCGGTGGGGATGGCAAACTCACGTAATCCGATTTCGTTGATTGTTCCTTGCCATCGCGTATTAGGTCATGACGGCAAGCTGGTCGGCTATACCGGAGGGTTAGATATCAAGGATTGGTTATTAGCGCATGAAAAGGAATATGCTAATTAGTTCAGTGAGTTTAATATTATTATTGGGATTAATTACTATTATAAAGAATAATTCATGTTAAATGAGAAATTTATCCCAATAAATAATATTTTTTTATATATTTTGTCAATTTTCGTGATCTAGGTTGTAGACAAGTTACTTGTATATCTGTTGTACTGAACCTGACACTGATGGTGTGTCTATTTTTATTTAAAGGTAATAATTTGATGTCTAAAGTTAAAGGTAACGTTAAGTGGTTCAACGAGTCTAAAGGTTTCGGTTTTATCACTCCAGAAGATGGCAGCAAAGATGTGTTTGTTCACTTTTCTGCTATTGCGAGCGAAGGTTTCAAAACCCTAGCAGAAGGTCAGAAAGTTGAATTTGAAATCACTGAAGGTGCTAAAGGCCCATCTGCTGTAAACGTTGTCTCTCTGTAATTTAAACAAATAGAAACGAACAGCCTCTAAACTCGCCCCAGTTTATCTGGGGCGAGTTTTATTTGCCTCTTAGATTTTGGGGGCACAAACAAAAAAGCCTCGAATTTTCGAGGCTTGATAGACAGGGTGATAAACGTCGTGACTATTTAACTTCTTCGCCTTTGGCTTGTAGGTCTGCATGGTAAGATGAGCGTACGAACGGACCACAAGCCGCGTGGGTAAAGCCCATCGCCATAGCCTCTTCTTTCATTTCATCAAATTCAGCAGGGCTAACATAGCGCTTAACCGGAAGGTGATGGCGGCTTGGTTGGAGGTACTGACCAAGCGTTAGCATGGTAACGCCATGACGGCGCAAATCGCGCATTACTTCAATAATTTCTTCGTTAGTTTCACCTAAGCCAACCATCAAACCTGATTTGGTTGGGATGTCTGGATGCGCTTCTTTGAACCTTTCAAGTAGCTTTAATGACCAATCATAATTTGCGCCGGGACGTACTTGACGATAAAGACGCGGCACATTCTCAAGGTTATGGTTAAATACATCCGGTGGTGTTTCGGTCAAGATCTCTAAAGCACGATCCATTCTGCCTCTAAAATCTGGCACTAATGTTTCGATTTTAATCGAGGGGCTTTTTTCACGAATAGCGCTAATACAATCTGCAAAGTGCTGTGCTCCGCCGTCTCGTAAATCGTCACGATCCACCGAGGTGATCACGACATAGCGAAGCCCCATATCTTTAATGGTTTGAGCAAGTTTAACTGGCTCGTTAGCATCGGGTGCATTTGGGCGGCCATGGGCAACATCACAGAATGGGCAACGGCGTGTACAGATAGCACCGAGGATCATAAAAGTGGCTGTACCGTGATTAAAACATTCAGATAGGTTAGGGCAAGAGGCCTCTTCACAAACAGAGTGCAGGCCATTTTTGCGCATAGCGGCTTTGATCCCCTGAATACGGGTCGAGTCAGCCGGTAACCTAATTTTCATCCAATCAGGCTTACGTAGAATCTCTTCACGTTCTGTAACAACGTTTTTAACAGGGATCAGCGCCATTTTATCGGCGTCACGATATTTAATTCCGCGTTCTATCTGAATTGGTTTACTCATAATTATACCGGTTCCAGTTATCTTTTTGAGTTATTGGATAAGTTGATACTAGGAATAAAAGTATGGGAGCCGTGACTTATCCATTAAAATTTTTTTTAAAAATGTTAAAAAATTATAGCATCATTATTGAACAATATGAAATCCCAGTGTGTCACAGAACTGTTCAATTAGCACGGGTTGAACATCTGGTAATGTCAGGTTGGGAATGAAATGACACATCTGTGTCATCTTTAATTGCGAATAACCACAAGGGTTGATGCGGTTGAAAGGTTCTAGATCCATATTGATATTGAGCGCTAATCCATGGAAAGAGCAACCTTTTCGAATGCGTAGACCTAGCGAACAAACTTTATCACCATTGATATACACGCCGGGGGCATCAGGGCGTGGATAAGCTTCAATTTGGTAATGTGCAAGTGTCTTCACAACCGTCGTTTCAAGAGCCGTGACTAAATCGCGAACGCCTAACTTGTTACGTTTGAGATCAAGCATGACATACATCACTTGCTGACCAGGGCCATGATAAGTGACTTGGCCGCCCCTATCACTTTGGATCACGGGGATCTCTCCGGGAGCGAGCAGATGTTCAGCCTTACCTGCTTGGCCTTGGGTAAAGACGCGAGGATGTTCGACAAGCCATAGCTCATCGGCGGTCTCTTTGTCGCGGTTTTCAGTGAACTGGTGCATCGCATCAGAAACGCGTTGATAAGGGGCAAGCCCTAATTGACGTACAATAATGGTTCGTGCTGACAATGTTTTAACATCCACATTAGAAATGTGCCAGTAGTATAACGCTGGTAGCGGGTTATCGCCAGTTTTGTCATGTTATGAAAATGTTATATTGAGGGTTGATGCAATCTATTTGTGCTATGCAAAGTAACCTGTAACGCTATCTAGCGGGAAAAAAAGGCGGGTATTTGGACCTAGAAACGATGAAAGTTTTTATATAGGGGGGAGTAACATAAAAGACGTTAGGAAAAAACCGAGTGGGTTTAAGCCACCCGATTTTTGATAAGACACAAAGTGAATTACAGAACCATTCTAACGCGCTCTAATGCACCAAGCTCTTCATATAATTTTTCGATTTGCTCAATATGCGTTGCATTAATGGTAATCGAAACGGAGTGGTAATTGCCTTTGCTACTCGGCTTCACTTCTGGAGAATAGTCGCCCGGAGCATGGCGCTGAACCACTTCAACGACCTGATCAACCAGCTCCGGCTCCGCTAATCCCATCACTTTGTAAGTGAATGAGCAGGGGAACTCAAGTAGTTCGTTTAATTTCGTTTTCATGGGCGCTCCTAATAACAATAATAGTGTTTGAAGGGGGATTCCCCCCCTTCAAACTTTCAGATATACACTATATGGGGATGATATATATCTGATTCAAGGGTTAGCCAAACCAGCGATGGAACAGTAACTTAATATAGTCAATTAAACGACTGAAAAAGCCACCTTCTTCCACATCTTTCAGCACGACCAGAGGGCGTTGTTCGATGGTTTTACCATCAAGTTGGAAATTAATAGTTCCAACTGCTTGCCCTTTTTTCAGTGGTGCTTCTAGCTCGGATGTTGAGATATCATAGCTTGCTTTAAGATCTTTTAAACGTCCACGAGGGATAGTTAAGAACAGATCTTCTGTTACCCCAAGTTTAACGTTATTTTCATCACCAAACCAAACAGGCTCGGAGGCAAACTCAACCCCCGCTTGTAGCGGCTTGACGGTTTCATAAAAGCGGAAGCCATACGTGAGCAGTTTTTTACTTTCTGCATCACGGCCTTTCATACTTTTACCGCCCATTACGACGGAAATAAGGCGCATTTGGCCCTCTGTTGCGGAGGCAACTAAATTATACCCCGCAGCATTAGTGTGGCCTGTTTTAATGCCATCAACTGAGAGACTTTTATCCCATAACAAACCATTACGGTTAGTTTGGCGAATATTGTTAAAAGTGAACTCTTTTTCTTTGTAGATAGCATATTCATCGGGAACATCACGTATCAGAGCCTGCCCGAGTAATGCCATGTCACGTGCTGAACTATATTGGCCTTCAGCATCTAAACCATGAACGGTTTGAAAATGGGTATTTTGTAAGCCCAGTTTGCTGACGTAGCCATTCATCAATTGGATGAAATTCGCTTGGTCACCCGCGACATAGTCCGCCATGGCAACACAAGCATCGTTACCTGATTGTAAGTTAATTCCACGAGTTAATTGAGAAACACTCACGCGGTCGCCGGGTTTCAGGAACATTAATGAGGAACCCTTAAATATTGGGTTACCTGTTGCCCATGCATCTTCGTTGACAGTGACAATATCCTCTGCACCGATTTTGCCTGACTTGATCGCTTGACCAATAACATAGCTGGTCATCATTTTAGTCAAACTCGCAGGGTCACGGCGTTGATCCGCATTCTTTTCAGCAAGCACTTTACCTGAGTTGTAATCAATCAAGATATAGGCTTCTGCATCAATTTCAGGTACTGCTGGAACAGGGCTATTTGGGAATGGCTCGTTAGCATTTGCCTGTGTCATAGTGAAAAGTAGCGATGCACCTAGCAAGGTATGACGAAGGGTGCGTGATGGGGCAAAATTTTTCATGTTTGTATTGTTACATCCGGAATTCGGTTAACACAAGGAGGCGCAGTTTAGCAAAAGTACAAGGATTGATTAATGCTTGCGCCAATGTTTTTACAATATTTTATACAGATCACACTTCAAGTTACTAGTCTGTTATCGAGCAAATAAAAAAGCCCCTTGATATGTTTAGGTTAAGAGGCGTCATTATTGTTGGTACTGATAATTTGAATAGTGATGAATACCTACCTTATGGAGCGACAACCATCGACGTTTGATTTAGTTCAGCCTGAATTCGGCCTTGTAGATCCACAGCCTGTTGCCTATCTGCAAATGGCCCTAATTGAACACGATAAATATTGTTGTAGGGCTGTAAGCGGCCGGGAACACCAAACTGACTTTTCAATTTTTCCAACATAGTTTTGGCGTTGCTTTGATTTCCGATAGCACCAACTTGAACTAAATAACCTCTTTCAGGAACGGCAGGAGTACTTGGCGTCGCTTGAGGGGCTTCTGGCTCAGGGGTTTTTAAGCTGCTTTCAGGCACAACGGGCTCCATTGGGGCTGTTGGCTGTTTCACGGGGAGCACATTTTCAGGGGTTGGTAAATTTTCCATTACAGGCGTTCCCATTGGGCCGGAGCCTAGCTGAGGGCGCCCTGGCAGGGCATAACTGTGTTTAACAAAGTTTGAGCCAATCGTACCTGGTCCTGATAGAGAGCCATCTTGAGCGACTTGGATAGCATCAATTTTGATGCGTGTGGTTGGCATTAAATTGAGGCGATCAGCAACGGCGCGAGAAACAGCGATGCTTTTGCCTTGTGTATAAGGGCCTCTATCATTCACACGAACAACCATCATTCGGCCATTCATCATGTTAGTGATACGCACATAGCTTGGAATAGGTAAAGTCGGGTGGGCTGCTGTTAATTCAATAGGGTTAACTCGCTCACCAATTGCTGTCATATTCCCTGCTGACTCTGAACCAAAGATAGAGGCATAACCTACTTGTGAAAATTGCGATGCGTCGCGAACAATTTGGTATTGCTGGCCGTTACGCTGATAGTCACTGTTGGCTGTTGGATGAAAAGGCTCATAATGAGGCTCTGCGCCAAGCACGTCTTGAGCAGGTACAGCCGGTACATTACTAGGCTGCTTAATGTTCTCTTCTGTGACACAACCACTAAGCAATGCAGTCGTAATGCCAAGCATAATCCATTGAAAACGCATACTAAGCCTCTTTTATAAACTCTTGGAAAGAAATTTTCTGTGTGTATGAATAGACATGATAATACCGAATCCGGCCATTAAAACAATCAGTGCCGATCCTCCATAACTGACGAGCGGTAGAGGTACTCCAACCACAGGTAAGATACCACTAACCATGCCAATATTAACGAATACATAAACAAAGAGGATCAACATTAAGCCACCAGCCATGACGCGACCAAAGGTGTTTTGTGCGTTCGCAGCGATATAAAGCCCACGCATGATCAGTAACAGATATAAGCCGAGTAAGACCAATACACCAATTAAGCCAAGCTCCTCCGCTAAAACGGCAAAAATAAAGTCAGTATGGCGTTCAGGTAGAAACTCAAGCTGTGATTGTGTTCCATGTAGCCAGCCTTTACCCATCAGCCCCCCAGAACCAATCGCGATTTTTGATTGGATAATATGATAACCAGCGCCTAATGGGTCGGTTTCAGGGTCGAGTAGCATCATGACGCGGGTTCGTTGGTAATCATGCATCAAGAAAAACCACAATAGCGGAATAAAAGCAGCAAGGGCGGTTGCGGCGATAGTGATTAAACGCCAGCTCATTCCTGCTAAAAAGAGCACAAATATCCCCGATGCGGCAACTAAGATAGAGGTACCAAGGTCGGGTTGTGCGGCAACTAACAAGGTAGGCGTAAAAATAAGCACGAGCGCTATCATGGTATTTTTTAGTGATGGCGGACAGAGGTCTCGGTTCATAAAGCGTGCCACCATCAAAGGAACCGCTATTTTAGCAATTTCGGAAGGCTGGAAGCGGATAATCCCCAGATCGAGCCACCGTTGTGCCCCTTTACTGATTTGCCCGAAAACATCGACAAAAATTAGCAAAATAACGCAAAAGATATATAAATGAGGGGCAAGGTTTTCATATAGGCGCGGAGGAATTTGCGCCATGATGATCATGACGATAAATCCTGAAGCGATTTGCCCCAATTTTCTTTCCATCATTTCAGGGTCTTGCCCGCTAGCACTCCACATAATAAACGCACTGTAAGCAAGTAACGCTAAAATAATTAACAGCATAGGCACATCGATGTGCAGGCGCGCTGAGAGTGATAATTTTTTCTTATCGTCTGTCATAGTGTTAACGGTCTTCCTCAGTGCCTGTTGGTACGCTATTAACCTCTATTTTATTATCACCTAATAAAACATGGTCAAATATTTGCCTAACGATATCGCCAACAGAAGGGCCAGCGCCACCATTTTCTAAAATAATGGCGACCGCAACGGTTGGTTTATCGTAGGGGGCATAGGCAATCATTAGTTTATGATCGCGTAAATGCTCGGCTAATTTGCTGGCGTTATAGGTTTCGTAACTAAACACCTGAGCAGTTCCTGATTTCGCTGCTGCCTTATATGGCGTGCCGATAAAACTACGTCTTCCTGTACCGTTTGGTGCATTGGCGACACCGTACATTCCTTGCTTCGCGAGCTCCCAATAACCTGAATGGATATCACCAATCTGAGCCGTCTCTTTATCTTCGTAAGGTACCATCGCATTGCCGAGCTTGGTGCCATACAATAAATGAGGAGTTTTCACTTGACCGTCATTGATGAGTGTCATCAAGGCTTTTGACATTTGAATTGGCGTTGCGGTCCAGTAGCCTTGTCCAATGCCGACAGGTATAGTATCCCCTTGATACCAAGGTTTTTTATAGCGTTTTTGCTTCCATTCTCGAGTCGGCATAATACCTGCTCGCTCTTCGGCAAGGTCGATACCAGTATAATCGCCAAAGCCAAATTTCTTCATCCAATCGGATATTCTATCAATCCCCATATCATAGGCGACTTGATAGAAGAACGTATCCGCAGACTCAATGATTGACTTCACCACATTTAATTTGCCATGCCCCCAACGCTTCCAGTCACGATAGCGTTTTTCAGAGCCTGGAAGCTGCCACCAACCTGGGTCAAAGATAGTCGTTGAAGGGGTAATCACCTTTTCGCTTAACGCCGCAACCGAAATAAAAGGTTTTACGGTTGAAGCAGGAGGATAAAGGCCTTGAGTTGTTCGGTTAATTAACGGCCTATCAGGGTTGTTTAAGAGTGCTTGATAGTCTTTGTTTGATATACCGTTAACAAATAAGTTCGGGTCATAGCTTGGGTTAGAGACCAATGCCAATATTTCACCATTGCGCGGGTCAGTGACAACCACCGCGGCACGACTCGTTGTCAGCAGTTTTTCAATATAAATTTGCAGTTCAAGATCGATAGTTAAGTAGATATCTCGGCCTGCTTGCGGCGGTTGCTCATGTAGCTGGCGGATAACACGCCCGCGGCTATTCACTTCAACCTCTTCATAGCCTGTTTTCCCATGCAACACATCTTCATAGTAGCGCTCGATGCCTAATTTACCGATATCATGGCTGGCGGCATAGTTAGGCAGTTTTCCTTCTTTATCAAGGCGCTCTACGTCTTTATCGTTGATCTTAGCAACATAACCAATGACATGGGTCAATGCCGAGCCATAAGGATAGGAGCGACGTTGGTAGCTTTTTACTTCAAGTCCAGGGAAACGGTATTGGTTAACGGCAAAGCGCGCTACCTGTACTTCGTTTAGCTGTGTTTTTAGGGGGATAGAGGTAAAACGGCGGGAGCGTTTACGCTCTTTTTCAAAGTTAGCAATATCCTCATCGGTTAGACCGATGACATCACGCAGTTTATCCAGCGTGTCTTGGAGATCGGCCACTTTTTCAGGCACAATTTCTAATTGGTAAAAGGTGCTATTTAAGGCTAATTGTCTGCCATTGCGGTCATAAATAATCCCGCGGCTAGGGGCAATGGGAACGAGTTTTATCCGGTTATCATTTGATCTTGTTTGATAATCCTCGTGGCGAACAACTTGTATATGATAGAGATTAGTAACAAGAACAGCAGTTAATAGCACAATGACGCCGAATGCAATTAATGCTCGGCGAATAAATAACATTGATTCTGCTGTATGGTCGCGAAAAGGGGTGCGTTGATTTTTCATCCCACTGCCATATTGAACATATTAAAAACTGACTATTCCCGATGATAAGGGTGGTTAGTCGTAATACTCCACGCACGATAAAGACTTTCTGCAACAAGTACTCTAACAAGAGGGTGGGGCAGTGTCAGTGGAGATAATGACCAACTTTGCATGGCGGCTTCTTTACAAGCAGGTGCAAGTCCTTCAGGGCCACCGATGAGCAGGCTAACATTGCGACCATCTTGTTTCCAATTTTCAAGTTGGTTAGCAAGTTTTGGGGTATCCCACTTCTCACCGGGTATATCCAATGTGACAATCCGATTACCTTTGCCGACGGCTGCCAGCATCAGTTCACCTTCTTTCTCGAGAATGCGTTTAATATCTGCGTTTTTCCCGCGTTTCCCTGCTGGGATCTCAATCAGTTCGAAAGGCATATCTTTAGGGAAACGATGGAGATAATCCATAAAGCCGGTCTGAACCCAGTCCGGCATTTTTGTACCTACAGCAATGAGTTGTAATTTCAAACTCAGCTCCAGAGTTTCTCAAGTTCATACATACGACGGCTTTCGTCTTGCATGATATGAACAATAGCTTCACCAAGATCAACCACAATCCAGTCAGAAACCCCTTGGCCTTCAACACCGAGTGGGTGCAAGCCATTTTTACGGCAAGCTTCAATTAACCGGTCTGCAACAGACATTAAGTGACGACTTGATGTCCCAGTGCAGATGATCATTTGATCAGTGATACTTGATTTACCATGAACATCGATCGAGATGATATCTTCAGCTTTTGCATCGTCAAGCTGATTGATAATAAATTGTTGGAGTTCAGTTCCTTGCAAAAGGTTCACCTTTTATTCTAATTATACTCAGCCAATACATAATGCCAGTAGCTATCCCTTAGAAGCTATTGGCGCCACTAATTAGGAGACAACTCGAAGTATGACGGGTATAACGTTAAACACTGTTTGTAATATACCTGTTAAGGCAGGGACATTTTACCCTAGATTTTCAGAAAAATCGGCTAAATTATTTTATATTCCTTAAGGTGTGTGATTTATATGAATAACTGGCGTTCAGGGCAAGAAATTTGTACAAACTTTACAAAGTGATAAATCAATAATCAGCCATCGTGAGTTTTATCTCGCAAAGCAAAGGAGCCATGCGTGGAATCAATAATGTTTAATGTTGTTCTGTTTGGGGATGTTGAATTTCCTGCCGAGGATATCACCTCATTAACGGAGTCACATATTAAGTTGATTCCCATTACGGCCCTGACAGAGATAAAGTTTGCATATCAAGGGGTAATTTGTGATGAGGGAGCTCGTCAGCAACTCCTTGAACAACTTCCTGAAAACACACCACTGTTAACTACGCAGGAATGGTCATGTCCAGAGCATCTCGATCGGTTTCTTATTCAACTGTATACCGGATATCGATTAACGCAATTAGCTAAGAATTTAACGCACCACCAAATTATTTGTTTTCACAGTCGTCATAAATATTTATTGATGGCTTATTCCCCGAAGGGATATAAAGCAACAGGTAAATTTGTGGCGGGTATTCAAAAAAATAGCGAACTCACTGAGGTTTACACCCAATATCGTTATCAACTACTGGCTATTTTAGCCACAACACCAGCTCGCAAGTTACAAGTCAATGCGCTTCAACATATACAAGGCTATTTTAAATATAAAGCGACAAGAGATGAAAAAGTCCGTTTGGGGTGGCTAATCAATGATTATCAAGCGGGTTATCTTTCTATTAATAATCCGTTATCGATGATATTGCAGTTGCTCACTCAATACCCTGATAGTTATATCAGTGAGCAACTTTACTTATCACCATATCCGGGATGTGAAAAAATCAGAGCATTACTTCAATTTTGATAGAGGTGCTGCTGTTTGATATAAGCCATGACAGAAGCGGGGATCAAATCATCATTTAGATGGCCGGCACTTAAGCTATGACGGATTTCGGTGGCTGAAATATCAATGAGTGGCGTATCACCAAGGAAAATATAACCGTTCGGTGCTTGGCTCAGCTTATTGGTATCCTCTGTTCTGTGTTTTTTTAACCATGCTTGCATTTGCGGCTCACTGAAATTGGTCGCATAACCGGGGCGTGAGCAAACTAATAAATGGCATTTATCCAACAGCTGTTCCCAACCATTCCATGTCTGGATCGACAATAACGAATCTTGACCAATAATGAATGCTAACGGCTGCTCTGGACCCATCTCAGTACGTAATGAGGTTAAGGTTTCTATCGTGTAGGATGGGCTATTACGCTCAAGCTCTCTGGTATCGATGGTAAACAGCGGGTTATCTTGTATCGCTAGACGTACCATGTCTAATCGTTGAGCTGGGCTAGCTTCTGGTTGAGGTCGGTGCGGCGGCACATGATTTGGCAACAAAATCACTTTTTGTAAGCCAACTTGCTTGGCTAATGCTTCTACTGGGCGTAGATGGCCATAATGTATCGGGTCAAATGTCCCACCAAATAACGCTTGAAGGCCTTTGGTCTTAAAGGTCATGGATAAAACTCTCTGGTAAGGCTTTGGTACATACTAACATAGACAAGGATTGTAGGTCAGGCCACACCGAGTGGCTAAAGTCTTGTTTGGCATGTAGCTCTGCTTGTGTTAGCAACAAAAGTGCGGATTGTAATTGATGTAAGCTTAGACGTTGTAATGCTGCGCTCAATAATGGTCGGCGGCTTTGCCAAATCTTATGCTGATCAAACAAGGTTTTTAATGGCGTGGTAACCGATTGGCGTTTTAATGTCAGTAGTAGCATTAATTCACGTTGGATAGCCCGTAAGAGGATGACCGTTTCAGTATCTTCACGTTGAAGCTGTTCGAGAATATGCCAAGCGCGCCGTGATTTGCCGGCTAATAAGGCATCAACCCAATGATATGGCGTAAAATGTGCAGCATCATTCACGGCAGTTTCGACACGTGGCAAGGTTAATTTACCATCGGGGTAGAGTAGCGATAATCGCTCAAGTGCTTGTGCCAACGCGAGTAAATTCCCTTCATAACAGTAGCAAAGGAGTTGGTTGGCCTCTGTTTCTAAAGAGAGCTGCATATTGTGCGCCCGTTTTGCAACCCACTGAGGTAGGCGCTGATATTCAGGCGTTAGACAACTGATATAGACAGCTTCATGGCTGATAGCTTTAAACCAAGCACTGTTTTCTTGTGCTTTGGTGAGTTTTTGCCCGCGAAGCAATAGCAGGATATCCGGGTGAAGAAGTTGAGATAATTGAATCAGCTTTTCCGCCATAGCAGCACTAGGGCCATTTTCTGGCAGGATCAACGTCAGTGATTGACGGCTTGTAAATAGGCTCAGGGCTTGGCAGAGGCTGAATATTTCGTCCCAATCAGTGTGCTGTTCAAGTGAAAAGGTGAAATGCTCTTCAAACCCTTGAGTTTGAGCCGTTTTTCGGATGGCATCTTGGCTTTCTTGAATTAATAGGGGCTCATTGCCCCAGATTAAATAGCGGCCTCTCAGAGACTCTTGTAACTGAGAGGCCAACTGTTCAGGATAGATACGGATCATTATGGTTCAACAACAGGAACAACAGCTTTAGCGTTAGCTTTCTC
The DNA here is from genome assembly GCF_028477945.1 of Providencia sp. PROV261. Lineage (NCBI taxonomy): Bacteria > Pseudomonadati > Pseudomonadota > Gammaproteobacteria > Enterobacterales > Morganellaceae > Providencia > Providencia sp. PROV261. The sequence goes on along the minus strand of NZ_JAMPMC010000003.1, from coordinate 329,563 downwards.
AAGTTCGGCAGTATGAACAATTAACAGTTTACGGACTAATATCCGCGCTGCTTGTTCCCGCATCTCTTGTTTAACCAATTCATTTTCAGCATCTTTTGCAAGAGCTTCTAATGGGTTATCAAAGAAAGTACGCTCAACTTGGCTTTGTAACGGGTAAACCGAACCATTTGGCATCATGACTTGAGCATTGAGCACAAAGGTCAATTGTTTCTCTGCCGCTTTACCATCTTGGTAAATCGATACGGTTTCTGTTTTTTCTGACGATCCCGTAATTTTTAAAATTGGGATATCAGCGCTGCCATTTTCAACAAGCGTCACATTATTGAGCCTGAGTTGCTCCCTAACGGCTCTGGTTAGAGAGCTATAAGGTGCATTAGAACTTAACTGTAACGTCTTCAGTTCCTCAGGGATCTGTGTCGTTCCTTGAAGGCGAAAACCGCAACCTGCGGTGACTAGCACCGACAGGCTCAGTAATAAAGTTATCAGATAGCGCACCTGGCCTCCTTATCAGCCAACAACCAAGTTTAGTAATTTACCTGGTACATAAATTACTTTACGAATAGTAACGCCTTCGAGGTATTTCGAGACGCTATACTCTTTTGTTGCCATATCTAACACAAAGTCTTGCACTGCATCAGCAGGTACAGTGATACGACCACGCACTTTACCATTAACTTGGATAACGACTAATTTAGTGTCATCAACCATGGCTTTTTCGTCAGCGACAGGCCAGCTTGCAAAATCGACATCATCGGTGTGACCTAATGCTTTCCACATTTCGAAACATGCATGTGGAATAATAGGTGACAGCATCAAGGTGATCGCTTCAAGTGACTCTTGCATCAATGCACGATCTTGTTCGGTCTCTTGTGGTGCACGAACTAATTTGTTCATGAACTCCATGATAGCGGCAATTGCAGTGTTAAACGCATAGCGACGGTCAAAATCATCGGTCACTTTAGCAATGGTTTTATGTAAGTCGCGACGTAAGTCTTTCTGCTCTGTCGTTAATGTGCTGACATCAAGCGGCTGAGTTGCCCCTTTTTGTGAGTGCTCATGAACGATACGCCATACACGACGGACAAAACGGTTTGCCCCTTCGACGCTAGACTCTTGCCATTCAAGGGTTAGCTCTGGTGGTGCCGCAAACATCATAAATAGGCGAACAGTATCGGCACCGTATTTTTCAACCATCAACTGTGGGTCAATACCATTGTTTTTCGACTTAGACATTTTGCTCATGCCAGTATAAACCAGCTCATGTCCTTCGGTATCAACGGCTTTGATAATACGGTTTTTGTCGTCGCGCTCTACAGTGACATCACTTGGCGAAACCCAAACACGCTGACCATCACTGCCGGTATAGTAGAAGGCATCTGCCAGTACCATACCTTGACATAATAGGCGTTTTGCTGGTTCATCTGAGTTGACTAGGCCTGCATCACGCATCAATTTGTGGAAGAAACGGAAATACATTAAGTGCATGATGGCGTGTTCAATACCACCAATGTATTGGTCCACTGGTAACCAGTAATTCGCAGCAGCCGGATCCAACATGCCTTCATCAAATTGAGGGCAAGTGTAACGAGCATAGTACCAAGATGACTCCATAAAGGTGTCAAAGGTATCGGTTTCACGTAAAGCTGGCTGACCATTGATGGTGGTTTTCGCCCATTCTGGATCCGCTTTAATTGGGCTGGTGATACCGTCCATTTCGACATCTTCTGGCAAAATCACTGGCAGTTGATCTTCAGGAACAGGAACAACTGTGCCATCTTCTAATGTTGCCATTGGAATTGGTGCGCCCCAGTAGCGTTGGCGAGAAACACCCCAGTCACGTAAACGGTAGTTCACTTTACGTTGACCCACGCCGATAGCGACTAATTTGTCTGCGATAGCATTGAAGCCAGCGGTATTATCTAAGCCGCTAAATTCGCCTGAGTTGATCAATGCAAATTTTTCAGTCATCGCTTCTTGAGAAATATCAGGCTCATTGCCTTCAGCGTCGGCAATAACCACTTTTAGTGGCAGGTTATATTTATGGGCAAACTCCCAGTCACGTTGGTCGTGAGCAGGTACAGCCATCACCGCACCGGTGCCATATTCCATCAACACAAAGTTGGCTACCCAGATAGGTAATTTTTCTTGGGTGAGTGGATGAATAACATAAAGGCCAGTTGGCATCCCTTTTTTATCCATGGTCGCCATATCAGCTTCGGCTGTTTTGGTATTACGGCATTCATCGATAAAGTTGGCTAATTCGGCATTTTTTTCTGCGGCTTCGAGTGCTAATGGGTGACCCGCAGCAACCGCCACATAAGTTGCACCCATGAAAGTATCAGGGCGAGTGGTATATACGGTTAATTTGTCATCACGATCGGCAACGTTAAAGGTGATTTCGACACCCTCAGAGCGCCCAATCCAGTTACGTTGCATGGTTTTGACTTGCTCAGGCCAATCATCAAGCTTATCAAGATCGTTTAGCAACTCTTCAGCATAATCGGTGATTTTAATAAACCATTGAGGAATTTCTTTACGCTCGACGGGCGTATCACAGCGCCAGCAGCAGCCATCGATAACCTGTTCGTTGGCGAGTACGGTTAAATCATGTGGACACCAGTTTACAGCAGAGGTTTTTTTGTAGACTAAGCCTTTTTCATAGAGCTTAGTAAAGAACCATTGTTCCCAACGATAGTATTCAGGCGTACAAGTGGTAACTTCGCGATCCCAATCGTAGCCAAAGCCCAGCATTTTTAACTGGCCTTTCATGTAATCGATATTGGCATAGGTCCATGGTGCAGGTGCTGTTTTATTTTTGACAGCCGCGCCTTCAGCAGGTAAGCCAAACGCATCCCAACCGATTGGTTGTAAAACGTTTTTACCTAATAGGCGTTGATAACGGGAGATCACATCACCCATAGTGTAGTTGCGCACATGGCCCATGTGTAGTCGACCAGAAGGGTAAGGTAGCATGGACAGGCAGTAGTATTTCTCTTTGCTGTTGTCTTCTGTCACTTTAAATGTGGCTTTTTCATCCCAGTGACGCTGTACTTTTGGCTCTATATCTTCTGGACGATATTGTTCTTGCATGGCACCGATAATCCTATGGTGAATAAATGCTACTCAGTAGCGTTAATGTCTTTCTATAAGTTAGATCCGCATAGCATAGCGGATCCTACCCTAAAACAACAATAGTTGATTAGCTGAACCGACGGGGAAAGCTGGATATTGTTTTTGGGGGGCGGTGTCAGAATATTTTATTCCGATGAGCATCAAACTTAACTAAAAAACAGTAAGATTGGTAGTGTTTCACGCAAAAAAACTCAAAAAGCCAGCAAATATTGGGCAATACATAGGGAGGGGTATTTATTCACTCTATTTTATTAGCACTAAAGTGCAAAGATCCCCTAGAAACATAAAAAAGCATCAATAAATTATATCAATTAACAAAACCTATTTGAGTTGTTTGAGTACCTTAATCCACTGATTTCATTTTTGCCTATGCTATTAGGGAGGGCGTTGTGATTGAAAAACAAGTTCAGAGCCATTGTGGTACAGTGAAATTTAAGGTTGCGTTGACTGATAGATATAACACAGCAAGAAGATGTCACTGCCCTTTTTGCCGAATGCGTGGGGCAATCGTAATCTTTGCGCTCTTGTCAGAGACACTATTTTAGAAGGAAAAGATAAACTAACGGAATATCGTTTTAACACAAAGCAAGCCGCCCTCTTTTTATTCAATCTGCGGAATTTATACTTTTCATCAAAGACGCTCAACCCCACAAGAGTATGGAGTAAAGGTTGCTTGCATTGAAGGTGTCTCTCCCTTTGATTTTGCATCGGTCAATGTGATGGATGGAAGACATCTTCCGAAAGAGAGGGAGGTGTTGTTGGTCAACTTATTTATAAAAGTAAACATTGAACGCTAATGTTTATAATGTCTTATACCAAAATAATGCGACTTCATGGGCATTTTCCGTGCATAAATAGAGCGCTTTATCATAACCATGAATGCGAAAACCGTGTTTGTGATAGAACTTAGCGGCTGTGGTATTCGTAGATTGAGATTCTAATCTGATGTGATGTAAACCATTGTCGGTTGCCCAAGCTTCAATTTTTTCTAGTAATTGTTTGGCGATACCTTTACCTCTATATGGCTCATCGATGGCCAATTCATCAAGTTGAGCCATTCCATTCCAGCAAAGACTTGCACAGGCATAGCCAATCGTTTTATCCCCCAATTTCGCAACATATAAAACACCTAAACTTTCTTGTTCATTCAACCACTGCTCTGGAGAGAAATGATAATCCTTTAGGTAGGGCTTAATCGCTTTTTTCCTGTTTATATCGTCATAGGGATGAAGTAACTCATCAGTTATCATCACATTAAAATTACAGGCAGAAACATCCAGAACCGTATCGTCTTGTAAAGGGATAATTGTTATTTGTTGATCATTTTTCATCATGAGGCTTAGATTATTAGATTGATATTAATTGGGTTTTTAATCTATATCTGTATGTATTGTCGGGCAACAAATATTTAGATAAAACAAAATAGAAAGGTATAAGAGTGTCGTGCAGGGGGCAGCCATAGAGAGGTAGTCTCTCCCTATGGCTTGCAATAATTAATGCAGTATTTTCGCGAGGAAATCTTTAGCTCTATCAGATTGCGGATTAGCAAAAAAGTCTTCTTTTTTACTGTCTTCAACAATCTTTCCTTCATCCATAAAAATCACACGGTTAGCGACTTTCTTAGCGAAACCCATTTCGTGGGTAACGACCATCATAGTCATACCCTCGTTTGCTAATTCGACCATAACATCAAGCACTTCATTGATCATTTCAGGGTCAAGTGCTGATGTTGGCTCGTCAAATAACATTGCAACGGGATCCATACACAAGGCTCGAGCAATTGCCACACGCTGCTGCTGCCCACCCGAAAGCTGGGAAGGAAACTTATTTGCATGGCTTGCTAGCCCAACGCGTTCGAGTAATTTCAACCCTTTTGCTTCAGCCTCTTTTTTATTTCTATTTAGCACCTTTACTTGGGCCAGTGTTAAATTTTCTATAATAGAAAGATGCGGGAATAGCTCAAAGTGTTGGAATACCATGCCAACTTTAGAGCGAAGTTTTGCCAAATCAGTTTTTTTATCATTGACTTGGATACCATTTACAAAAATTTCACCCTGTTGAACTGGCTCAAGGCCATTCACTGTTTTTATTAATGTGGATTTACCAGAGCCTGATGGTCCACAGACAACCACGACTTCGCCTTTTTTGACTTCAGTTGTACAGTCTGTGAGTACCTGAAACTGGCCATACCATTTAGAGATATTTTTCAGGGTAATCATGTAACAGTCCTTTTCTTAAGATAATTCACCAGCATTGAAGCGCCGAAACTGATAATAAAGTACACGAAACCTGCAAACAATATCATTTCTACTTGTGTACCATCACGCTCACCAATATTGGTTGCCGTACGGAAGAAATCCGTCAAACTCAGTACATAAACTAATGATGAATCCTGAAATAGCACAATGCCTTGTGTTAATAACAGAGGGATCATCGCTTTAAAGGCTTGAGGCAAGATGACTAACCTCATTGTTTGCATATGCGTCATGCCCAGTGCAAGTGCGGCAGATGCTTGGCCTCGTGAAATACTCTGAATACCTGCTCGAATAATCTCAGAGTAGTAGGCGGCTTCAAAAAGCGAGAAGGCTACCATTGCTGAAATTAAACGGATATCACTTTTTGGTGATATGCCTAGAACATTTTGGACTAAGTTAGGCACAATCAGATAGAACCACAACAATACCATGACTAATGGGATAGAGCGGAACGTATTTACGTACAGTGCAGCGAACCAACTGATAGGTTTAAAAGTAGATAGACGCATCACGGCGAGAACCGTTCCCCACAATATCCCCACGACAATAGCCGTAATGGTAATTTTAGCGGTGACGACTAACCCATCAAGAAGAAATGGCCAACTTGGGGCGATGGAGCTCCAATCAAATTCATAGAACATATTATCGCCCTCCTAATGTGCCGGGTAAGCGAACTTTACGTTCTAACAAATTCATTAACAGCATAATGATCAAATTGATGCCGACATAGGCAAGCGTGATCGCAGTGAATGATTCCCAAGCATGGGCAGAATAATCAAGCAACTTACCTGCTTGGGCTGCCATATCAACGAGGCCGATAGTGGAAGCTATCGCCGAGTTTTTCACTAAGTTAAGCATCTCGGATGTCATTGGTGGCAAAATGACACGATACGCATTGGGTAAAAGCACATAGCGATAAGTTTGTGGCAAGGTCAGCCCCATAGCGAGACCAGCGTTTTTTTGCCCTCTTGGTAATGATTGTATTGCCGCTCTTACCTGTTCAGTCATACGGGCGGCGGTAAATAAACCAAGGCACAGTGTTGAAGAGATAAAAAATTGATAGTTAGGATCTAAGTCCATTTTGAACCAGTCGCCGATAGAACGGGGTAACAGCTCTGGGATCACTAAATACCAAGTAAAAAATTGAACAATTAAAGGGACATTACGAAATAGCTCGACATAAACGGTTCCTATCATCGCTAAAAAGCGATTAGGCACGGTACGTAAAATACCAAAGAACGAGCCGACCAGAAAAGCAATGATCCAAGCACAGATAGAAAGTGCGACAGTGACTTCTAAGCCAGATAATAACCAACCTAAATAGGTGGTATTCCCAAATGGGGCTTCCTGTAGGAAAATCCCCCAATTCCAATTGATTGACATAATTCTACTTCCTGTGGGCAATTTAGATTGACCCTACTACTGGTGAGAAAGTGCAAGGCGGGGAACGACCGCCTTGCAAATCCCACTTCAGTAACACCCTGTTTGTCTTTTTATTTAGTTAAGTGCTTTGTCATTAGGTGATTTGAACAACTCTTTCATTTCATCTGATAACGTGAATTTCAAGTTAAGATTTTTTGGTGGGATAGGTTGGTTAAACCAACGGTCAAATGATTTTTCAGCCGTACCAGAAGTTTGTGCCTTCGCGATAGTTTCATCGACTAACGCCTTAAACTGAGGATCATCTTTGCGTAGCATACAGCCATAAGCTTCTTCTGTTTGCGGTTTGCCTACAATCTCCCAAATATCTGGTTTTTTCGCTTTTGCACGTTCACCTGCTAACAACGCATCATCCATCATAAAGGCGACAGCGCGGCCAGATTCAAGGGTACGGAATGAGTCACCATGATCTTTTGCACTGATAATGCGCATTTTCATATTTTTTTCGTCGTTAAGTTTATTGAGCAAAATTTCAGACGTTGTTCCAGAGGTAACAACGACGTTTTTACCCGCGAGGTCGGCGAAGTCTTTGACTCCAGAGTCATTTTTAGTAAGTAGACGAGTACCTACTACGAAAATCGTATTTGAAAACGCAGCTTGTTTTTGTCTTTCTAAGTTATTGGTCGTTGAACCACACTCAAAATCATAGGTACCATTTTGTAATAGCGGTATACGGTTTTGTGATGTAATAGGGATAAGCTTAACTTCTAGATTAGGTTTGTTGAGTTTCTTTTTAACCGCATCAACGATTTCATTGGAGTAGTCTTGAGAGTAGCCGACCACTTTTTGGTTATTGTCATAGTAAGAAAATGGAACGGATGACTCACGGTGGCCAACAACAATCACACCATTGTCGTTAATTTTTTTTAGAGTACCTGTTAGTTCTTCTGCTTGAACGGCACAAGTTGCTCCTAGCACCATCATCGATGATACAATCTTGCTCATACGCATATTTACAGCTCCTTTCTAAGATCGGAGATTTATCTCGTTTGTTGTGCTTGCTGATGTTTCGTGGATGCTATCAATACCACGATCACCTGCTGCATGTTTTAATATTGTTAAAAATTAAAGAAAAATGTTAAACAATGAAAATGAATTGTTTCAAAATCGGGAGCTATCTCGCATATTATTTGGGCAGTTCCTAATTTGTTGCACTATTACTGGGAAAACTTTCCTAAAAAGGGTATTTATGCACCACTAGTGTGAAAAATAATCTCATTTTCCTGTTGCTAGTGGGTATAATGCATCTTGTATGCCAATTTTTATCTTTAGAGGTGTAAATAGGATTGGGTTTGTAAAGTTAGCTCATGCTACTTGTACCGAGTCGTTTGCTGTGTAAGATGTAACCTTGATTAAATTGGTTAAATTTAAATATTGAATTAACTTATCATTATTTAACAGTGTGATTTCAGGACGAAGAAATAGAGACACGCATGAACAGGCAACTCAAATTAGGCAAAGGATTAGTAGTACTCGCCTGTCTGATGGTTTTACTTTGTATTAATCAAAGAGCCGTTGGAGAGCGTCTTTTCGCCCATTTTTCGCCTCAAGAGCCTGTCGTGCAAATGCAATCCAATGGTCAGTCTATGGTGTTTAAAACGGCTGTTTCGAGTGAAAAAAGCGCGCATTTGTCTTCTTGTGAATTGAGTGCTAAATCACTACTGACATTAAGCCCTGCTGCTATTGAACCTCTCTTTTTTGTTTTCCTTTCTATCACTGCGTTAGGTATTTTTTACTCTCATTTATTTTCACGCAGAGCTAAGCGTGAGGATAAACATCCCCCACCAAGAGTTAGGCTCCATTTACAATATTGCAATCTTCGAGATTAGAACACCATCACGTTCAGCTTGTTGGTGTATTTTATTCTGGAGGAATTATGCGTTTTTTAATTAATGCGTTAATTATTTTATCTGCCTTATTTTCGGGAGTGCTACAGGCAGCTGATACTGGCTGGCTAACAGATAAACATAATGACCATGCTCAAGTAAGATTGTTAAGTGCTTCCCAAAAAGATGGGAAGGTTGCTTTATTGTTGGATGTACAACTACAAGATGGTTGGAAAACCTATTGGCGTTCTCCAGGAGAAGGCGGTATTACGCCGGAAATCAATTGGAAATCACCAGTAACAGATATGGATTGGCAGTGGCCAGCCCCTGGTCGTTTTGATGTTGCAGGTATTTCAACTCAAGGTTATATGGGAGACGTTGTTTTTCCTATCGTCGTTAATGCCGATGAAAAGCTAGATAAACTTTCGGGAGTTTTAACGCTTTCCACCTGTAGCAATGTCTGTATTTTAACGGATTATCCTTTCGAGCTCGATTTGACTGAACCTGAGCCTGAGAATTTTGAGTGGGCATTTAATCAAGCGATGGGGCGTATTCCTCCTACAGCGGGGCTAGTGCAAAACCATAATGTCGGGTTTGATGGTGACAAACTCGTTCTTGAATTACAAAAAGTGGCTGGCGAGCCGTGGAGCCAAAAAGCAGGGGTTTTTACTGATACACCAGAAGGAACCACGCTAGGTGTGCCAAATATTCGTTTATCGGGTGACAAGCTGACGGCGACCGTTGCGGTGAGTGATGATTGGGGAGATAAAGCGCCAGACCTGACAGGAAAACCGTTCTCTTTTGTGGTGACGGATGGCGCGCTTTCACAACAGGTAACAGCGCAAATCACACCTTTTACTGGCGCTACCCAGCAGGATAGTGCTGGCGGTGCGATACCTCTTTGGCAGATTTTGGCCTTTGCGTTACTAGGTGGTTTGATTTTAAACCTTATGCCTTGTGTTTTGCCGGTTCTCGCGATGAAGTTAGGCTCGGTCTTGATGGTACCGCAAGGGGAGCAGAAAACCATCCGTCGGCAATTTTTGCTTTCTTCTTCAGGGATCTTAGTCTCTTTCTGGCTATTAGCGTTATTAATGACCCTGTTGCGCGTTGGGCAACAAGCTGTTGGATGGGGGATCCAGTTCCAAAACCCATGGTTTATTGGGTTTATGGTATTAGTGACAGCATTATTTACGGCTAACCTATTTGGTTTGTTTGAGATCCATCTAGGAAGTAAAGCGAGCACTCGTTTAGCGACTGCGGGTGGTCAAGGTAACAGTGGGCATTTCTGGCAAGGTGTGTTTGCAACCTTATTGGCAACCCCTTGTTCTGCACCATTTTTGGGCACAGCAGTGGCGTTTGCACTAGCGGCTCCGATAGGAGAACTCTGGTTAGTCTTTACGGCACTGGGGATCGGAATGAGTTTACCGTGGCTATTAATCGCCGCTTTCCCTGCTATTTCTCGGCTGTTACCAAAACCTGGGGCTTGGATGAGTAAACTGAGAGTGGTTTTAGGTGTGATGATGCTATTGTCATGTCTATGGTTAATTAGCTTACTGATCCCTCATTTTGGTGAAATGGCTGCCTTAGCTATTGTGATCGTCTTTTTGCTTTTGCTGGTGGTTTTCATTGGCAAAAAATTCAGTTTACGCACTGCGGCAATTTCGTTTGTCCTGTTTGCATTATTAACAGGTGGTTTTGTTTGGGCAACGATGGAGCAAACGACAGGAAGTCGAACCCTTGTTCAGGATAATGTGGATTGGCAACCTCTGAGTGAGGAAGCGATTACACAGGCTCTGTCAGAAAATAAGCGTGTGTTTATTGATGTTACGGCAGATTGGTGTGTAACCTGTAAAGCAAATAAATATAATGTATTGCTAAGAGATGATGTTCAGCAACTCTTGAATGAACCAGATGTGGTCGCATTAAGAGGTGACTGGACTAAGCCATCACCAGAAATTACCGCATTTTTACAAAAACGTGGGCAGGTGGCTGTGCCATTTAATCAAATTTATGGCCCTAGGTTGGCTGAGGGTGAAATACTGTCAACGATACTTGATCGTGAAGTTTTATTATCAATTATGAATGAGGCCAAAGGAGCCGAAAAATGAAAAAAACAATTGTAGCTGTTCTGTTCTCGTCGCTAATGCTAGGTGCAACTGCTCATGCGGCTCCATTAACGTCTGACCAAGAAGCACAAGTGCGTAAGTTGGTACGTGATACCTTGGTTGAAAACCCTGAAATTTTAGAAGAAGCGATTGTTGCACTACAGGCTAAGCAAGGTGAAAAACAGCAAGCTCAAATGAAGGCAACGATTAAAGCCGAGCACGATAAGCTGTTTAATGATCCAGCAAGCCCACGACTGGGTGCCAAAGATGCAAAACTGGTGTTGGTTAACTTCACCGATTATAACTGCCCATTCTGTAAGCGTTTTGATCCACAGCTTGAAGAGATTGTGAAGAAATACCCTGATGTTGCTGTGGTGATAAAACCTCTGCCATTTAAAGGCAAAACATCGCTGGAGTCTTCTCAACTGGTTCTGACATTGTGGGAAAAAGATCCAAAAGCATTCCAAGCACTGCATCAAAAATTTATGCAAAAGCAAGGGATGTTAACTGAAGAAAACATCAAACAGGCGTTGAAAGCGACAGGTAATGAAAAATTAGTCGCTAACGATAAGAGCGAAGAAACTATTCGCACTAACATGATGTTAGCCGAAAAATTAGGGGTTAATGGTACACCTGCAACACTCATTGGTGAAGAAATGATCCCAGGTGCTGTAGATGCTCAACAATTAGAAATGATTGTTAAAGAGCAATTAGCAAAAGTGAAATAAGGTAAATATGGCTAGACTGAAAAAGTGGTCAAAAGAAATTATTGGGTTGGTGGTGATCTTGTTCGTCGTCTTTACCGTAATGGATTTTTGGCGTAAACCTGAAAGCCTAGCACCTATTTTGCTTGAGCCGCAATTACTTGCGACGGGTGAAACCGTATCATTAGCAGAGTTGAGTAAAGAACAACCTGTTTTAGTCTATTTTTGGGCGACATGGTGTGGGGTTTGCAAAATAACCTCTCCAACGGTAGCCGACTTAGCTAAGGCCGGTGTTCCCGTTGTTTCTGTGGCAATACGTTCTGGCAATAGTGAACGTCTGTTATCAGGGATGGAGAAAAAAGAGCTAAATTTCCCAGTAATCAATGATACACAAGGCTCGCTTGCGAATCAGGTTGGCATTAGTGCCACACCGACCTTTATGATCATCGATAACGGTAAAATGGTCAGTTTTACCAGTGGTTATACAAGCTATTGGGGAATAAAAACACGTATGTGGATGGCTTCTTTTTAGTTAATTTCTCGCTAGGCTATTTCAGGCCCTCTTGAAGATATGTTTCAAGGGGGCCTTTGTTTTACCTATCAGGGTTAAAATTCTAAATTACGAATAAAACGGTAATCAGCTGACTCAGGTTTCAGACGATATAAATTAGCTGGTCGGCCTGTTTCTTGCCGTTTTTCTCCTGTATCAATCAGTAAATCAGCCTGCTCTAAGCGACGGCGAAAAGATTTTTTTTGCAATGTTTTGCCGATTAATACTTCATGCACATGTTGCAGCTCTGTCAAAGTAAAGACTTCAGGTAAGGCAAAGCCGGGAACAATAGAATAGAGTGATTTTTGTTTTAATCGCTTTCGTGCTTGCTGATAAAGCATCGAGTGGTCAAAGGCTAATGACATGTTTTCAATGTCGCTGATAGCGACCCATTTTGCTGATCCGACACTATCAATGTAGTGCTGACATGCCTGATAGGCGATAAGGGCTGTATAACAAACGGTGACAGACCAACCTCGTTTATCACGAAAATGGTTACCGACAGTACAAAGCTGTTCAATGTAGGGGGGAATGACGCCCGTTTTTTCTTTTAGCTTTCTCAAGATAGCTTGCTCAAGAGTGCTATCTTGCTCTTCATCGATAAACCCGCCAGGTAGCCCCCACATCCCTTTATCTGGATGATTTGCACGCTCAACAAGGAGAACCTTTAACGTCTCTTCATGGTAAGTAAATAGCACCGCATCTACCGTCACTAGTGGCGAAAGATATGCATTCCTATCGTATTTAGATAAATATTCTTGTTCATTCATGAGATGACAACCCACTAAGCTATTTTATGGTTAATAGGGCGATGATACGTTAAAAAAATATTTGTGTCATTAAGACACTTAATGCTTGACACCTTGGTGTCTATAAGACAATAATTAATTATTGTCACAAGGACACTAATGGGGTTAACTATGTTTAATATTAATTATTTCAAAGCAGACTCTTCGACTTTCATTATTAAATCCGTCAACGGAAAAGTGATTAAGCAAGGGAAGGGATTAAGTTTTTGGTATAACTCAGCAACAACATCTATTGCAGCACTACCATTAAATGCGCTTGAAGCGCCGTTTATTTTTAATTTACAAACGGCGGACTTTCAAAGCTTGCGTATTCAAGGGCAAATCTCATTTCGAATTAGCCAACCGGAAAAAACAGCAGAGGTATTGAATTATAACCTGACTCAAGATGGCAGCTCGTATGCGTCTGAGGACCCATTAAAATTAAGCGATAGGGTTGTGCGTAGTGCACAGACTTTAATTCAGGCAAAAATCCAACGTACTGCGATGCGTGATGCATTGTTGATAAGTCAAACATTGATCACAGAGGTCGCCAATCAGTTATCGATACATTCGGCGCTACAAGCATTAGGCATCGATATTCTTGATGTTTCGATTGCAGCCATTACACCATCACCTGAAACATTGAAAGCTCTTGAAGCAGAGGCGAGAGAATCGATTCTAAAAGAGGCCGATGATGCGATTTATGCGAGACGTAAGTTTTCTGTCGAACAAGAGCGTATGCTTAAGGAAGCCGAGCTGGAAACCGATTTATCCGTTCAAAATAAGCAGCAACAAATTGAAGAAGCACGTTTAGAAAATGAACGTCATTTATTGCGTGAACAGGCTGAAATTGAGCAGGAAAAGTTAGCCGCTCAAGTCAATGCCGAAGCTAAACGTAATGAGCTTGTGGCATTAAGCGTTGAAAACCAACGAATTCAATCGGATGCGGATGCTTACGCTATTGAGGTGAAAATGCGTGCTTATCGAGAACTGCCTGTCGAGAATTTAAAAGCGATGGCATTGGCAAAAATGGCACCGGAGCAGTTAATGGCTATGGCGTTTGAATCATTAGCGCTAAATGCAGGGAAAATTGGTGAGTTGAATATATCCCCCGATCTCTTTAGCCAAATATTTAAAAAAGGAGCTAAAGCATGAAAAGAGGAGAGGATGTCCGTTTTGTTTTAATTATGCGTAAAACGCGGTTACAGGCACTGATTGAACGTTTTAATACTTGGCCACAAGCCAAATTTTATTTAGAGCATAATCATGTTGAGGTAAACGATTATCTTGAAGAGCACGATCACTATCAAAAACAATTAGTACAAGCAGAGGCGGTTCTGAAATCAATGGGGCGATTTCAATTGTTAGAACGTTCTTTACTGCCTAGCTACCAATTTACGGCTCGTGATATTGTGATTGTGATAGGACAAGACGGCTTAGTGGCAAATACATTGAAATATTTAAATGGTCAGCCTGTTATCGCAATTAATCCTGATCCTGCAAGATGGGATGGCAAATTATTACCTTTTGAAATAGGCCAACTGCGTGAAGTCGTTTTGAATACGTTAAAGGAAAAGATGCCAAGTAAAACGGTGACTTTTGCTCAGGCGACAACTAATGATGGGCAAACATTACTTGCGGTTAATGATCTATTTATTGGCCCTAAAACCCACACATCGGCACGCTATATTATGAGATGGAATGGGGAACAAGAATTTCAATCCTCCTCGGGGATCATTATTTCAACAGGCTTAGGGTCGACAGGGTGGTTTCAATCGATTTTAGCGGGTGCTCAAGCCGTTATGGGGGTAGCTCATCACCCGTTGTCACAAGGATTTTCTTGGCAAGAAAGGCGACTTCAATTTAGTGTTAGGGAGCCTTTTCCTAGTAAGACAACAGGAACTTCATTTGTTTTCGGTGCGATTGAGGAGAATTCACCGCTGCAACTTGAATCATTGATGCCGGAAAATGGCGTGATTTTTTCCGATGGCATTGAAGATGATTATTTAAATTTTAATGCAGGTTGCATCGCTTCTATTAGCGTTGCGGATGTACAAGGGCAATTGATTGGTTAAATGATAAAATTTAGGCGATGTAAAATAAAATCCCAGTCGTGTGCAATTAATGCAAAGACTGGGATTTTTGTTATTTATCTGAACTTGTTTTTGACCTGCGGCCTCGTGATATGGCTATCAGCATAAATATGATAACAACGCCCCACATTGGCCAATTACTCCAGCGTGCATAAGGTGTTAACCCCGTTGTTGGGGTAATAGATGCAGATAGTGTAGCAGCGGTAAATTGAGGCAACTTAGCTTGGACGGTACCATCTGCTCGAATAATTGCGGTGACGCCATTATTGGTAGCTCTAAGTAGTGGGCGACCAAGCTCCAGCGCTCTCATGCGCGCCATTTGGAAATGTTGCCATGGCCCAATCGACTTACCAAACCACGCATCGTTAGAAATGGTTAAGAGGTAATCGCTATTAGGTTGGAAATTATCGCGAACCTGTGTTCCAAGGATAATTTCATAGCAGATGGCGGCTGTTAGATGCATATTGCCTACAGCAAGCTGAGCTTGTTGATAATCGCCCCGGCTAAATCCTGACATTGGTAAATTAAATAATGGTGCGATAGGGCGTAAAATATCCTCTAGCGGTACAAACTCACCAAAAGGCACTAAATGGTGCTTGTTATAGCGATTTTTTGATGGGTACAGATAGGGAGTTGTATCCCCTAATACAATGATGGTGTTATAAAACTGATAGTCACCGTCAATAGGACGGGCATCAACAATACCCGTGATCAGTTTGGTCTGGGATTCAGCTAATATTTTGTCCAGTGATTTTAGCCATGCTTGGTTATCTAATTCGACTGACGGCACTGCGGATTCAGGCCAAACAATTAAGGAAGCTTTGCCAATATAAGGGCTAGAAAGCTTGATATAAGTATCTTTGATTTTTTGTAAGTAGCTTGTTTCCCACTTCATGGATTGGGGAATATTGCCTTGTACAAGCGCCACTTCCGTAGTTTTTGACTCCAGAGGGGTATACCACTGATAGCTCTTGATGATTAAAGGGGCGAAAAGTAGTACGGCAGCGGCGACTAACGGCGTAATACGGCGACGTACCAACGCAAGCACGAGTAACCCACTAATACTAAATAATATTAGAGTTATCAGTTCTACACCAAAGATGGGGGCAAGGCCTTTCATTGGGCCATCAATTTGGCTGTAACCGAATTGAAGCCATGGGAAGCCTGTAAGAACCCAACCTCGTAAAAACTCGGTGAGCTGCCAAATGGCTGGAGCGGCAAAGACTAATCGCCATATTGTTGATTGGGGAAAGAATTTGCTGAGTAGATAACCAAATAACCCAGTGTAGAGGGAAAGGTAAGCTGCAAGCAGGATCACCAATAGGACATTAACAACCTCTGGCATTCCACCAAAGTCAGCAATGCTGACATACACCCAATTAACGCCCGAGCCAAATAGCCCAAAGCCCCATGCAAAAGCAATCGAAAAAGCTTGTTTAGGGGAGCGTTGTAGGGTCAGTAGTTGGAGAAATAGGATGGAAAGGAGAGCTGCAGGCCAGAGGTCAAATGGCGAAAAAGCCAGTGTACCACTGGCTCCGAAAATGAAAGCCAGTAGTAGTCTTAACCACTGACTTTGATAGTATGACGTTAAGTTCATTAACTCTTTTCTTCATCTAAGTTTGGTGCAGGCGCGCCATCTGGAATTTTTACGTGAAGTAAAATAATTCGGCGGCTATCCGACATGGCAACTTTAAATTGATAGCCATCTATAGTGATGGATTCACCTCGAGAGGGTAGATGACCAAAGGCTTGCATAACAAGGCCACCGACAGTATCCACTTCTTCGTCGCTAAAGTGAGTCTCAAACGCATCATTGAAGTCTTCAATTTGGGTTAAGGCTCTAACTGAGTAGGAGTGCTGACTTAGCTGACGAATATCGACATCATCTTCATCATCGTACTCATCTTCAATTTCGCCAACAATAAGCTCTAAAATATCTTCAATGGTAACAAGACCAGAGACACCGCCAAACTCATCAATGACAATAGCCATATGATAGCGTAGTGAACGGAACTCTTTTAACAACCGGTCGACCCGTTTGCTTTCAGGTACAACAACCGCTTGGCGCAACACTTTATCAATACTGAATGGCTCAGCGTCTGTACGCATAAATGGCAGCAAATCTTTTGCCATTAGTAGCCCTTCAATATGATCTTTATCTTCGCTGATGACAGGGAAACGTGAGTGTGCGGATTCGATAATAACATCAAGGCACTCATCCAGAGTTTGATTACGTTTTAAGGTTACAATCTGGGAGCGCGGGATCATAATGTCACGTACCCGCTGATCGGCAATATCCATGACGCCTTCTAACATGTCACGGGTATCAGGATCGATAAGGTCGTTCTGCTCGGAATCACGGATCAGCTCGACCAAGTCACCACGGTTTTTAGGTTCAGCGTGGAAGAGTTGGTTTAATAGTGCAAAGAACCCTTTCTTAGGACCAGGGTTGTCACTACTCGAAGAGTTATCGTCGCTCATGGCGTTTTATTAATTATTCCTCAATTGATGATAATGGTTAATTTAGCTAAATAAGTCAATTGCTTAGGTTTTTAACTCTGCCAAATATACATTCAACGGCGTGAGATAACTATGGTATTTACTCCCAAAAAACGCGATTAGACTTATTCAGCTAATATTTAACATAAAAATAGACCGTGGGTCATTCTTTTTCTGCAAGATAAGGATCAGCATAGCCCAATTCAGCTAAAATTTCCGTTTCTAGGCTCTCCATTTCTTCTGCTTCATCGTCTTCGATATGATCATAACCAAGCAGATGCAGACAGCCATGTACAACCATGTGCGCCCAATGCTCCTCAGCACTTTTTTGCTGTTCGATGGCTTCCTGTTCAACCACTTGACGACAAATAATCAGATCGCCAAGTAGAGGTAATTCTACCTCTGGTGGCGCTTCAAAAGGAAAAGATAACACATTTGTTGGTTTATCTTTCCCCCGATAAGTCAGGTTTAAATGGTGACTTTCTTCTTCATCAACGATGCGGATAGTCACTTCACTTTGTGGTTGAAACTTAGGGAGTACGGCTTCTAACCAACGTTGAAACAGTGCTTCATCAGGTAGCCCTGTTGTTTCTTCGCAAGCGAGCTGTAAATCAAGAATGACTTCACTCATTTAATTATTTCCTGCTTTTCTAACGCTTTTTGCTGTTCTTTTTCTTCTCTAATTTGTTGACGGCGTTTGTTGTCTTGTTCTTCCCATTTTTCATAGGCAATAACAACTTTTGCGACAACAGGGTGACGAACAACGTCTTCGCTGTGGAAGAAATTAAAGCTAAGTTCATCAACATCAGAAAGCACTTCAATGGCATGACGTAAGCCTGATTTATTACCGCGAGGCAAGTCGACCTGAGTAATATCCCCCGTGATGACGGCTTTTGAATTAAAACCGATACGGGTCAGGAACATTTTCATCTGCTCAATGGTGGTGTTCTGGCTTTCATCTAAAATAATGAAAGCATCATTGAGGGTGCGACCGCGCATATAAGCCAGTGGTGCTACCTCAATAACATTACGTTCAATCAGTTTTTCAACTTTTTCGAACCCTAGCATTTCAAATAATGCGTCATACAGTGGGCGCAAATAAGGATCTACTTTTTGACTGAGGTCACCGGGTAAAAAGCCAAGTTTTTCCCCCGCTTCAACAGCAGGGCGAGTCAGCAAAATACGCCGTACTTCTTGGCGCTCTAAAGCATCTACGGCGGCTGCAACGGCAAGGTATGTTTTACCTGTACCCGCAGGGCCAATGCCAAACGTAATATCGTGATCTAAAATATTCGCTATATATTGCGCTTGGTTTGGTGTACGAGGCTTGATAACACCACGTTTGGTCTTGATATTAACGGCTTTACCATAATCTGGAATACTATCGGCAGCCTGCTCTAATACGCGGCTTTCAGAGATAGCAAGGTGGATTTGCTCAGGGTCAATATCGGGGATCACACCGCGTATTGGAGCGGTATCAACATACAATTGGCGTAAGATTTTACTGGCCGCTTGGATATTGAGTGGTTTGCCTGATAGCTTGAAACGGTTATCACGACGATTAATTTCAATCGCAAGTCTACGCTCAAGTTGCTTGATATTATCATCAAATGGCCCGCAAAGGCTCATTAAGCGTTGGTTATCTGCGGGCTCTAGAAAGATTTCTTGTGTTGCGATTTGCAACGGTTTTTTATCGGTCACTGAGTATCCTATCGTTAGGGTTGGTAACTACCAACACCAAGCTCATCTTCTTTACGAGTACGTGCGATGACAGAAGCGGGTGATTCGTGAACGCGCAAGCCCATTTGGTCTTCTGTGCGGATCACTTTACCGCGTAGTGAATTGGCATAAACGTCAACGATCTCTACATCAACAAACTTGCCAATCATATCAGGTGAACCTTCAAAGTTCACAACACGGTTGCTCTCTGTACGACCTGAAAGCTCCATAACGTTTTTACGTGAAGGGCCTTCGACTAAAATACGTTGTACCGTACCTAACATAGCACGGCTGTAGCTCATTGCTTGTTGGTTTATGCGCTGTTGAAGGAGATAGAGACGCTGTTTCTTCTCATCTTCGCTCACGTCATCGGGTAGATCAGCGGCTGGTGTACCTGGGCGTGGTGAGTAGATAAAGCTAAAGCTCATATCGAAGTTCACATCAGCGATCAGTTTCATGGTTTTTTCAAAATCATCATTGGTTTCACCAGGGAAGCCAACAATAAAGTCAGAGCTAATGAGAATATCCGGACGTGCTTTACGTAATTTACGGATGATAGCCTTGTATTCAAGTGCGGTGTGTGCGCGTTTCATTAATGTCAAAATACGATCTGAACCGCTTTGCACTGGCAAATGTAGGAAGCTAACTAGCTCAGGCGTATCTTCATAGACTTCAATGATGTCATCAGTAAATTCAATTGGATGGCTAGTCGTGAAACGAATTCTGTCGATACCATCAATCGCGGCAACCAAACGAATTAATTCAGCAAAAGTACAGATTTCACCATCAAATGTTGCGCCACGATAAGCGTTAACGTTTTGACCCAATAGGTTTACTTCACGTACACCCTGCGCCGCTAATTGAGCAATTTCAAACAGGATATCATCACAAGGACGGCTAACTTCTTCACCGCGTGTATAAGGAACAACGCAGAATGTGCAATATTTATTGCAGCCTTCCATGATGGAGACAAAAGCGGTAGGGCCTTCCGCGCGTGGTTCTGGCAGACGGTCAAATTTCTCAATTTCAGGGAAACTGATATCGATAACAGGGCTACGGCTTCCTTTAACCTGATTAATCATTTCAGGGAGACGGTGTAGCGTTTGTGGACCGAAAACAATATCGACGCTTGGTGCGCGCTGGCGGATAAAATCACCTTCTTGAGACGCAACACAGCCGCCGACACCAATAATGATATCAGGGTTGCTATCTTTGAACGATTTCCAGCGACCAAGCTGATGGAAAACTTTTTCCTGTGCTTTTTCACGGATTGAACACGTGTTCAGCAGCAGTAAATCTGCTTCTTCTGGAATCTCAGTGATCTGATAACCATGGGTGCTTTCTAATAATGAAGCCATTTTTGATGAGTCATACTCATTCATTTGGCAGCCCCATGTTTTAATATATAACTTTTTATTCGTCGACATGTCTATATCCGGTGTTTTCGAAGTGGCTTAGTATAATGGACTCCGAAACGCGTTGTATACCCGTTATACTTTGAGCATAGAGCCTTTATGCGTAGTTGCTCGAAATATAATGGATATAAATCCAAAGTCCTGTCCCGTTTTGGGAAGGCGCACGCATTTTTGATCATAAACATCACTCTATGATATGAAAAATGCCAAAATAGCCTGAGTTAGTACCCAAAGGCTATGTAATACGCGGTCTCAAAGACAGGTTATCGCCTATTTTTTTCAAGATTAACCTGTATTGTATTCATTTGCAGCATCAGTGACCAGAGTCTCTGAAAGAGATATTCCCTGTCAGCGTAACAATTTTTCGGTACACTACGTAAATCAAATAGTTAATAGTAGCTAATGTAATGAATAAATTAACAGAATATTATGATGTTGTCGTCGTTGGTGCGGGTATGACTGGTGCCGCCGCGGCTCTTGGGTTTGCTCAAGAAGGGATGCGTGTTGCATTACTGGAAAAAGCAGAGCCAACCGCTTTTGACGCCAATAGTGCTCCTGATGTCCGTATTTCTGCCATTAGCCGTTCCTCTGTCGATTTACTTAAACAGTTAGGTGCTTGGCAACATGTTGAAGCAATGCGCAGTGCGCCTTATCGACAACTTGAAACATGGGAAGAAGAAGGGAGCAACGTTGTTTTTGACGCCCATGACTTAGGGTTGCCTGAACTTGGTTTTATGGTAGAAAACCGAATATTGCAGCTGGCTCTGTGGCAGGAGTGTGAAAAATACGCCAATCTTGAACGTATTTGCCCCGCTCAATTACTGTATCTTTATCAACCTAAAGGCCAAAAAGAGTGGGTAGTCTCTCTGGATGATGGGCGTGAGCTACAAGCGAAATTAGTCATCGGTGCGGATGGCGCAAACTCCCAAGTACGTAAATTAGCAGGAATTGGCAGCCGTGGTTGGCAGTATCGCCAGTCTTGCATGTTGATCACCGTCCAAACAGCAGGGCCGCAGCAAGATAAGACATGGCAGCAATTTTTCCCGTCAGGCCCTCGGGCATTTTTACCGCTTTATGATCATTGGGCCTCGCTGGTGTGGTATGACAGCCCAGCCAAAATCCGCCGATTACAATCAATGTCGATGGAGCAACTGACTGGGGCGATTACGGAAGCTTTTCCTGAGCGTTTAGGGAAAGTCACCGCATATGCTTCCGGCGCATTTCCGTTGACACGCCACCATGCGAATCGTTATGTGATTGAGGGGCTTGCGTTGGTTGGCGACGCCGCACATACCATAAACCCACTGGCAGGACAGGGGGTTAACCTAGGCTATCGAGATGTTGATGTTTTGCTGAAAGTGGTTACACAGGCAAAAGAGTACCTTGAACCTTGGTCTTCCGTAGAGGTATTAAAACGCTATCAACGTCGACGCTTGCCAGATAACTTAGTCATGCAAGCGGGGATGGATGCATTTTATATGGCATTTAGTGAAACGCTACCCGGCTTGAAAATGTTAAGAAACCTTGGTCTTATGGCTGCTCAACGTGCCGGTGAAGCGAAGAAAATCGCATTAAAATACGCATTAGGATTATAAATTTCATCCTAAATAACCTAAGTTGCGGATAGAAATTGCATTAATGCCCAAGTTGCGATTAGAAAGTTTGACGAGAACCTCAATAATCGCAAGAACTTGGGCAATGATTAATGTTGAAAAAATACACACCGACTCAAAGTCGTATGGATGATTACAGCGCAGATGATATGCGCTGTAATGACTTGAGCGGTAACCAACTTATTTGCAGTTAACAAATACGCTGTTTATTTTTTGCTAATATCCACCGGTTTTGGTTGGTCAGCTACAACATCAAAATTTTCTTCAGTAATAATTGAATCAATGCTTTCGCCTTTTGCGGCAAACGCATTGGCTAATTTTTCAGTATCTAACTCTTTTTCCCAACGAGCAACGACGATACAAGCACAAGCATTACCCACTAAGTTAGTTAGTGCACGACACTCAGACATGAAACGGTCGATACCTAGAATCAAAGCCATGCCTGCAACAGGAATGCTTGGCACCACCATTAGAGTCGCTGCCAAGGTAATAAAGCCAGCGCCTGTCACACCTGCTGCGCCTTTAGAACTGATCATTGCAACCAGTAACAGTGAGATTTGTTCCCAAATAGTCAGATCAATATTTGTCGCTTGAGCAATAAACAGTGCGGCCATGGTCATGTAGATGTTGGTTCCATCAAGGTTAAATGAGTAACCTGTTGGGATAACCAAGCCAACTACGGATTTTTCACATCCAGCATGTTCCATTTTTCTCATTAAGCTAGGCAATGCGGCTTCAGACGATGAGGTACCTAATACTAGCCATAGTTCATCTTTAATGTATTTGATCAGTTGAATGATCGAAAAGCCATTATATTTAGCGACAGCACCAAGCACTATCAAAACGAACAGTAATGATGTGATATAGAAGGTCATAATCAGCATCATTAAGTTGCCGATTGAAGAAATACCGTACTTACCTATAGTAAATGCCATGGCTCCGAATGCACCAATAGGAGCAAGTTTCATCAGCATGGCAACCATCTTAAAGACAGGCTCTGAGAAGTTTTGCAGTAATTTAACGATAGGCTCGCCATGCTTACCCGTTGCAGCAAGAGCCAAACCAAAAATGACGGCAATAAACAGTACTTGCAGAATATTACCGTTAACGAGCGGGCTAATAACGGTATCAGGAATGATATTCATTAAAAAGCCAACAATAGAGGATTCATGGGCTTTTTCTACATATCCTGCCACTTTACTGCTATCGAGTGTTGCTGGGTCAATGTTAAGCCCCGCACCGGGACGAATGATATTCGCGACAATTAGGCCGATAATCAGTGCGATAGTCGAGAAAGTGATGAAATAAAGCATCGCTTTCCCTGCAACGCTACCAACCGCCTTCATATTGCTCATACCGGCTATACCAGTAACAACGGTTAAGAAAATAACAGGTGCGATGATCATCTTAACAATTTTAATGAAAGCATCACCGAGTGGTTTTAAGGATTCTCCAATATCAGGGAAAAAGTGACCAAGTGCGATACCAAATAAAATGGCAACAATAACTTGGACATAAAGGATCTTATAGAGTGGTTGTTTTATAATGTTTTGCATAAATCTTCTCTGTAAAATATTGCATCACTGCAAATTATAATTATTAGGATTTGAGAACGTTTTTATTTTGGGAATGATAGGTTGGATGAAATTTGAGTCATGGCAGAAGGCAGAGTGCTCCTGACGCCATTAACCGAGTCTAACCAAAATTCACGCGGAGATTATCACTATTATTAGTTACGATAAAATGATTAAAGTCACATATTCGATAATGAAGTTATCTAAAGGTAAATAAAATTAACTAAGTGTTACTTTTCGAAGCTAAATGATAAGTGTAGATAACTATTCGAAAGTCAAAAATAGAGAAGTAAGATGAGATGATACAAAGAGGTCAAACAGGGAGTAGCAAGCGTCCAGAGCAGGCGTAGCCTAATCTTGAGATACTTTTCTGTACTGATAAGCGGAAAAGAGAAAAGATATCCATTTAGGCCATTCGGCTCGTTATTCTTTGTAGTTATTAGTTATAACAAAAAGTTCAATTCACTGAATAAAGCCATCGTCTATAAGGTCATCATAAACATAGCTTATCCAGTGAATTGAATACGTGATTATAGCAGCTCAACAATACCTTTTTGACCGTCGACTTTAACACGCTGACCATTTTTAAGCGTATTCATCACACGACGGATACCCATAACCGCCGGTAATCCTAATTCGCGAGCGGTTACTGCGCCGTGAGAAAGCGGGCCACCACTTTCGGTGATAACGCCACTTGCTCGATAAAAAAGTGCTGTCCATGCAGGATTGGTGGTACGAGCAACCAAAATCGCGCCTTGAGGGAATTGGGCAAAATCTTCAGGCCCATGAACTAAAAAGACTTCACCTTCAACGGTGCCAGCGCTGCCAGCTAACCCTTTTAGGGATGACCCATCGTCTTCGGTTTCTTCTGATATTTCGCCATAAACCCATTGCGGTGTTGTACTTCTAGCCTGTTCATAGCCTGCTTTGTTGCTGCTTATATGTTGGCGTAATTCGCTAAATGCTTGAGTAGTTTCAGCGTTAATAGCGTCTGCTAACTGCTGTTCTTTCGCAAAATAGATATCCGAGGCTTGATCAATGACACCGCGGATCACCAAGCGCTCACCTAGGGCATGTAAGCCCCGGCGCATAGGTAAAGCCAGGCGAGTGGTTTGGTAATGCTCTAAATCATCTAATGCAGTGTATACCCGCGCCAACCTAATTAACTCTTGCATAAAATAACGCAACTCTTCTGGCGTTTGCGAGATGATCTCAAATTCGGTTTTTGACTGAGCAATTTTTTTACTTAACGCATCGCTGGTTTGTCCATCATTTTCTAAATCCGCCATTGCGCTTATTTGTGTAAGAACAATATGAGGGGCATCTAGCCATGTAGGGTGGTAGGCATCAAAGTCCATTTCACGATGACCATGGTTAGTTAAAAATGCGGTAAATTCAGTGAAAAAGTCGGGATGCGCTTGCTTCAATGTACCCATAATTGAATCTGCATCGATAGCTTTTAATAGCGCAAATAATTTCGCATCATGGCGAACAAGGCGTGATAAGCTCCATAATTCGTTATTCACTTGCCCTGTTTTGGTCTCTGACATTGCAATTAGACTATCAAGTGTCTTATGAGCTAACTGTTCATCCCCTTGATAAAGCATTTTCAGTAAGGCGATTAAGGCTGCGTATAATGAGCGTTGAGTAAGTGAAATCGCAATGTTCGGTAAAAAGTAATCAGAGCCTAATTTATTGATCCTTTGTATGTAATCCCACAGTTCACTCAATTTTTTCTCTTGGAGAGGCTCTTGGTTAAGGGCGCCAATTCCAATCAAATATCGGTCGAGGTCTCGCATCCAAGTAATAGGTAGCTCTTGTACCCATGCAAATTTACGGGCAATTTCAGGCAATGAAGATAAGAGAGTGGGTAAATCATTCATCATTGATGTAGGAAGACGGTTATGGTAAAGCGCAACGGCGTTTTGGTTACCATAAATATAATAATCTTTCATCGTGAACCATTTACCATTAAAGGAAGGTAGCCCCATTAAATTTAAACTGTAGTTCAAAGAGGCATGGAAACCCGCCTCACACATATCCCATGTCAAAGGTGTGATTGGATTAGGGAAACGTTCTGCCGACTCGTCGCGTGTCCAAATTGGGGCAATTTGAGTCACATTACGTGATTGTAATAACCATAATTGTTGGTCATGAAATGCCCACTCAATATCTTGAGGGAACTGAAAATATTGCTCTGCACGAATGGCGAGCTCGGCGACTGCTTGGCACTGTTCAGAAGTTAGTGTTGTTTGATTTTTGGCAGGGCTCACTAAAGGGAGTATGTCCGTTCCCTTATCAGTCATAACAATTGCACGCTGCTTCTCGGCGATTTCTTGGTGAACGATTTGCAAGGAATCGCGATCAACTTGGTATTCATCAATAGGCTCTTCACCACCAACAACGGTTTCTCCTAATCCAAAGGCAGCGTTAATCAGTACAGATGATAAATTACCCCGTACAGGATCAATTGAGAAGGCAACCCCGGCGGCTTCATTTTCACGTACGTCTACCATACGCTGTAATACAACCGCCATCGCGGCATGTTGATGGGGTAACTGTAAATGTTGTCGATAAAGCATGACATGGGTATGCCAAAGGGAAGCATAGCATTGGCGGATCGCATCATGAAGCGACGGGAGATCGCGTACGCCTAAAATAGTATCGTGTTGGCCTGCAAATGCGGCTCCTGGCATATCCTCTAGTGTCCCTGAAGAGCGCACAGCCAGAGGAACATGAGTTAATTGACTATCATGTAAGCGGGTTGATAACAGGGTGGTCAGGCTATCAGGCAATGGCGCCGAGAGTATGAGTTGTCGGATAGATTCGCTGGCATTTTGTTCATTGTCAGGGTGTTGAGCAAGGAGTGAACTAATTTGTCCAAATAAAGGGGAAATGAATTGCTTGTAGGCTTCGCAAGAGAGGATTAAGCCGTCAGGAACAGGGAGGGCTTGGATTGTTTTTGCCAAACTAGCCCCTTTACCACCACTGATAGCAATATCTGCCGCTTGAGTATCATTTAGACTATAGATGAGTTCCATTTTCCACCTTCTTTTTCTTAAATAGGAAATGCAGTACAAGTAATGCCAACAAAGCACCAACAATGACGTCGATACCGTAGTGGTAGTGAAGATAAACCGTTGCAACAATGAGACCTGCTGCTAAAGGGGTTAGGCACCATGCGATTTTTCGGTAGCCTGTTTTGAATAAAAAACCAACGATATACAGGGTGATCCCTGTGTGTAAGCTTGGGAAAACATCCATTCCAGTGATCCCTTTTTCCACCATATCTGTCAGAAAAAGGGTCATTGCACCATTGTGGACAGGGTAAGTAAATAATGTTGGGAAAGCACCGTATGGCCCGACAGCAGGCAAAATGAAATAGCCAATAAATCCAAAAAAATACATCAACATTAAGCCCAAAAAGTAATGCTCAGAGGTGTTTTTTTTGCGTTGTAAAAAGAAAAATAGAGCACTACCAATAACTAAAAAGTAAAAGCTGAAATAACAAAAAGCAATTAACTCACTGAACCATGGGGCTTGAAGAGCGATCATATGCTCTGGAAGGCTTTTATTAAGCCAAAGATAACTGTCTATGGTGTATAAGAGATGATCCGCGCTCCATGAATAAAAATGAATTCGAATGGCTTTAAACAGTGGGAAGATGGACCAGCAAGCGATAAGTTGTAATAAACCTACCCAATAGAAACGCGGGGATTGCCATTTGGGAAGTTTGCTACAGGCGACTAATAGGATCCAAAAGATGCCGCCAGTGAGTACCGATGGCCAAAGAGTCTCTGTCAGATCTGAGCCAAAAACCCCAATGCACCCTAAAAGCCAGATAATAAATAATTGAATGGCAAATAGCCGATTAAATAAATGTAGATAGTGTGTTTTTAGCATGGAGCAGAGCCTTTGTATTGAATAATTTTATAACCAATAAAGGCACTGATAAAACTCGGAATAAGTACCGTAGGCCAGATGAAGGTAAAACAAGCAAGTAAGGGTAACCAAACTAAACTGGCTAATCCTCCTCCTAATATTTTAAAAAAAGTGATGGTGTTACGTGCATCGGCATAAGTCGCTGCAAACCGAGAGGCCAGTAAAATAGGAATAAAGATAAACATTAAAAAGAAGCCAAGCCAACGCCAAGTTGTACTGTGAGTTGAGGGGCGAGTGTCGGGAAGTAATTGGGGTGTTGGGTTGTGTTGGTAACGTAAAAATGCCTCTGCATAGGAATCGCCTTGCATGAAAGCGTGGCTAGCATACTGTTCAGCGTGTTTAAAGGTTTCTTCATCAGGGCAATTAACGGAAACATCATCCAGAGATTGTGAGATTTGAGTATGGATGCGTTTTTCCCATTCGCGATCGGACTCTTCATTTTCTTGGGCAGTAATCTGGATTGGTTTGCCAACATAGATTTCGGCATGACTCGCAAAGCGGTCGGGCATGGCATAAAACAGCCCTAATGGCACGATATTAAATTCAATCTGTTGAGAGAGTAAAGTGCGAATGATCCGTGCTGCACCACGTTGATAAGGCAATGGTCGGTGGCCCCATTCACTACTTCCCTCTGGGAAGAGAAACAGTGAGCCTCCTGCTTTGAGATGCTCAACACCCGCATCAACTGGGTTTTCGAAGCTGCTTGCACTGATCCCTAAACGTTCTTTATCTTTTTTGCGTACGACGGGAATACCCGTGAAATAAAGGCGCATGATAAAGCTATTGAGCAGTTGGATGGATGCGAGTGCTTGCCCCAGTGGAGAGACTTTTAAGGTTAAATAGCCATCAAAGGCACTGTTGCGATGACTACACAAAAAGAGAGTTGGTTTATTAGTTTGCTGTAGTGGCACATGACCGACAAGGGAACAATTTGGGTAGTATATGCGACGAATAGTTGATGAAACTATGCGGTAATAAAGGGGCAATGGCTTCCCTGCAAGAACTAAAGGTACTTCTTTATTTTGACCCATGAGACTTTTTTACCTTTGTGTATACCTGAAAAACACACATAAAATTCGAATAATCAATCTTGCCAGTGTCACATTAAATTGCGACATCATAAGTGTTTAGCTGTTTATCATTATGTATGTTTATCTACGGATAAAGTTATATATGAGCTCACTTAATACATATTTGAGATAAGTCCGAACGGAAAGCCATCTTAATCAGCACGCTTTTTGATTTAATGTCGCAATATCAAAAGCGAGCGTGCGTAAATTAGGAATATGTCCAACTAATCCTCGGTGAGTACGAGCTTGATTAATAAACACATAATTTTCACCTAATGGCGGTGTTTCTGTTTCACATAAAATGGGGTGCTCCCATCCTTTAAGTAAACCATCGATCGGAAGGTGGTCATCGCCTTTGGTGAGCGCCTGTTCAACTAAATTAGGGTAGTGCTTTTGTATCGCTTTTGCGTTCAAAAATAGTTGCCCTTGGTCATAGACGGCGCATTTGACTGTTTGATGGTTATCACTCAAAAACCAGGTTTGAGAAACTGACTGTTCGGCGGCATGGCGTATAGACACACATTGACTAAAGGCTTTTGCACTCATTAGGTTGTTTGCTAGCTCTTCACGTAGGTGTTCCGTGGAGGCAGAGATATTGGCTGTGGGCGAGCGATAAGGGCCGAGAGAGAAGCTTTTCCAGCATTCTTCATCATAAATATCAAATTCTTCGACTAGATTACCTTTTTTATCTATGACTTGAGGAGAGCTAGGAAGCAGCTGGTAGGCACTAGGGCAACTGGCAATATCATCAGCAGAAAACCCATGAAAGAGTTTCCCTGCTGGGTAATACCCTGATTGAATCAAGGCTAAAGATTGAAATGTTCCAACCCAAGGAGGACCAAAAGCATACCATTTAGCAATACTGTCGCGATTTTTTTGTGTTGCCGATTGTTGTAGATAGTAGCGGATCGCACAGTTTGATGATGAATGAGCAATCAGTAATATTTTTTGTTGCTCCCCATAACGTTGTTTTACTTGATGGATTTTGGCGTCAAGTTGAGCGGCTAAATGGCGGTGATCTGCGCGCCAATCATATGCAAGGAAAAATAGGTCAATACCATCGCGATAGCCTAATGCTTTTTCTAAGAGCTGCTTTAACGGTGCGGTGATTAAATTCTCGATTAAACCAGGAATAACTGAGAAGCTGTGTAGTTGTTGGACACCAATATGAGCAGCGGAGTCCGTATATTGATAATGATTCTGTCGAATTAAGCTACGATAGTCTCCCCAAATTAAGATTTTTTTCTGCCTATCGTATAACTGACTTCCTAAAATACCTGGTAGGTAAATAATGGGCAAATTCAGTGTATGGTCAATTAATCCAGCATGACGCAGTTGTTTTGCAATGGCTGCTATCTTAATCGCGTAATAAGCCCGATTTAACGGCATAATTCACATCTCTTATTGAAAACATGAAAATGAGAAAAGTGCTAATTAGAATGAGAGTAAAATAAAAGTTAATTGCACTTTTCCAGATTGTAATATTCGTTTTTCTCTTCTACTTGTTCGTTTACCTATGCGCGAAACTGGATTGGTATCACTAAGAAGTTGTAGAGCTGCTCGGGCATACCGTTCGAGCAATTTGAAATATCTTTTATAATATACTTTTTTCAGGTGTGATAGATATTTTGTGTCATTTCAGTAAACACATTAAAAAGGAATGATGCATGGCACAATCTTTCATTTTCGGTAAAATCCTAAAAGTATTTTAAGAGGATAGTATTTTGACTTCATTGATTAAATAACGCAATGACGCCACATTATCTGCGGAACCCGTCGAACAACAAGCCTAGTGAAGCTCATATGGGGAATGTTGGAGTAAAGACCTCATGTGACATAAGGCTGCTTTCGAGTCTCAACAAGTGAGAAAGCACCAAACTAAGATATTGAATAAAATTGACTACGAGCACACTTCTTTTATTTTCGGCACAAGCCATTCAAATAGTTACTGAAAAATTGAGAATACTGATCGGCTCTTTTTTATCTTTAATGTATTACTGTGAAATATTGTCAAATGTAATACCGTAAATGTTAATCTTCTTTGTTATTAAAAAATAGGAGTGTGAAGGATAGTGTTAAGCTCATTGTTTTTTTACTCGTAAAAAAGAGCTATGATAATTACTTGGAAGTAAAAAATTAATAATATGCAGAGGGATTATGAAAAAGAAAATATTAGTTTCGATATTAAGCCTTTTATTAATATCAGTTACGGGGTGTAATGATTCTAATGAAAGCTCAAATACCACTCCATCTCAGAAAAATAAAGCAGAACAATCTGAGTCAAAACAGAAAAACACTAACTTCAATGAAGCTAAATTGGCCCAAAAGATTGAAAAAGGTAATTTATGGACATATGCCATTGAGGAGGAATTTGGCAATATAATAAGGAAAAAAACATCAGTGATATCAGGTGGTTTAAATCCTAATATTTTAAATAATACAAAAAGTGTATTAGATTCATTCAGTTCTGATAAAAATATGACACTTAACCTTCCGGCTTTTAAAGCAATTGATAACAAAACGGATCTAAAAAATAGGGCAGAAATAAGTGGAAGCTTACTGTCATTGGACATTACTTTTTCAATGCATTTCAATAATTCAGAACTAAATAATATCAAAGAAGCATTTGATTATATGGCGACGCTTTCCCCAGAGATCCCTGAATTAGACGCTGCAGGTATTGCTTATGGTAAAAGTTATGTTGATTTATATGAAAAAATGATAAAATTAGGTGATTATGCCATTATCAAAAAAACATATCGTTTAGATGATTATGCGCAAATGCAAGTGTTATACGACGATGCTAAAAAAGCCTACATCAAACTTATTGATGAAAAAGAAAAATTAGAAAATGCATATGAAAATTATTATCAAGATATGCATGTTGAAGAGCTTAAATTAGTGAAGGAAAAAGGCTTAATTATTCGTTTTCAAATTATGAACTCATTGGATCTACTGTCTAATACTATTGAGTCAATGGAGCCAGAGAAAATTGATTTGAAAGTACTTTCTGATGAAATTGCTAAAATTGAAGCTGAGTCAGTCGAGTTAGAAAAATTATTCGGCAATGAAGTGTTACTCAATAAAGAAAACATAAAAAGCTCAGATTATGCAGTTAAAGAATATTTAAGAAAATATCAACAAATTGTTATCGAATTAAAAGTGTTAGAGAAAAAAGCTAAGGAAGGCAAGAATGTGTCGAATGATATTGATACGATTTTTATAAACTATGAATCCTTGATAAAGGATTATAATTCATTAATAACAAAATAATAAATTTTTAATAGAAATGTTAATTGGGCTAACTCAGTTTTGAGCTAGCCCAACGAACTAAGTATTAATATCATCAGTGTTAATTCTTAACGGAAAATTATTAAGATAAATCAAAGGTCGTGAGATATCACGGGAGAAACAATTTTGTAATGAGTCAATGATTTCTCATTAAAACGTGTCAATAATGCTACCTTGTTATTACCTGATAGGTATGCGGATAAAATATAGATATTTTTGTTTTCTGCGAAAAATGCTGACATACCAAAGGGAATGGCTACAGGGTTTTGCTGTTAGATGATTTCTCTCTGGTGTTTGATATACAGCAAAAGGCGTTAGAGTAAGTCAAAACTATTGTACCTAATAGTCTGGTGAATCAATGGCTCCCTAGTTAGCTTAGCTAGCCAATAAGCGCTGAGGGCTATCAAACAAAATTAAACATCTTTTTGCTCTAAGAATAAGCGACTCAGCCGCGACTATCCGCGTGCGCCAAAGCAGTGGCAACAGAAGCCACAAGAAACGCTTTATACGCCCCATCCTATATAAAGTGAAAGAAGACGGCGGCGATGTGAAGAAGGCTGCTTAAACTGCTCTCGTTTCAAATTTAAAAGATAAGCAGCTCTACCTCTATGAAAGTGGAGTGGTAATTTATGGCTTTCTGTGGTGATTAAACGGCAAATTCTCGGGGTAAGCGATCTCCTTATTGCTCGTGTCGATGGGCTAATGGGCTTTCTTGAAGCATCAAATAGCCTCTATCCTCAAGCAAAGCACTATGCCGCTTAAAACACTACGATGTGTTTATGGTAGGTTTGAAACCTGTTTATTGAGCTAGATGAACAGGAGAATAAATCAGGCAATAAGATTTGGTTATAGGGATGACACTGTAATGGATACACTGTCTGATTATTTTTGTTTCTCTGAAAATATCTCAAGGTCATCTATACGATAGGTGCTGTTCATCGTTTTGCCAGCTGACGAACACTAAGTGGGTATACGGAACGAAAATAGTATCTGAAATGGCTGTACATTGGTCTACTTAGGCTCAGAAAAATAGATGATGCAAACCTGTAACTGAGCTTGAGTGATAAATGAAGTTGTCTCTTTTGAGAAAGTATAAGGGATAGCCCAAAGGTATATTAGGTGAAAATTTTACTTTGAAGTGGAGTAGGGGGAGAGATGGCTGGGGTACCAGGATTCGAACCTGGGAATGCCAGGATCAAAACCTGGTGCCTTACCGCTTGGCGATACCCCAATATATCAGATTTTTTATCCCTAGTTAGGGATGGTGCGGGAGGCGAGACTTGAACTCGCACACCTTGCGGCGCCAGAACCTAAATCTGGTGCGTCTACCAATTTCGCCACTCCCGCAAAACATGGTGGCTATGACGGGATTCGAACCTGTGACCCCAACATTATGAGTGTTGTGCTCTAACCAGCTGAGCTACATAGCCATGTCATACAGTAAAACTGCTTTTTTAACTTCACTGCATGGGATTCAAGACAACCTACGAAGAGGAGAAGATGGCTGGGGTACCAGGATTCGAACCTGGGAATGCCAGGATCAAAACCTGGTGCCTTACCGCTTGGCGATACCCCATCCGAGGATGTCTTCTAAATTCGTTAATTTAAGATGGCTGGGGTACCAGGATTCGAACCTGGGAATGCCAGGATCAAAACCTGGTGCCTTACCGCTTGGCGATACCCCAATCTTAAATTCAATAACCGAGAAGGAAATGGTGCGGGAGGCGAGACTTGAACTCGCACACCTCGCGGCGCCAGAACCTAAATCTGGTGCGTCTACCAATTTCGCCACTCCCGCAAACATGGTGGCTATGACGGGATTCGAACCTGTGACCCCAACATTATGAGTGTTGTGCTCTAACCAGCTGAGCTACATAGCCATCTTTTTTGCATTACCTTCATCGGCGTTGCGGGGCGCATTATGCTAATTACAGCTAAGACAGTCAACTGCTTTTTTCACTATTTTTGTGAAAATGCGTCCGTTTGTTTGATGAATAATCATTTTGTCGATAAAGACAGCAAAAAACAAGTCATTCATCGAAAAAACTGTGACATGTCACATGAGAGTAATTGTATCCATCTTAATATGTTGGGATGCCAAACTAACAGTGAAATGGTGATCCAAAAGATCTATCAACGCACGGTTTGCCTGTTTTTGGCGTTAAGGAAAAAGAATCTAATCCAGAGCAAAAACCAGAAATGGAGCAACAGTTTCTGGTTTTTGCTGGTGGGATTGTGAGATCAGTTATCAAGGAGTTTTTGGAGCAACTCCCCATTGAGCATAGCGCGTTTTGTTAAGGCGAAGGCACCGATTGCTGAGGTATGCACTAATTGTGAGGTAACTACCGGTAAGTTTTCACGGAACTCTTTGAGTGTTTGGGTATCGATACAACTTTGGATAGCTGGCAGTAAGACTTGCTCGGCTTCCGTAATATCACCTGCAATAACCACCTTTTCAGGGTTAAACAGGTTGATTGCGATAGCAATGGCTTTACCGATTTGGCGGCCGACATGCTGTATCACCTCTGTCGCCAGAGGGTCATTTTTATTTGCAGCTTGGCAGATATGCTGTATAGAGCAACGTTCTAGTGTGAGTGAGCTAGTAAAACCTTGTTCTAGGCGCTGTTGAACACGGTTTTCAATAGCTTGATTTGAGGCGATAGTTTCGAGGCAACCAAAATTACCGCAATGGCACAAATCACCTAGAGGGTCCACTTGGATATGACCGATTTCACCGAGGTTACCACGGTGATTTAGTAAGATTTCATTATCAATGACCAGTCCGGCACCTGCACCGCGGTGGATCCGAACAAGTAGCGAGTCTTTGCAATCTTTTGTGGCTCCAAAGTAGCTTTCTGCTAAGGCAAGGCTACGGATGTCGTGCCCAACATAGCAGGTAATTTTGAAATGAGCCTGCAAATTATCGATAAGGTGCCAGTTATCCACTTTAATGTGTGGCATATAGTGAACAATGCCGCTGTGTGGGCTAACGAGGCCGGGTAAAATGACTGAGATGGCTATAAGCTCTTTAAGACGGCGTTGATTGAGCGCAATAAAGTCTTCTATCGCTTCAATCAGTTTTTGCTCTACCGCTTGCTGAGAAGGCGCTGAGATTGGATAGTGGGCATCGACAAGTAGCTTGCCGCTTAAATCATAAAGGGCGATAGTGGCATCATAACGACCTAAGCGCACACCTATCGTATGAAAGTTTTTATGCTCTGATACGATAGATATGGCACGTCGCCCCCCTGTAGAGGCTTGCTGGTCGACTTCTTTAATGAGGCCGCGCTCAAGTAGCTGACGAGTAATTTTAGTGACACTTGCGGGGGCAAGTTGGCTCTGCTCTGCAATTTGGATGCGAGATATAGGACCATGTTGGTCAATGAGGCTATATACCACGGCACCGTTGAGTTGTTTTACCAGATCAATATTACCAATTTGCTTTAGCGAGTGACTATGGTTCATCAGCTATATACTCATTTTTTGTAGACTTCCTCTCCGTTGACATAGGTTGAAAGGATTTGGAAGTCGTGGTTAAACGCAGTTAAGTTCGCAACTTTACCCGGCGCGATAGACCCTAAGTGGGATTCGACGCCAATCGCTCTAGCGGGGTAAAGTGTTGCCATTCTTAATGTTTCATCTAATGCGATACCGACATGTTCTACCGTATTTTTAACTGCTTCAATCATGGTTAGTGACGATCCACTGAGGGTTCCGTTCTCATCAACACATAATCCATTCCGGTAGTATATGGTTTTGCCTGCAAAGATAAAATGATCCATTTCACCAGTTTGAGGATCAATACCAGCAGGCGCGGTAGCGTCCGTAACTAAAACTAATTTATCACCTTTCAACCGTTTACTGTTACGAATATTTGCCCATTGTACATGAAGACCATCTGCGATAATGCCAGCGTACACTTCTGGAGTATCATAAATTGCCCCTACTAAACCAGGTCCGCGACCTGAAATATATGGCATTGCATTAAAGAGATGGGTTGAGAAACGGATACCCGCTTTAAAGCCGAGGCGCGCTTCTTCGTAAGTTGAATTTGAATGGCCCGCAGAAACGATAATGCCAGCATTGGTCAATTGGCGAATATAAGACTCACCCACGATTTCCGGTGCTAAGGTGACCTTGGTAATCGCATCTGCATGAGCGGCTAAATAATCAATCATTTGCGCAGAAGGCTGACGAATGAATTCAGGATTATGCGTGCCTTTTTTCACGATGTTGATGTAAGGGCCTTCTAAGTGTAGGCCGAGCGCTTGATGACGATGTGTTTTTAAGTACTCCGTCATCACTTCTACACCATGCTTCATCAGTTCATCGGAACAGGTAATTAAGGTTGGTAGAAAACTTGTGCACCCAGAACGCTCATTGGCTTTTTGCATTATCTCCAGATGCTTCAATGTCACATTTTCTTTGTTATCATTGAATTGGACGCCACCACAGCCATTGACTTGTAAATCAATAAAGCCGGGAGAAAGAATAGCACCTTGTAAATCGTGCAGCTCGATATCAGAGGGAAGTTCATCTAATGGGCAGATATCTTTAATAAGAGCACCATCTATGATGACAGCATGGTTATCTAATCTTTCATGACCTGTATAAATAATACAATGGGTTAATGCGTACATGGTATTTGGCTCCTGACTTCTGGAGAGATAAAACATCGGGTCACCGACCTGCTTCCACAGGTCGGGTGATCGAATGATTATGAGTTAAATTTTTCGATAATGTCAGATTCTAGCTGCGTAAAATATTTGAGTGTTTTTACTTTTAGCTCAAGCGTTGCGGGTTCATCACAGACGATCAATGCTTTTTGGTGCATTTGCACACAACTGATAGTCCATAAATGA
The DNA here is from genome assembly GCF_028477945.1 of Providencia sp. PROV261. Lineage (NCBI taxonomy): Bacteria > Pseudomonadati > Pseudomonadota > Gammaproteobacteria > Enterobacterales > Morganellaceae > Providencia > Providencia sp. PROV261. The sequence goes on along the minus strand of NZ_JAMPMC010000003.1, from coordinate 292,685 downwards.
TTGACTGAACCTTCAACCGCAGCTTGAACGGCGTTGGCTTTGTTGGCACCCGTTGCCAATACCATCAGCTCTTCCGCATCCATTAATGTTGCGACACCTACAGTAAGGGCAAACTTCGGTACTTGATTGACATCATTATCAAAGAAACGTGAGTTAGCGATGCGCGTCTCGGGGGTTAATGTTTTGATACGAGTACGAGAGCGTAATGATGAGCCGGGTTCATTAAAGGCAATATGACCATCATTACCGACACCACCCATAAATAGATTAATTTTGCCATAAGACTTAATTTTATCTTCGTAGCGTTGGCATTCAGCATCCACATCCGATGCGTTACCATTTAGCAAATTGATATTTTCTTTTTGAATATCAATATGGTTAAAGAAGTTTTCATGCATAAAAGTATGGTAACTTTGCGGATGATCTTCTGGGATACCCACATATTCGTCCATGTTGAACGTTACAACATGTTTAAAGCTCACTTTGCCTGCTTGATACAACGCGATAAGCGCTTTGTATGTCGCAAGCGGAGTTCCACCGGTCGGCAAACCTAAAACAAAAGGGCGCTCGGCTGTTGGGTTAAAAGCGTTGATTTTATCTGCAATATATTGTGCAGACCAAATCCCAACGTCGTGAGCAGTTTTTAGTGGGAGAAGCCTCATGATACTTTACCTCTAGTAACAGTCTGTTAATTCTATGAAATCTGAAAGATCGCCATACTCTTTATGGCTTAAGTTACATGACATTTGTTGCAAATCAGCGATTGTACTCAATCGCCAGCATGTAACTTTGCTATTTTGAGTTGCTATGCCCCTGACTTTTTATTAACTAACTATAGGAAATTTCAGGGAGTATCGATTCTCTATTAGCTATACAGCTAAATCCAGTAGATAAGTTATTTTTAATCATAAAATAAGTTTTCAATAATAGCCACTAATTTAGGTGGATAATGAAAATTATCATTGACATTTATCACAAATCGAACCTATTTATTTTGTATCGCGAAAAAATTCATCTAGACTATGAAATTGCTACACTCAGACACCTAAATTATTATTATGGTGTATGAACAATAAGATCCTGTGAATGGGGCAATAATAGGGCTTTAAAGGGGGAGTTCGTGAATATTCTTAGCTACTTACAGCGGATCGGCAGGGCATTGATGGTGCCTGTGGCTGTACTGCCAGCCGCCGCAATCCTTATGGGGATTGGATATTGGATTGACCCAGATGGGTGGGGCGCCAATAGTGCAATCGCAGCGTTACTTATTAAATCAGGCGCAGCTATTATTGATAATATGTCTGTGCTGTTTGCCATTGGTATTGCCTATGGTATGTCGAAAGATAAAGATGGTGCAGCGGCGCTGACAGGGTTTGTGGGGTTCTTAGTGGTGACAACGCTGTGTTCACCAGCTTCTTACTCCATGATTATGAATGTTCCGCTTGAAAACGTTCCTGCTGCCTTCAATAAGATTAATAACCAGTTTGTGGGTATTCTGGTCGGTGTGCTCTCGGCTGAGCTGTATAACCGTTATAGTGGGGTGGAATTACCTAAAGCGTTATCATTCTTTAGTGGACGTCGTCTGGTTCCAATCCTGACTTCTTTCTTAATGATTATCCTTGCTTTCATTCTAATGTACGTATGGCCAGTCGTTTATAATGCATTAGTCTCATTCGGTGAAAGTATCAAAGATTTAGGTTCAGTGGGCGCAGGTATCTATGCCTTCTTTAACCGTTTATTAATCCCAGTTGGTCTGCACCATGCCTTGAACTCTGTATTCTGGTTTGACGTTGCAGGTATTAACGATATTCCTAACTTCCTCGGTGGCGCGAAGTCAATTGAAGAAGGTTTAGCGACGCCAGGCATCACTGGACGTTATCAAGCTGGTTTCTTCCCTATTATGATGTTTGGTCTACCAGGCGCTGCTTTGGCTATCTACCATTGCGCTCGTCCTGAAAATAAAGCCAAAGTTGCAGGTATTATGCTTGCGGGTGCTTTTGCTGCCTTCTTTACAGGTATTACAGAGCCACTTGAATTCTCATTCATGTTTGTGGCGCCTGTACTGTATGTGATCCACGCCTTATTAACCGGTATTTCTATCTATATCTCTGCCACAATGGAGTGGATCTCGGGATTCGGCTTTAGTGCAGGTTTAGTGGATATGTTACTGCAATCACGTAACCCTCTTGCGCTGCAATGGTGGATGTTGATTGTTCAAGGTCTCGTTTTCTTCTGTATTTACTATGTTGTTTTCCGTTTTATGATCACCAAGTTCAAACTGTTAACGCCAGGTCGTGAAGTGAGTGCAGGTGATGAAACAATTGACGGTTATGATGAAAACTTGAGCTCAGCTGATAGCACAGATAGCGATATTCAGAAAGAAGCCCGTCAATATGTCGCAGCTGTCGGCGGAAGTGACAATATTACAGGTATCGACGCATGTATTACTCGTCTTCGTTTGAATGTGAAAGATTCCAGTATTGTTAATGATGCGATGGCTAAACGCCTTGGTGCCTCAGGGGTTATTCGTTTGAATAAACAAAGCGTGCAAGTCATTGTAGGTACACGTGCTGAACTGGTCGCATCGGCGATGAAAGAAGTGATTGCGAAAGGCCCAATTGCAGCTTCTGCTTCAGCAACAGAAACTGAAAAAGCCAAGATAGCCGAGCCTGTGAAAACAAAAGGTGAAACAATTCTTTCACTGGTAGCACCTGTCAGTGGTGAAGTGTACTCCCTTGATGATGTGCCAGATGAAGCTTTTTCTAGTCGTATCGTTGGCGATGGTATTGCCATTAAACCAACCAGTGATGAGGTGCTTGCACCAGCATCAGGAACCGTCGTGAAAATTTTCGAAACTAATCATGCGTTCTGTTTAGAAACAGAAAATGGTGTTGAGTTAATTGTTCACATGGGTATCGATACTGTTGCTCTAAAAGGTGAAGGTTGTGCGCGTTTAGTGGAAGAAGGCAGTGAAGTGAAAGCCGGTACACCAATTCTGAAGTTGGATATCGCTTTCCTAGAAGCTAACGCTAAATCGATGATCAGCCCTGTTATTATCAGTAATATCGATGATTTTGCTGGTGTTGAAATTTTAGCTAACGGAAATGTGACCGCGGGTGAAACCGTGATCTACAACGTGCTAAAATAGTGGTTTGCTAATCAGTTATTGACAGAGTCAAAGGGAGGCGTAAGCCTCCCTTTTTTATTTATATACTCAGGGCTATATAAGGGCTGCCACTATACTTCGTCGTTGCCTTACTGAAGGGGCGATACTCACCGCGCAAAGTCGCTATTATGCGTATGCGATTTCGGATTTAAAGAAAAGTTTTGATTACAGTATCGCAATAAACACAGAAGAATCGATAACAGAAGCATTGAGCTATTTTTCAATGCTCCATGCAAAACATCATCGCAAAGTGGCCTTATGGTCATTAATTCAAGATAAAATCACTAAGTTATGGATAATTAACAACTAATTTATCTATAACAATAAAGTATAGCCGAAACCATACTGCAAATTCGCGGCTTGATTTGGCATAAGAATAATATCCCAACTATTCTTATGCTCTTCACGTGACAATGAGACTACTCATGACAGTCAGCATCGCAGTGACAAACCGGAAAGAAACATTTTTCACACATAAAATAGGTATCAACCATTAAATTTCCTTACGTTACCTTTCTAATTGATAACATACAACACAGCCTTGAATGCGCCAGCATGGCTTCTTAAGTCCGTCTTCACTCCAGATTATTTCATTCTGTTACCTTACAATACATTTTATGTCTAGTTCAGCTAGTGAATAATGCTCACTATGCGTATTTGTGGCTACATAAGAGAAATTGATAAAAATAATTGCTGACTTAATCCTTAATTCCTATAATTTGAGCACTATATTTAGGATATGGACGTTTAGATTCAAGCGGTCCATCAATTGCATTCATCATTTGATGGGCCACGGGTTATTTTTAAGTGCCATTTTTTATTAATTTGGATTGATTTGTCAGGACAGTATTAGCGTATTTTAACCTTATGAGCCTTGGGTGACGGCTAAGGGCGGTAGCGTATCAAAACATCAGAAATGCTTTACTTTCCAAATTTGAGTGAATACATCACCTCGCCGCCGAATTGTTTCGGGAAAATGAATCATAATGCCAATTGCTTTTGCTTAAATAAAAGGATCATCGAATGAAAATTTACCGCCCATTATGGAATGAAGGCGCATTACTCTCTCCGCAACAATTTCAACAGCAAGCGCAATGGGAGGCTTTCACTAACCAAGGTGTTTCCGGTTTATCCTCTCCCTTTAACTGGGGAGTGGAAAAAGTTGAATTGGATGAGTTACTTTTGTCGTCAGGTCGTTTACAAGTTCATCAACTAAGGGCATGGTTGCCGGATGGGACGTTAATAGATACCCAAGTCAGTGATATCACTCCAGAGCCCCGAGAGTTAAATTCCGCCGCGTTATCCCAAACTGACAGTATTGTGCTGGTGCTGGCCTTGCCACTCCTTCAACAAGGGATCATCAATGTTCAGAAAAAAGGGGGCTTTTCTGAACGTTCCCTTCGTTATCAGGAAGAGTGGGTGAATGTGCCGGATGTGTTTGGTCAGGATGATGAATCCATGGCAGTTGCCCGTTTTAATATTGCTGTCCGTTTTCAGCATGAAAATAATGATGCGTGGCAAACGTGTCCTATTGCACGCCTAACTCGTGATGGTCAGGGAGGATGGACAATTGACAGAACATTTATTCCCCCCATGACGCAATTTTCAGCAAGCCGAGAATTACAGGAACGGTTAGCGTTGCTGAATCGCCAAATACGCTCCCGTTGCCAACGACTGATGTCCATGCGCCGTGAGAGCAATGAACGTTTAGCTGATTTTGCCGTCGCTGATGTTTCCTTATTTTGGTTGTTAAACGCCTTAAACTCCCATGCTAATGTTCTCATGAATTATGAAAGCTATCCACAGCGCCACCCTGAAATCATTTGGGCTGAATTGACCCGTTTGGCGGGGAGTTTATTAACCTTTTCGTTAGAGCATGATCTCGCGACCATTCCTGCCTATGTCCATGACGACCTCGAAAATACGTTTCCACCGTTGTTTGACTTGCTCAGTACCAATACTTATGTGACACTACGATTAAGACGTGAAATAAACGCAAGTGATATAGATCGGGACTATTATATTGACGCCCAAGCCATCTGTGAGGACTGGTTGGAAAATATAAATGTAAAATATATCGAAGTGTCAAATGATAAAGCAAAGCTAAAGCTTATTTTAGGTGAAAAAAACTGTAGCTCACTATATTTCATTACTTTATCGAAAGATTTAAATGGCTGGAAAATTGACTCAGTAGAATCTTTTTAAAAGAAAATTTATATAAATAAAGTGGTGAGTTAAATGGTCGATTTAGAAAAATCAATAATCTTATTAAATAGTGAAGCGGATAGAGTCGCATTTGAAAATTTAAGAAGATTCAAAAGTGGATAAAAGTCGAAACGGACAAACAACAGCAAAAATACTATTTTTTACCCGAGCATTTAGGGTATTTTCCAAAACAGATTGATATCAGTGACACAGATAAAGATAAAATCGGCTCACTGATAAAGCGTGTTGAAGAAATTCAAGCCGATGAAACAAAACAAGCGGAATACCAAAATATTACCCAACATGCGCTTTTTCTGTCGCGTTATGATTTAGAGAAAATAGGCTTTAGGACCTTAACCAGTGAAACAAAAACGTTTGATTATTTAAACGGGTACATTCAACCCAAAGCCACTTATATCAGTGCGATATTTGATACTATTTTGGCGGAAGCTAAAGTGTCACCCCGTCCTGAAAAAGGAATTATTGCCCATAATTATCAACGTTTAATCAATAAGATTAAAGGCAGTGCAACGGAGCACTACAATCCTGAAGAATACCGTCGCGCTTTTCATAACCCGATGTTCTCCCACCTCGTGAATAAAGCCATCGTTAAACACCCTAGTGATTGGTATTACAAAAAAAACGATAGTGTATGGCAAAATTTTCTAAACATGCTGAGTGAAGAGGCTCCCTTATGGCGTTCTTACAGCGAAGAGTTTCTCGATAGTATGGTTTGGATGCAGGATGTGACTAACGAAAAAATTGGTCCTGAAGTGTGGCATATGCATCCGCTGGTGTTTTTAGCACCTTTCCTAATGCAAAATTATCCTGTAACTCCAATTGAAAATACATTGACACCTTTAGAGTTTTTACATTTCTATAATGGCGATATTATTGATGACAATGATTACTTAGCTGCGGCTGAAATTTTGGAGTGTGAAGTCGCTGCAATCAAAGCGGTAGCAATGACAGAAACTGGAAGTTATGGCAGCTACTTTAAATTTCAAAATGACGATGATTACGTTCCTACAATCTTATTTGAAAGGCACCACTTTAGAAAATATACAGCAGGTAGATTTGATCAGTACGCAGATATCTCTAATGGCAAAGCTGGTGGCTATGGTGGTATATCAACACAATATTCTAAATTATTAAAAGCATATAATTTGGATAAAACTGCCGCTTTGAAATCAGCATCATGGGGAAAATTCCAAATATTGGGTTCAAATTATTCATCAGCGGGTTATTCAACACCGGAAGATTTTGTTTTTGCTATGTCTGAATCAGAAAAAAACCAATTAAATGCATTTGTTAATTTCATAAAATCAAATAATAAATTACTTAAATCAATAAGAGAGAAGGATTGGTTGACTTTTGCAAAAACATATAATGGCCCTTTGCAAAAAGGATATGATAAAAAAATGGAGAAAAATTATGAGATTTTTAAATGAACTTAAAGAAATAATTTTCATTACACTTATATCTTCAAACGCTTTTGCAAGTAATCAGATGTTTTTTCATTGCACCACGAAGGATGGTGTAATTAGTGTGTATTCAATTGATGATGAACTAATGCTGACAATGAAAAAAAATGATTCCATTGTCATTAACTACTCTTCAAGCTTATCAAAAAATAGCAATTTTAAGTACAGTTATTACTCTAGATTTAACACTGAATACTATAGGGTTACTTATTCAAGTGGTGATGCTAATTATTCATTATATAAAAATATTGAAGGTGAAAATAATGACGGCGGCCTGCAAGTCACACATTTAACGAATAATAAAGAATATCAATATGAATGTATTAAAACACAGACTGATAAACTTGATGATTTACTCAACATCCTTGAGTGTGATAAAGGAAGTGCTCTAGGTTGCATAGATTAATTCATTAATATTACAGAGTAATAAAGAAAAAGTCGAATAATCATGATGAGCAATGCTATATACCATCACCAAAATTTACGCTAATAAAAAAGATTATATGATGATTGTTGATGAAAGTTAAATTATAACCAAGGAGTAATTGAAATTGTCTAATTAAGTGTGGAGGTGGAATACTTTTGATTTATTGTTAAAAAATTTTTCTGATTATTTTTATATTAAATTTCCATTACAAGCTTTCGCTAATAATCATAATGTTGAAACAAAGCAACTTCAATCAAAGAATGCAACATTTTCATCCTATTGCCGACAGTTAGACGAAGGAAAGGAATATGACGGTACTTTAGAATATACCTATTATTTTCCTAGCCAAACCCTATCACAAGCTTATAACACATTAATAAACCTCGATGATTATCGACATGCTAGACTTAAAAATAAATTGCCCACTAAAAATCTAAGCTATCTAAATCGAGAGTAAAACGAAAGGCGATGAAACCTTTGATTATCAATGGATGACTGATAAGAGAGTTAAAATAGTTGCGGAAAAAGAGATGGAGTCATCAACCTATTTATTTGAAGAAATGAAGATACAAACGCACTTATTACTTATTGAAGAAACGGGCTATTAACCAGCTGAAATCTTAAAGGACTAAAACCATGCAACAAATTATTCGTAAAGGCGATAAAACCACCCACGGTGGCACCGTGCTGACAGGCTTTGATACCATGAAATTCGGGGGCATTGGGGTGGCACGTAAAGGCGATCAGGTTTCTTGCCCAAAAAAAGGACACGGTCCGACCACCATCATTGAAGGTAATCCTAACTACCTCGATAACGGTATCCCTGTCGCTTTTCAGGGGCATAAATGCGGTTGTGGCTGTACCTTAATCAGCTCCTTTTCGCCCGCCAAGGTAGGCTGACATGCCTGTTTGGCTCAATACCATTCCGCCTGCTGCCGCAAAAGTGCCACGTCCCAATACGCGTCGCTGGTTAGTGGTGTTATTGATTATCTTGTTTATGGGGTTTGCGCTGACTTTATGGTTTTGGACAAAAGACAGAACGGGGTTTATTTTTTGATGGAGCTGGGCGAGTAAGGGTTTTCACTGAATGAAAAAGCAAATATTTATTATTTAGCTCAATATGAAATTATTGATTTAACTAACAAGCATATTGCAATAAAATTAAATATAGGAGAAAAACATGACATGGATTCAACAAAATCACGAAAGGCTACTGAGGTTCAAGTTGTATTTATTTGCATTTTTAATTGGGCTATCTGTTTTGTTTGCATCAAAGTCAAGTGTAAATGATGCATTAGATAATAAAGAGGTCGCTTTAGTTACTCATAATTGGCAAAACAGGCCCATTTCATGGTTTAGTTTAAATAACATTATGGGGGGGAATGCACCCGCTTATAAATACAATCCCTATGCCTATGGTTCAGGTGCAATGACATGCTGCGGAATAATAAAAGGAAAAATAGCTGTAATAAAGTGGCGATTAGGTGTCAAAGGTTCACAATATGACGCAGGAATGCGTTCTGAAAATTATCAAATTAAGGTACCATTACCTGAGCGTAAAGAAGGGGACGATACATTACATGTTCATTTTTTACCAGAAAATACAATTAAACTAGAATGGAATAATAAAAACTCATCTTCATATAACCCTTTTAGCTCAAGTAAAGAAATTGAGGGTACACATAATGAATAATGATAAACGAGCTAGTACTGATTCGATCATTGCAGCAACAAACAAAGCAAAGCAAGCACAAGAATGTAAATTGGGGAATTGTTCACGGACTTTACATATAGGCTTATTTTTTGATGGTGTTGGCCGGAACTTAGAAAAAGATAAATAAGATGAAAAATTGAGCAATATAGCAAAACTATATGCAATATATAAAAATAATGATTTCAATACAGAAACCGATACCTATAGTAGAATTTATATTTCCGGTCTAGGGACTCCTTATCAAGCTCTAGCGGGTAAAAAAGCCAGTCAAGTCGCATCGGAAATCTATAGTGATTTTAAAGATGAGGCATTGGATGAAATTATCAGTGCTGAGATTGATGCGTTTAAAGATATTGGCATTGATTCTTTATTTGGGGAAGGTGGTGTTAAAGATATTGAAGAATTATTGTCTCCCAAAGGTCAAATGAAATTGATGGGAGAGACTCTTATCGATTATACAGCCAAAATAAGCAAAAAAGGCATTGAGGAACACCTTTTTTAAGAGATAACGAGTTTATTGCTTATAATTTTGTGACTGGTGTTGAAACGCGGATTAATGATTTAAAAGAGGTCATAAAAAGGGCTTATCAAGAAGCGAAAAATACTGGTGACATTCCACTTCATCGCATATCAGTTTCTGTGTTTGGCTTTGATATGGGCGCGACATTAGCGCGATACTTTATTGGCGTTTTAATTAACCAAATTTGCCAAAAAGATTATGATACGGGTCTCTATTTTTACGGGGGCGTTCACGGTGGTGCTTGGGTGGATATTCTTTTTGTGGGCCTATTCGATTGCTCTCGTGACACGCCTGAAAGTAATGACAATGGACTGGATTATGGGTTGAATGCCCTGACGATAATGGCGAAAAGCAATAAAGTAACGGAAGTTGCGGTTGGTTCATTAATTACTACGGTTGCAGGGCGTAAATATATTGACCATATGACACCGCTGCCTACAATAGTTAAAAAGTCTTTACATTTGATAGCTGCCCATGAAAAACGCAAATGGCGTTGTCTCTATTTAACGGGCAGAAGTGGGGAACATCATCAGGAAGAGCTATTACCCGGTTGCAGTGAGGATATCGGCGGGGGATTAAGAGCCAATGAACAGAAACCTAATGAAGAACTCGCTAAAGTCGCCTTAAATAAAATGCATTTAGCCGCATTTCATGCTGGAGTTCCATTTCCTGAACTCGATGCATTGCGCGAGATGGATTTTGATACGTGGCTTTATTTCCAAGATGAACAAAAGGTGGAAGGAAAAAAGGCAACAGAGTGGGTAGATTATTATCAATCAGGCATTCCATTAAAAAAATTGACATTTACGGCCTTGAATGCTCACCTCGACAGTTATTTTGCGTGGTTAGGCCAGAAGCATTATGAATATAAAAATGAGCTACGAAAATTAGAGGAGCAAGAGAAAGCCGAATTATTATCCGCAGGTTCACATCAAAGTGGTTTTAATATTTCAGCTAAGTCTAGACAAGCTGCGTTCGGTGCTTCTGAAAAAATGGCGTTATTGAAGAAAGATTGGGGGTGGTTATCTGAAGTAGCAAAAATGGCATGGCAAGTCAAAACACGAAAGCTTAGCCCTGTTCCACCTGAAATTTTTGATAAAATATACTGGCCCGCTAAACGTCGGGCACAATACTATATCGACTGTGGCACGGCGGGATATGATAATATGCCATTTCCGATATCATATGTTCCTGTTTCAAATGAGCTCTATAGTTGGTTTGTCCACGATATACAGCGCGCAGAGGGAATAAATTATCACTATTTTTATATTCGTTTAATGGAACCACTCTCTGGGGATTTTCCGCCAGATGAACCTGAAGTAAATACACCTCCAGAGCCACCACTGTATGTTGGTAATGATTTTATATTCACTGGGTGGCCTAAATTTTAAAATTTCACACTCAATCAATATTATAAGGAAGTTATGACTGAAGGAAAAATAGGTACCGCATTTTTATATACTAAAAGAAAGTCACTTTCATTTTTTTGTTATTATATTTTAACTGCAATTTTATTGACATTATCAATTAAGGTGGTTAATTCTTTATTTGTAAGCGCTAATTATCGATACACTCATGAGGCCCTATCAAAAAGTATTGACTTGGATTTGGGGTTTTCTATTTCATTTGCCTATGGTTTGGTTATTCTGATCATTTATGGTCTCGCTTATTGTACTTTTTCATTACTGGAAATCCAGCGATTGCGCAGTATTGGCTATCGGTATCCTATCGCTATCTGTTTCATTATGTTCTTACTGAATAGAGTATCTAATTACTTTTATACACTAGTTGGATTAAATTGGATTTCGATTGTTATCGGTGTTATTTCATTCATTTATTTTATTGTATTGATTTTTCTTTCAGAAAAGGAAATGTATATAAACCAGAAAACCAATGTAACGAAGCCATAGTGTGAATAGTGTGAGTCTGAATCTAAAACCATTGAGGATTTTGGACTCACATAAAAACATTTAGAAGTATTCAAATTATTGTGAATTCTCAATTTTTTTAAATATCACAGTCAAATTTATTTCCTTTTAATGAATTAAGCGTATTCGTTACATTTGCCTGAATAAAATATTGTCCTGATATTCCGAGGTTACGCTTTACGCCAATTCCTTCTTGATAAATATATCCCAACCGCGAATAAGCTTGTGAAGTGACTTGCTTGGCATACGCAACAGGCGGCATATCGTTCAGTGAACTATGTGGGCGAACATGGTTGTAGTGTTCACGCCATAACTCGATTTCGTATCTGGCTTCGTCTAAGGTTCTGAACCCATGAGGGTTCAGACATTTATTTCTGAATTTACCATTCAGGCTTTCCGCAAAGGCGTTTTGCGTGGGGTTTTCTGGCTGGATAAAGCCCAATGTTATACCGGTTTCCTTGCTCCAAAAAAACATCGCTTTGCTGGTAAATTCGGTCCCATTATCGCAGGTAACCTTGTTGGGTTTGCTTCGTTCTTCCATCAATTGGTCCAAGGATCTGGCGACCTGCCTGCCACTGATGGCCACAGAGACTAATTGACCGACCATTTCCCGCGAATAATCATCCACGACATTCAGTACCCGAAAGCACCGACCATTGCTGAGTTGGTCTGAAACAAAGGCTATAGACCAACGTTAATTGGGAGCCGTTGGTACTTCCATGGGCTGCTTTGACTGGGTTAGCTTCTTGCGCTTCTTCGTCCTGACCTGCAAGCCTTCCTCGATGTAGAGGCGATATGTACGTTTACGGTTCTGGACTCGGCCTTCACCTCTGAGCAAACCATGCAGCATCAGATACCCATAGTGGGGATCTGGTATCCGCCATAATGTGCCATCGACAGCCATCAAGGTTAATCCGTTCCAGTGTGATAATGGCAGTTTATCAAGCCAGAGCTGGCTTGTTTTTTCAAATACTTTGCGAACGGCATCTTCCCCTAACCGTTGCCGAGCCTGAACAACGGCACTTGGTGCAACGTAAGGTCGGTTGCTCGGTAAAACAATATCGAGATGAAAAACGAGTTGAGCCATGAAAAGAGAACGAAAAAGAGACATTCGTCAATGAGTTCAGCGGAAAGGAGGTCAGAAAGGGCTGTAAATTCTTTTGGCGAGAAAGCCAGAACAGTCTCGAAAGCTTGGCTAAGTAACATAAAAAATCTGTAATCTTCGGATGATTACGTATTTTTGCAGAACTGTAGGATCATTCAATCCATTATTTAGTTCTTAACTGATCAACATTAAGGCGTAAGCCTCCCTTTTTTATTCCCTTAAATTTGGCGAAATTTCAAAACACATTGTCCGTTATGCGTAAGTTAATCACGGCTCTTCACAATAAGATAACAACGTTATCTTGAATGGAGATGTATTGGTGACTCTACTACTTTGTCTTTTTGGTTTTATTTCTGGGATCACGACGGCACTTTTTGGTTTCGGTGGGGGCTTTATTACGGTTCCTCTACTCTATGCGCTCATTACCTTGGTGTGGGGGCCAGAGAGCGAAGCAAGTGCAGTTGCGATGCAAATTGCCGTCGCAACTTCAACCTGCGTGATGATTTTCTCTGCCTCACTATCAAGTAGGGCGCATTATCGGAAAGGTCATTTAAATTGGAGCATTATTCGCCCGTTTATTATTCCTATCTCTTTAGGCGGTATTTTGGGGGCTTTTATTGCGCTCTCTGTTGATAGTGAATGGATCCGTTGGCTCTTTATTGGCTATCTTGTTATTACGATTTTAGATTGCCTGATAAGACCCGGGTTTATGAAAACACACACTGAGGGCATAACGCCTTCAGGCGGCGGTGTTTTTGCTGATATACCTATTGGTTTAGTCATAGGGGCGGTTGCTGCATTTCTCGGTGTGGGGGGGAGTGTGATGACGGTGCCACTAATGCGACGTCGTGGGGCGACGATGATCCAAGCTGCTGCGTTTGCAAACCCACTAACATTACCGATGGCGATAACAGGAACGTTGACCTACTTTTATTTTGCGTTAACGGAACATGTTCAATTAGGTGCTGGCTTTATTGGGATGGTTTATATCAAGGGGGCATTAATTCTGATTGTGACATCATGGCTAGGAATTCGTTTTGCCAGTTTATTGATGCCATACTTGAGCGATAAGCGCCATGCTCAAAGTTATCCACTGCTCCTTCTTATTGTGTTAAGTGTTATGCTATTAACCTAATGTATTGCTTTAATATCATTGTTTCAGGTGCGAAATACAGGGCAATATGTGTTTAATCAATACATAGTTGATCAAACGGTTGTTTCTTGACAGATTATGGTAGAATATATTTTGCTATTACGCGCTTTTGGCATTGAGGAATGATGACAATGAATGAGGCAGAGACTCGCCCAACAAATTTTATCCGTCAGATCATTGATGAAGATCTGGCGAGCGGGAAACACACTTCGGTGCATACACGTTTCCCACCTGAACCGAATGGCTATTTACACATTGGTCATGCAAAATCAATTTGCCTGAATTTTGGTATAGCGCAGGATTATCAGGGTCAGTGTAACTTACGTTTTGACGACACCAACCCAGTCAAAGAAGATGTTGAATATGTCAACTCGATTCAAGAAGACGTTCAGTGGCTAGGTTTCCAATGGAGCGGTAAGGTTCACTACTCTTCTGATTATTTCGATATTCTATATCAATACGCTATTGAGCTTATCAACAAAGGCTTAGCGTATGTGGATGAACTGAGCCCAGAGCAAATTCGTGAATATCGTGGCACTCTAAAAGAGCCGGGTAAAAATAGCCCTTATCGTGACCGTAGTATTGAAGAGAACTTAGCGCTATTTGAAAAAATGCGTGCGGGTGGCTTTGAAGAAGGTAAAGCTTGCTTACGTGCAAAAATCGATATGGCATCACCTTTTATCGTTATGCGTGATCCCGTTTTGTATCGTATTAAATTTGCAGAGCACCATCAGTCAGGTAATAAATGGTGTATTTACCCAATGTATGACTTCACGCATTGTATTTCCGATGCATTAGAAGGCATTACACATTCACTGTGTACATTGGAATTCCAAGACAACCGCCGTTTATATGATTGGGTGCTTGATAACATCACGATTGACTGCCATCCACGTCAATATGAGTTTTCACGCTTAAACCTTGAATATACGGTCATGTCTAAGCGTAAGTTGAACCAATTAGTGACAGATAAATTAGTTGATGGTTGGGATGACCCGCGTATGCCGACAATTTCGGGTTTGCGTCGCCGTGGTTACACCGCTGCATCTATTCGCGAATTCTGTCAGCGTATTGGCGTGACTAAGCAAGACAATAACGTGGAAATGGCGTCGCTGGAATCATGTATTCGTGATGATCTTAACGAAAACGCGCCGCGTGCGATGGCGGTGATCGATCCTGTACGCCTAGTCATTGAAAATATGCCAGAAGGCGAAGAGATCTTGACCGCACCTAACCATCCAAATAAACCTGAGATGGGAACTCGTGAAGTGCCGTTTAGCAACGAGTTATATATTGATCGCGCAGATTTTCGCGAAGAGGCTAACCGTCAATACAAACGTTTAGTGTTAGGTAAAGAAGTTCGCCTACGTAATGCTTATATTATTAAAGCAGAGCGCGTGGAAAAAGATGCAGAAGGGAACATCACAACGATTTACTGCACCTATGATCCACAAACCCTAAATAAAGACCCTGCCGATGGTCGTAAGGTGAAAGGCGTTATTCATTGGGTTAGCGCAGCGCACGCACTACCTGCTGAAATTCGTTTATATGACCGTTTATTCACCGTACCAAACCCAGCGGCGGAAGAAGATTTCTTATCGGTCATTAACCCAGAATCATTGGTTATTCGACACGGGTTTGTTGAGCCGAGCTTGCGTGAAGCTGCAACAGATAAGCCATATCAGTTTGAACGAGAAGGCTATTTCTGTGCAGATAACCGTTTAAGCAGCGCAGATAAACTGGTGTTTAACCGTACGGTAGGCTTGCGCGATACTTGGGCGAAGATAGAGAAACAATAATTGCCCCCTTGTGTGTGTCGAGTCTATAGGGTTTTCCTATGGCTCGATGCGAGAACACGTTAGGTATAATAAAAAAGCTTCAGGGCTATATTCAGCCACTGAAGCTTTTTTTATGGGAGAATAGCCGATATCACCAAGACTAAGGCTTTTGGGTATCCACTTTTTCTTTTAGTAATTGATGTAAATATTGATTCGCGGAAGTGACTTTCCCTTCGCTGTCTTTGACCTGATACTCTTCACCTGTGATAGAGGATTTGGACGCGACGTTATCAATAAATTGTTCAGTGGTGCTCAAGCGTTTGTGTGTTTTGCTTAACTTTAAGCGTAGATGAGACTCCGCATCGGTTGCACTGTGCTCAGAGCCATTACGGGTAAAGGTTAAATTCTGCTGTTTACCTAGTTCAGTTAACAGTGCTTCTGTGCGCGTGCGTTCTTCAGGGCTTAGTGCCAGTGCTTGTGTGGCCACAAACAGACCTAATAATAAAACGAAAACAGTAGAAAAACGGCGGACTAGATAAGTCATGTTTGATTGCAAAATTTGCTCTCCTTAATTTGATATAAGGAAGATTATAGCGAGTCACTTTACAGCAGCTAGAGGAAATAATCTGAGAATAAGAGGTTATGGCATAAATCGGTAGCCAATCCCCGTTTCCGTTAATAAATGAATAGGGCGAGCGGGATCATTTTCCAGTTTTTGGCGTAAATGCCCCATATAAATACGTAAGTAATGATTATGTTCAACATAATTAGGCCCCCAAACTTGTAACAATAGGTGGCGTTGCGTTAGAACTTTGCCACTGTTTGCTACGAGTTCACTGAGCAAGCGAAACTCAATAGGGGTGAGATGTAACTCTTCATTTTGTTTGGTGACGAGACGATTGATAAAATCAATTGTGACATCACCAAATTGGAATATTGCGTTTTCTTGAGTGACTTTACCGAAGCGACGTAAAGCGACTCTGACCCTTGCAAGTAATTCGCTAACACCAAAAGGTTTAGTCAGGTAATCATCTGCTCCGGCATCTAATGCCGCGACTTTCTGTGACTCCTCTTCGCGAGCGGAGAGAACGATGATCGGGATACTACTCCATTGGCGCAGATCACGGATCAGATCTAAGCCATCACCATCCGGTAAGCCAAGATCCAGTATTAACAGATCAGGTTGGCGAGTTCCCGCTTCAATTAACCCCCGATGACGGTTTTCCGCCTCAAAAACTTTCCAGCCTTCCCCCTCCAAAGCTAATCGGACAAAGCGACGGATCTCTTTTTCATCTTCAATGATCAGTATTTGATGGGGATTCACAATAATTATCTAGCTCTTCAATATCTGGAAGTTGTTTAAAAGGTAGAACAAAGTGGAAGCTAGCTCCACCTTTTTTATTATTTTCGGCCCAAATGTTGCCATCATGCAATTGAATAATGGCTCGACAAATTGCTAACCCAAGGCCTACACCGGGAATAGCCGACTCTTTTTGGGCGCGAGAAAATTTATCGAAAATGATTTTTTCCTGCCCATCAGGGATAGCGTTGCTCGCATCCCAAACTTCAATATGTACTTGATTATCCTCTATTTGAGCACAAATTCCCATCGGGGTATCTTTATCACTGTATTTAGTCGCATTCTCCAGTAAGTTAATTAATACGCGCTCGATTAAATTGCCATCGCAATAGAGCAATAAGTTGGCAGGAATATCAATAGATAGAGGGTGGCTATGCAAGGTGTAATCAAGGGTTCTAACCGCACTGCCTGTGATCTCTTGCAGTGATTGCCACTCAAAATTAGGTTGAATACTGCCGGATTGCAGCCGTGCCATATCTAATAAATTGTTAACTAAACGTGAGGTGCTCAGTATCTGCTGGCGCATTTGATTCACTTGCTCAGTATAAGGAGAATTTTCAGCGCTCAGATTCAAGGTCAAAATTTCCGCCTGGCCAAACAGCACCGTCAAGGGGGTTTTAAGATCATGAGATAATGCGGCTAATAACGAATTTCGTAACTGCTCACGCTCAATATCTAATTTTGCACTTTCCGCTTGCTTTGACAATTGCAAACGCGCTAAAGCGCTAGCAATCAGCCCTGTAAAAGTTTGCAACATGCGCTGCTGTTCAGGGATCAGCAACTGACGGAGATTGTTGGGTTCAATGGCGAGTACAGCCAGTGTTTGATCGGCGGTTGTAATGGGTTGTAATTGATAAGGTACACTTGGTAGGGTATCTGTCCCCGCACCAGCAGGTTGCCGCTTCTCGAAACTCCATTTAGCAATAGCCTGATCAATTTGCATAGGGCTATGACCTTCACATAACAAAGGGGAGAGCTGATTGTTTTCATCTGGTAACAATAAACAGGTTTTTGCTTGAAAGGCATTATTGATAAAGTGATAGCCAGTTTTACCAATATCTTGCTCTGTGAGTGCTCGGCTTAATTCTTTTGTCATTTCATATAGATGACGAGTTCGTTGCTCACGGTAGCGCGCGATCCTCGCTTGATATCGCATACCTGCAGTTAGATTCCCGACCACGACACCAACAATTAGCATGACGGTAAAGGTGACCAAGTACTGCATATCCATAATGGCGAGTGAAAAATGGGGTTGTACAAAAAAGAGGTCAAAGCTAATTACATTGATTAGCGCAGCAAAGATGGATGGGCGACGTCCATAAAAAAGCGCGACTAATACAACACCCAGTAAATACAGCGTAACAAGGTTGGCTTTATCGAGGGCCAGCAAAAAGGTACGTGAAAACAGGGTAATCACCGTACAGATAGCGATAGCCACTAAAAACCCATTAACATCACTCCGCCATTTTTCAGAAAAAGGCTTACGTTCAGGCTCCTTGACCCAATCATTTCTCTCCTCGAGTGCAACAATAACTAAATCAAGATCTGGGCCTAATGCGCCTAAACGTTCAGCAAAGTTTGTATGAGTACCAAAGTCTAGCCAGCGGCGACGCTTCGTGCGCCGACCTACCAATATTTTGCCTAGATTGTGTTCGCGCGCATAGCGTAAAACCGCTTTTTCTTCGTAAGGATCGGATAACGTTGCTGTCTCGGCTCCCAAGTCCTGAGCCAAGCGGAGCGCTTTAAGGATAGCCCTACGGTGCCCTTCAGGAAGGCGATGTAACTTTGGTGTTTCGACATAAATGGCGTGCCAAACAGAGCCTAGTTTTGCCGCTAACCTTGCTGCCGCTCGCACCAGTTTTTCGTTGCCATTATGGTGACCAATACATAACAGTAAACCATCTCGAGTATGCCAAACAGGAACGTGCCCTTTACCATCGCGAAACTCTCGCATTTGGTCATCGACTCGGTCGGCAGTACGGCGTAAAGCCAACTCTCTAAGGGCTATCAAATTACCTTTACGGAAAAAATGTTCGATCGCACGCTCGGCTTGTGCGGGGATATAGACCTTACCTTCTTTTAGGCGCTGGCGGAGATCGTCTGGGGGAAGGTCGACTAAAACGATTTCATCGGCGGCATCGAATATGTGATCGGGAACCGTTTCACGTACGTGGATCCCTGTAATGCTACCCACAATATCATTCAAACTTTCAATATGTTGCACATTGATAGTCGTTAAAACATCAATACCCGCATCAAGAAGCTCTTCAACGTCTTGCCACCGTTTCGGATGGCGGCTACCTGCTGGGTTACTAAATGCCAACTCATCCATCAAAATGATAGCAGGGTGCCTTGCAATAGCAGCATCAATATCAAAAGCACTCATACGACGGCCTCGATGATTTAAGCGGCGCGGCGGTAACTGAGATAAACCATCAAGGAGCGCGGCGGTTTCTTCCCTTTCATGGGTTTCGACGACCCCCACTAAGACATCTAGGCCTTGCGCCCGCAGGCGCTGTGCCTCTTGTAGCATCGCATAAGTTTTTCCGACGCCTGCACAGGCGCCGAAAAATATTTTGAGTTTGCCACGACCACTTTCATTGGCTTTTGCCAGCAATTCATCTGGATTTGGACGTACAGGATCTTGATTGTCCATAACTAACCTCAGTAAGTAGGGAGATTGGCCTGCTGCTTAAACTCATCCAATGCCACGTTCAGTTGCAACACGTTCACAACGGGTTCCCCCATAAAGGCAAGGAGTGGCTTTTCTGTTTGTGCCGCTATCAATGATTCTACTGCTTTTAGTGGGATCTGTCTGTTCTTTGCGATACGCGGTGCTTGATAGAGTGCTGCCGCAACAGAAATTTGCGGATCTAAGCCACTGGCAGAGGCGGTGAGTAGATCGACAGGGATAGCTTGTCCCGCATCTGGATTTTGCATCCTCAACTGTTGACTACGCTGTGCGAAATCTTCGTTTAAAAGTGGGTTACTTATTGCAAGATTACTCCCACTTGAGGCTAACGCATTGTAAGGATAATCAGCCGTCGCTGAAGGTCGGCCGAAAAAATAGCGGTCAGATTGGTAATTTTGACCAATCAAAGTAGATCCAATAACACGCTCTTCTTGCTGGATGAGCGAACCTTGGGCTTGCCAAGGAAATAGAACATTCGCGAGCCCAGTAACCAATAGAGGATAAGCGACACCCGTTATAATCGCCAATAAAATTAATACCACAATGGATGAACGGATCGTGTTCATAATTGATTCCTTATAACCTTATAAACCAAAGAGGCTAATGACCATGTCAATAAGTTTGATGCCAACAAAAGGAACGATCAGACCGCCAAGGCCGTAAATACCAAGGTTGCGTTGTAATAACGATTGTGAACTCATAGGGCGATAATTGACCCCTTTTAATGCCAATGGGATCAGAAACACAATGATCAAGGCATTAAAGATCACCGCCGATAATAATGCGGAAGCTGGTGAATGGAGCTGCATGACGTTGAGGGCATTAAGTTGTGGCCAAGTTACCGCAAAGGCGGCTGGAATAATGGCAAAATATTTGGCAATGTCGTTTGCAATACTAAATGTGGTGAGCGATCCCCGAGTCATCAACATCTGTTTGCCTATGTGCACCACTTCAATCAGTTTGGTTGGGTTTGAATCTAAATCCACCATGTTACCCGCTTCTTTCGCGGCCTGTGTACCAGAGTTCATGGCAACGGCGACATCGGCTTGGGCAAGGGCAGGGGCATCATTGGTGCCGTCGCCTGTCATGGCAACCAAACGGCCTTCCGATTGATATTGTCGAATTAAGGCTAATTTGGCTTCTGGCGTCGCTTCTGCTAAGAAATCATCAACACCCGCTTCTGCAGCGATAGCGGCTGCCGTTAGGTGGTTATCCCCAGTGATCATTACCGTTTTGATCCCCATGCTACGCATTTGAGCAAAACGCTCTTTGATGCCACCTTTTACAATATCTTTTAAGGCAACGACACCAAGAACAGTTTGGTTATCTACGACGACCAATGGAGTTCCCCCTTGATGAGCAACTTGTTCGACTAACTTGTCTGCTTCGAGTGGGAATTTGCCATGATTAGCTTCAACATAACGGCGAATGGCATCGGCTGAACCTTTGCGGATCATCCTGTCACCAACATTGACGCCGCTCATACGGGTCATTGCCGAAAAAGGAACAAAAGTGGCATTTAAGGCGTGAATATCTCTTTCACGTAAATTAAATTTTTGTTTCGCGAGTACTACAATGCTGCGACCTTCAGGTGTTTCATCGGCTAATGATGAGAGTTGAGCTGCGTCAGCTAATTGTTGTTCAGTGACACCTGATAACGGTAAAAAGGCAGAGGCTTGGCGATTACCTAATGTGATTGTGCCTGTTTTATCCAGTAATAGCACATCAACATCCCCAGCAGCTTCAACCGCACGTCCGCTGGTGGCGATGACATTCGCACCTAACATGCGGCTCATCCCTGCAACACCAATAGAGGAGAGTAATCCACCAATGGTGGTTGGGATCAAACAAATTAATAGCGCAATCAGCACTAAAATAGAAACTGCATTGCCAGCACCTGCATATTCTGCTGCAAAGAGAGTAAAAGGATACAGGGTTGCGCAGGCGAGCAAGAAAATAATGGTAAGCGCCGTCAATAGAATAGTCAGTGCGATTTCATTAGGTGTTTTGCGACGTTGCGCTCCCTCAACCATGGAGATCATTCGGTCAAGAAAAGTTTCACCGGGATTAACGGTACACTCAACGATCAGCCAGTCTGACAATACACGGGTGCCCCCCGTCACTGAGGAGAAATCCCCACCAGATTCACGGATCACGGGTGCTGATTCCCCCGTAATTGCACTTTCATCGACGGAGGCACCGCCTTCAAGCACTTCACCGTCACAAGGAATGGTTTCACCCGCACGGATCAAAACGATATCACCTTTGCGTAGCTGGTCTGAATTGACGGTTTCTTGCGGGGCATCCAAGCTAGGGTTAGCAAGACGTACCGCACTGCTGAGTTTCTTAACCCCTTTGAGACTAGCCGCTTGTGCTTTGCTGCGCCCTTCTGCGAGCGCTTCAGCAAAATTAGCAAATAAGACAGTAAACCATAACCATAAGGTTATCATGCCACTAAACCAAGCATCCCCAGTACTATAATGGGTGAGCATCGCTAGCCATAACAGCGTGGTAATAAGACTACCGATATAGACCACAAACATGACGGGGTTTCGCCATTGAGCTTGCGGTGTACATTTTTTTATCGCATCAATAATCGATTGACGAACGAGTTTACGGTCAAAAAGCTGAGTTTTTTTACTGTTCATTTTATTTCCCTCATTATGCTGCTAACCCAATTTGCAAATGTTCTGCTATCGGACCCAGCGCAAGTGCGGGCACGAAAGTTAGAGCACCGATGAGTAAAATGGTTAAAATTAATAAGCCAATAAAAACAGGCCCATACGTCGGTAAACTGGCGGTACTTGCCATTTGAGGTTTTTTCATTGCTAATGAACCCGCGATAGCAAGAACAGGGAAGATGACACCAAAGCGGCCTAAGAACATGGTGATTGCCAGTGCAACATTGTAGAACGGTGTGTTTGCACTAAGCCCTGCAAAAGCACTTCCGTTGTTGTTGGCAGCAGAAGAGAAAGCGTATAGCACTTCACTAAAACCATGAGCACCAGGGTTAAAAATGGCAGCGCGGCCCACATCTGTCATTAAAGCGAGTGTAGTACCGCAAAGTACTAATGTCGGTGTAACTAAAATAGCAATAGCCACCATTTTCATTTCTCTCACTTCAATTTTTTTACCCAAATATTCGGGAGTACGGCCAATCATTAAACCGGCAATAAATACGGCAAGTAAAACAAAGAGCAACATGCCATACAGACCGGAGCCGACGCCACCAAATACCACTTCACCAATCTGCATTAGCCACATTGGCACCATACCGCCTAACGCAGTAAAAGAGTCATGCATGGCATTGACGGCACCGCATGACGCTGCGGTAGTCACAACGGCGTATAATGCTGAGCCAAGGATCCCAAATCGGCTCTCTTTTCCTTCCATATTAATTGAGCTATTTGCCGCAAAATCAGCTAAAAAAGGGTTGCCAACATACTCGGCATAAATCACCGTTGTAGCCGCGATGACAAAAATAATCGCCATGACCCACAACAGGGCATTTCCTTGTTTGTTATCCCCCACGGAGCGGCCAAAGGCAAAACATAAGGCTGTTGGGATCAAAAAGATCGCTAACATCTGTACGAAGTTAGTCAACGCCGTTGGATTCTCAAAGGGATGAGAAGAGTTTGCGGCGAAAAATCCGCCTCCATTTGTGCCCAAGAGTTTTATCGCTTCTTGAGATGCCACAGGCCCCATTGGAATGAGTTGAGCTGAACTATCTAGATTATTGCTTAAGACATAAGGCGAGAAATTCTGGATCACACCTTGGCTAACAAAAAAGAGCGCAAAAATAACCGCTAACGGTAAGAGTAAATAGAGCGTAATACGCGTGAGATCCACCCAAGCATTACCCAGCGTCTTACTGCTGTGGCGTGCAAAAGCACGGATCAGAGCGAACACGACTGCGATGCCTGTTGCTGCGGATAAGAAGTTTTGTACGGTTAATCCAGCCATTTGGCTCAGGTAACTTAAGCTGCTTTCACCACTGTAAGATTGCCAGTTGGTATTGGTTACAAAACTAATTGCAGTATTAAAAGCGAGATCCCAATTCATCCCTTGAAATTTTTGTGGGTTAAGAGGGAGGTTGCCTTGAAATAGCAGCAGAATAAAAAGTAACGCAAAGCCCAATGCGTTAAACAGCAAAATGGCGAATGCGTAACGTGACCAATTCATCTCTGCCATTTCTCGACCTGGCTGTTTTAGCCCACTGAAACGCCAAATGATCGTCTCAGTTTTGGCGATAAAGTGTGGCATATCGCTTTCTATTAATCGGGCAATAAATAGTCCGAGTGGTTTCGCGAGTACAAATAGCACCAGTAAAAAACTGGCAATAAGTAGTAATGCACTTGTGGCCATCTTAGAAATCCTCCGCGTTAAGCAGGGCATAAATGAGATAAACCAGCAGTAAAACAACGAAAACTGCCCCAATAATGGAAAGTAATGACACAGTCGTTTCTCCTTATTATTTCCATAGGAGTAGGGTAAGGATTACGTTGTAAAGAAGCTGATAAAAAGTCAGTTAGGGGTGTAAAAAAAGTATAAAAATCGCGATAAAAAGCGGCAGTGTGACGCTTTGTTAATCGATGTTGTTAATTTATTGTGATCGTTTTGTTGTTTTTATTCATTTTGCTGTTAATTATTGTAATAAACCTACATTTTTTCTCAAAATTGACGATTTTTTTATCTTTTAAGTGGTCAGATCAGTAGTAAAATTACCAATAGAAGAGTATTATTAAGGCAGTTAATTTATCTTTCATACTATCTGTACGATTTTGGTCACTCTTGAATGGGTACTATGTGTAAGTTAGGGGCAAACTAAAATCGGCAAATAATGTGGCTACTGACAGGAGGATATCGATGTCCGCATATCACGAATACTCCCGGAATCAGGTGCTTTTACGCCGCACAGCAGCGTTAACCGCTGGCATACTTGCATTTCCGGTTATGGTTTTTCATCCACAACGCGCAAAGTTTTATAGCTACCTTTATAAAGTGTGGGCTAAAACAAGTGATAAGCCCATTTGGCTTGAGCGCTCAGAAATGACCATGAATACTCATCGCTAATTGGCGGTCCTGCTCCCCGCAACACTAGGTTGTGGGGGGAATATTAATTTCAAATGCTAGATTATTTAACCTGACCTATCTCCACCATTCCCTCTTTTTCTATGCCGATGAGGCGCTCATTAGCGCATCACTTTTCCTTTTTCATGGACCAAAGTATAATGCCAACTATGAAGCGACGGCGCGCCTTTAAATTTCAATTAAGACTCAATAGTCAGTAATGGCATGACATAGCGCACTTTGCAGGGCTTGTTGCTTTTTTCAACCACGCCTCCTTAGCGCTCCAAAATGAAAACCATGAGGCAGGAAAAACGATATCCTGTATACAAAAATGGCTTCATGGCTGATCCTCACGACCATTATGAATATAGTAGGGATCTTACCCTTTAGGGTGGGGAGGATGTCAAAAGCTAGACACTCTAGATAGCTTGTCACAAAACCAACCATTTTTGCTAGAACAGGCAAAACCGATGCAGTAAAAGGACAATATTATGCGTAACTTAGCGTTGGAAGAACTTATTAATAATGAGCTGAAAGTCAGCGAATTCCAAGACTATGCGCCGAACGGTTTACAAGTCGAAGGGCGTTCACATGTACAAAAGATTGTAACGGGAGTCACTGCCTGCCAAGCATTACTTGATAAAGCCGTTGAAATGAATGCGGATGCTGTCATTGTTCATCATGGTTACTTTTGGAAAAATGAACCCGTTGTGATCAAAGGGATGAAAAGAAAGCGTCTAAAAACGCTCCTCGAAAACGATATTAACTTATATGGCTATCATTTGCCTTTAGACGCACATCCTCACTTAGGAAATAATACCCAGTTGGCGCATATCATGGGGGTTAAAATTGATGGTCATATTGAGCCATTAATGCCATTTGGTTACTTTGATCAGCCGATTACGCCTGCTGAATTAACTGAACGACTGGAAACGCACCTTGGGCGTAAAGCACTCCATTGTGGTGATACGGGGAAACAAGAAATTCGCCAAATTGCATGGTGCACAGGGGGTGGACAAGGCTTTATTTTGCAAGCCGCGGAATTTGGTGTAGATGCTTTTGTAACAGGGGAAGTATCTGAGCAGACGATCCACATTGCAAGAGAAATGGGGATCCATTTTTACTCTGCGGGGCATCATGCGACTGAGCGTTATGGGATCAAAGCACTTACTCAGTGGCTGGTAGATAACCACGGGCTAGATGCGGTATTCATTGATATTGATAATCCTGCTTAAGCGTTATTTAAAATAAACATGTGCAGCCCAATCAATATTGGTGCTGCACATAGACAGTGAGTTGAATTTACTGCGTGCGATAGCGAAGGGATGATAGGCTGAGAATAATGCTGCCTATTACCAAAACCCCACCTAAATGTTGGCTCCAGCCTGCCACCATCAAACCTACCGCAAGCCCTATATAATAAAATAGCCCTAAAATGGCACCCGCAGTGCCTTTATTGTCGGAATAGCGGCTAAGTGCATGAGCTAGAATATTAGGGATTGCAATACCATAGCCAATGACGACCCCTATTACAGGCGCGATAAACCACACTGAATGCATTAGGATAAAAACTAGGCAACCACTTATTAGTGAAACAAAGCTTGATAGCTTAACTAATTTTTCTGGTGACCAATTTTTACCCAATAAATGGCGATTTAACGTCGAACCAATTCCTACACCTAACGCTAATAAGATCCCAGTTAGGCCAAATTGTTGTTGAGATAGCCCTAATTGTTCAAAATGAAAGGGCGCCAGTTGGTAATAACTGAATAAATTAATGTTGAAAAATGCTATCAATATCACATTTCTGACAATTTCTTTATCCCTAATCATGGTGAATAAAGTGGTTAAAAATGGGCTGTGTATCACATTTGCTGGTCGAGTTTCTGGAAGTCGATAACAAGACCACAACAATAACCCAATAGCTAAAACCGCTAAGCCAATAAAAACGGCTTGATAACCGCCACTACTG
The DNA here is from genome assembly GCF_028477945.1 of Providencia sp. PROV261. NCBI lineage: Bacteria > Pseudomonadati > Pseudomonadota > Gammaproteobacteria > Enterobacterales > Morganellaceae > Providencia > Providencia sp. PROV261. The sequence continues at coordinate 266,111 of NZ_JAMPMC010000003.1, read as the reverse complement.
ACTAATAATGAACCTGCTAACATACCCATTGCTGGGCTAATGGCTAGAGCGATCCCCATAATAGAGAATACTTTAGATAATTCATGGCCTTGATAACAATCACGCATGGCTGTTTGGGTGCCAATAGAGCCTACAGCTGCACCAAAAGCGGATAACATGCGCATAAGCAATAATAAATAAAAATGCGTTACAAATAAGGCTCCAATCGAGGCAACTCCATACAATAAAAGCCCTGCAAGTATTGTTGGACGGCGGCCTAGTGTGTCACACATTCTTCCCCAAAATACGACGCCGAATGCAAATGCAAAGAAATAGAGTGAAAGCGTCTGTGAAGCTTGTTCTGCATTAACATGGAAAGCGATAGCAATCCCCGTTAATGCTGGGCTGTATATGGTTTCAACGATTTGTGGAAACATCATTAAGGCAACAGCCAGCCATAATGAAAGAGGGCGTTTCATATTAATAATCCTATATCTGTCACTGATGGCGAGCAGTTTAGTTGTATTTTTACTGTCTTATTACAATAATAAAGACAATAGATATCAAAAATAGGACATGTTATGGCATGGCTTAATCAGCAAGATAAGTTTGAGACACATTGGTATCAAGCTCCGATATTAGGGATTGCAGCGGAGATGGGGCAACACGACTCAGGCTTTCATGCTCACGATATGGGGCAATTACTGTTTACGCAGCAAGGTTGTATCCGTATTTCATTGGAAAACCGCTTATCATTACTTCCTCCTGGCAGAGTGGCTTGGATCCCCGCACAGGTTGTTCATCGTGCGCAAATGCGGGCGTCTGTTGGCTATCGCTCCGTTTATCTAAGCCAACAGTTTGCTCAGCAAATAGGTAGTGAAGTCATGGTGTTAACGGTAACACCGCTATTGAGAGAGCTTCTTGAACGTATTGCTATTGCACCTTTTGATAGCCAGTGGCAAACAGGGCGGTTAGCCAATTTATTACCTGTGTTTATCGATGAATTGCAAAATGCGAGTAAAGAGCCGATGTTTATCGCTATACCGCAAGATCGCAGACTGAAACATGTCAATATGGAGCAGCTTCCTCCACCATTAGTCGCGCTGGCCCAAACCGTTGGAGCAAGTGAAAAAACGATTACACGTATTTTTTTGCGTGAAACAGGCATGAGTTATCAGGTTTGGCGCCAACAATGGCGTTTTATAAAGGCTGTAGAGCTTCTTGCTCAAGGGAAGCCCTACCATTTTATCACTCAAGAATTAGGGCTAACGAGTGATAGCGCATTTATTAGTTTTTTTAAAAAAATGAGTGGTGTTACACCAAAAGAATACCAATCAACTAGCTAAATCATGCGATAGAAAAGCCCCGATTTTCGGGGCTTTGGTATGTAGGGAATCGAATCGTTTTAGTGAGAATATTATTTTTTTGATAGGTTAGAGTTAAACTCACGTTTCCCGTAGCCAGTATATAGCTGGCGAGGACGTGCGATTTTCAGACCATCATCATGCATTTCGTTCCAGTGTGCAATCCAGCCGATAGTCCGTGCAATAGCAAAGATCACGGTGAACATAGATGATGGAATACCCATTGCTTTCAGGATGATACCTGAATAGAAGTCAACGTTAGGATACAGTTTTTTCTCAATGAAGTATGGGTCGTTTAGTGCAATACGCTCCAGTTCCATCGCCACTTCGAGTAGGCTATCGTTCAGGCCAAGCTCATTTAGAACTTCATGGCAGGTTTCACGCATAACAGTCGCGCGTGGGTCATGGTTTTTATAAACACGGTGACCAAAGCCCATCAGACGGAAAGAGTCATTTTTATCTTTCGCACGCTCAATAAATGCTGGAATGTGTTCAACAGTTTGGATCTCTTCCAACATACGTAGACAAGCTTCGTTAGCACCACCATGAGCAGGTCCCCATAGCGAAGCGATACCCGCAGCAATACATGCAAATGGGTTTGCACCGGAAGAGCCAGCAGTACGTACGGTTGACGTTGAAGCGTTTTGTTCGTGGTCGGCGTGTAGGATTAAAATACGATCCATTGCGCGCTCAAGCACTGGGTTAACCACATACTCTTCACATGGTGTAGAGAACATCATGTACAAGAAATTACCTGCATAAGACAGGTCATTACGAGGGTAGACGAAAGGTTGACCGATGGAGTACTTGTAGCACATCGCCGCAACCGTTGGCATCTTAGACAGCAGACGATACGCAGTGATTTCACGGTGGCGAGGGTTGTTAACATCCAGCGCATCGTGATAGAAGGCTGCTAGCGCACCTGTCACACCACACAATACTGCCATAGGGTGTGAGTCGCGGCGGAAGCCTGTAAGCATACGGGTAATTTGCTCATGGATCATGGTATGGCGAGTTACCGTATTCTTAAAGGTATTGTATTGTTCTTGCGTTGGCGCTTCGCCGTATAACAGGATGTAGCAAACCTCTAAGTAAGAGGCTTCGGTTGCCAATTGGTCAATTGGAAAACCGCGGTGCAGCAGAATGCCTTTATCACCATCAATGTAAGTGATTTTTGATTCACATGAAGCAGTAGAGGTAAATCCAGGGTCGTAGGTGAAATACCCTTTTGAACCTAAAGTTCGGACATCGATAACGTCTTGACCGAGAGTTGGGGTTAGAATGTCTAGTTCAATTGTACTTGCACTCTCAGTCGTTAGCTTAGCTTTGTTATCAGCCATTTACGGTCTCCTTAGCGCTTGATAATCAACACCCAACAACCAGAACTCAGCGTTATACTGCGTCTTTACACATTGTTCTACCGGTGTGTTGTGGAAATCAGCTAGCTATCACATTAAATCCTGAAATCTGACTACCGATGACAATGTCTTTTAGGTTGTTTACGAGTGTGTAGATGTTATGTTCTTTTTGTTGTTTTCCCTACAATATCATTATTTTTAGTAAGGGAAACTAGTTTCATAACTTTTCAGTTTTCTTTCACGCCGATTGAGATATTGGCGACGTTCAGATAATTCTACCAGCCATATATGTAAGATAAATGTTGAATCATTGTCAAATAAGATAAGCACATTTATATAAAATGTTTAAATCGTGATCCCTCTCACTGTTCGGGCTAAATGTCACCAAACATTTTGTGTGGGAATTGTAATAGCAATGTGAAGACTTTATACTGGCAGCAGGTCTCCGGATTACCCTGATGTAGGAGTTCCAGCGTAATCAGTATGCAACTCTACTTGAACATGATGGACTAACGTTTAGCTTAAGTTGCATTTTGTACCCCTGTCGCTGTCCATTTCCGCCCCAGGTCCGGAGGAAGGAAAATAATAAAGAGCTGTGTGGGCAAAATTGTGAAAAAACAAAGACCTGTCAATCTTGATCTGCAGACGATCCACTTCCCGATCACTGCAATCTCTTCGATCTTGCACCGTGTCTCTGGCGTCATTACTTTCATCGCAGTTGGTATTCTGCTTTGGTTGTTAGGGACATCTCTCTCCTCTCCAGAAGGCTTTCAATACGTATCCGAAATAATGACCGGCTTTTTTGCTAAGTTCATTCTTTGGGGAATTCTAACAGCATTGGCTTACCACATTTGTGGTGGTATTCGTCATATGCTGATGGACTTCGGCTGGGTTGATGAAACACTAGCCGCAGGTAACTCATCTGCAAAAATCACGTTTGTTATTACTGTCGTTCTGGCAATTCTGGCGGGGATATTAGTATGGTAAGTAATGCTTCAGCTTTAGGCCGCACTGGTATTCAGGACTGGCTGTTAATCCGTGGTTCAGCGATCGTTATCGTACTCTACGTACTGTATCTTGTTGGCTTTATTGCCATCAACGATATCACTTATGAAACATGGCGTGGTTTCTTCGCATCTTCTGTGACGAAAGTATTTACTATCCTCACATTGTTCTCGATTTTAGTGCATGCCTGGATTGGTTTATGGCAGGTGCTCACTGACTATGTTAAGCCATTGGCACTACGTTTAGTGTTGCAGCTTGTTATTGTTGTTGCGCTGCTGGCTTACTTAATTTACGGAACAATTGTGGTGTGGGGTGCATAAATGAATCTGCCAATAAGAGAATTTGACGCTATCGTTATCGGTGCAGGTGGCGCAGGTATGCGCGCTGCATTGCAAATTTCGCAACTTGGCTTATCTTGCGCCTTGTTGTCAAAAGTTTTTCCAACCCGTTCTCATACGGTATCAGCGCAAGGTGGTATCACTGTTGCACTAGGTAACACTCACCCAGATAACTGGGAGTGGCACATGTATGACACCGTAAAAGGGTCTGACTATATCGGTGACCAAGATGCCATCGAATACATGTGTAAAACGGGTCCAGAAGCGATTCTTGAATTAGAACATATGGGCTTACCATTCTCTCGTTTGGACGACGGTCGTATTTATCAGCGTCCATTCGGTGGTCAGTCTAAAAACTTCGGTGGTGAGCAAGCGGCTCGTACCGCTGCTGCTGCTGACCGTACTGGTCATGCTCTGTTGCATACGTTGTATCAACAAAACCTGAAAAACCACACCACTATTTTTTCTGAGTGGTATGCCCTTGATTTAGTTAAAAACCAAGATGGCGATATCGTTGGTTGTACGGCAATTTGTATGGAAACTGGCGAGCTAGTTTACTTCAAAGCTAAAGCAACGATCCTTGCAACAGGGGGGGCAGGCCGCATCTATCAATCCACAACAAACGCTCACATCAATACGGGTGACGGTGTTGGTATGGCTGCCCGTGCGGGTGTGCCACTACAAGATATGGAAATGTGGCAATTCCACCCAACAGGTATCGCAGGTGCAGGGGTTCTGGTAACAGAAGGCTGCCGTGGTGAAGGTGGATACCTATTGAATAAAGACGGCGAGCGTTTCATGGAGCGTTATGCGCCTAACGCGAAAGACCTTGCTGGTCGTGACGTTGTTGCTCGTTCAATTATGATTGAAATCCGTGAAGGTCGTGGCTGTGATGGCCCTTGGGGACCTCACGCGAAATTGAAATTGGACCACTTGGGTAAAGAAGTTCTGGAATCACGCCTACCGGGTATTCTTGAGTTATCTCGTACCTTTGCTCACGTTGACCCAATCAAAGAGCCAATCCCAGTTATCCCAACGTGTCACTATATGATGGGCGGTATCCCAACTAAGGTTACAGGTCAAGCGATTCGTTATAACGAAAAAGGCGAGGATGAAGTCATTCCAGGTCTGTTCGCTGTGGGTGAAATTGCGTGTGTATCTGTACACGGTGCTAACCGCCTTGGTGGTAACTCATTGCTCGACTTAGTGGTATTTGGTCGTTCTGCGGGTCTACACCTGAAAGAGTCACTGATGGAGCAAGGTTCAATGCGTGAAGCATCTGAATCTGACATTGATGCTGCAATGGCTCGCTTTAACCGCTGGGAAAATGCACGTACGGGTGAAGATCCTGTTGAAATCCGTAAAGCGCTGCAAACCTGCATGCAACATAACTTCTCGGTATTCCGTGAAGGTGATGCAATGGCGAAAGGTTTAGAAGAGCTGAAAGTCATCCGCGAGCGTTTGAAAAATGCACGTCTTGATGACACATCGACCGAGTTCAACACTCAACGTATTGAATGTTTAGAGCTGGATAACTTGATGGAAACAGCTTATGCAACAGCACAAGCTGCAAACTTCCGTACTGAAAGTCGCGGAGCGCATAGCCGTTTCGACTATCCAGATCGTGATGACGTTAATTGGCTGTGTCACTCATTGTATTTACCGCAATCTGAAACGATGACGCGTCGTGAAGTGAACATGCAACCTAAGTTGCGTGAACCCTTCCCGCCGAAAGTACGTACTTATTAATGCGTGGTGTTAATCCAGTTGCGGAGAAATGAACTATGAAACTTGAATTTTCGATTTATCGCTATAATCCGGACGTAGATAACGCGCCACGTATGCAAGATTACACGCTCGAAGTGCCTGAAGGGCGTGACATGATGTTGCTGGATGCGTTGATCCAACTGAAAGAGAAAGATCCAACATTGTCATTCCGTCGTTCTTGCCGTGAAGGTGTATGTGGCTCTGACGGCGTTAACATGAATGGTAAAAATGGTCTGGCTTGTATCACACCCCTGTCTGCGTTGACTCGTAGCGGAAAGAAAATTGTGATCCGTCCATTACCAGGTCTGCCTGTTATTCGTGACCTGATTATCGACATGAGCCAGTTCTATACTCAATACGAAAAAATTCGTCCGTATCTTATTAATGATAATAAGAACCCACCGGCGCGTGAGAATTTACAGTCACCGGCACAGCGTGAAAAACTCGATGGATTATATGAGTGTATTTTGTGTGCATGTTGCTCAACTTCTTGCCCATCGTTCTGGTGGAACCCGGACAAATTTATTGGTCCAGCAGGTCTTTTAGCTGCATACAGGTTCCTAATTGATAGTAGAGATACTGAAACAGATGCTCGATTAGATGATCTGAACGACGCTTTTAGTGTTTTCCGCTGTCATAGCATCATGAATTGTGTCAATGTATGTCCTAAAGGACTAAATCCAACGAAAGCTATCGGGCATATTAAATCTATGTTACTAAAACATAGTGCATAAAACCGATTTAACCTGCGGTACGAAAGTACCGTAGGTTATTAAATAGTAAAAAGTAAAAGCAAAAAAGTGAAAGTAATAAGCCAAACTGCAAATGATGAAGACGCGAGCAAACTCGAGGAACCTTTAAAAACTGCAGTCAGTTTTTAAAGGTTCCTTAAAAGGGGAGCCCGGAGTGATAAAGGGAAACCCAAAGTGAGAACATGCATAAAGCACGTCCAGAAGAACCTTTATCGAGGCCGCTTAAACGCGGCAATTAGTTAACCACGGCGAAAACTAAAGCTGTAAAAGCTTAAGGGATCACAATGCAGAACGGCGTAATGAAGGACTGGCTGGATTCGAGCTTTCTGGCAGGCGCGAACCAGACTTACATAGAACAACTCTATGAAGATTATCTAACTGACCCCAATTCTGTTGATGCTGGCTGGAGAGAAATCTTCCAGCAACTGCCTGGAGCAGGCACCAACGCTGAGCAATTCCACTCACAAGCACGCGAATATTTCCGTCGCTTAGCAAAAGACTCGACTCGTTATCATACCTCTGTTAGCGATCCTGCAATCGACGCAAAACAAGTAAAAGTTTTGCAGTTGATTAACGCATTCCGCTTCCGCGGGCATCAAAATGCAAATCTTGACCCATTAGGTTTATGGAAACGTGAATCTGTTCCCGATTTAGATCCAGCATTCCATAATCTAACGAAAGAAGATTTCGACGAAACATTCAATGTGGGTTCTTTTGCGATTGGCAAAGAGACCATGAAACTTAGCGACCTGTATGATGCACTGAAACGTATTTATTGCGGTTCTATTGGTGCTGAATACATGCATATCACAAATACTGAGGAAAAACGCTGGATCCAGCAACGCCTCGAGTCTGTGAATGTCGCTGAGCAATTTACGAAAGAAGAAAAACGTCGCTTCTTAGCTGAATTAACAGCAGCAGAAGGGCTAGAGCGTTATTTAGGCGCTAAATTCCCAGGTGCAAAACGTTTCTCATTGGAAGGTGGTGATTCACTGATCCCAATGCTGAAAGATTTGATTCACCATGCGGGTAAACAAGATACGCGTGAAGTTGTACTAGGTATGGCTCACCGTGGTCGCCTTAACGTTCTTATCAACATTTTAGGTAAAAAACCGGCTGAACTATTCGATGAGTTCGCAGGTAAACACAAAGACCACTCAAGTGCTGGTGACGTTAAATATCACCAAGGCTTCTCTTCTGATTTCCAAACCGAAGGCTCACGTGTTCACTTAGCATTGGCATTTAACCCATCTCACCTTGAGATAGTTAGCCCAGTTGTTATTGGCTCTGTCCGTGCTCGTCGTGACCGTCTTGATGAAGGCCGTAGCAATATGGTGCTACCAATCACCATCCATGGTGACTCTGCGGTAGCAGGCCAAGGCGTTGTTCAAGAAACACTGAACATGTCTCAAGCGCGTGGTTATGAAGTTGGTGGTACTGTACGTATCGTCATTAACAACCAAATCGGTTTCACAACGTCTAACCCGAAAGATACTCGTTCAACAGAGTATTGTACTGACATCGCGAAGATGGTCCAAGCACCTATCTTCCACGTGAACGCTGATGATCCAGAAGCGGTAGCATTTGTCACTCGCTTAGCACTAGATTTCCGTAATACCTTTAAACGTGATGTGATGATTGACCTCGTTTGTTATCGTCGTCATGGTCATAACGAAGCTGATGAGCCAAATGCAACTCAGCCAATTATGTATCAAAAAATCAAAAAACATCCGACCCCACGTAAAATCTATGCTGACCGTCTAATTGAAAGTGGTGTTGTGACTGCTGATGAAGTCACTGAGATGGTTAATTTGTACCGTGACGCGCTAGATAGAGGCGACTGTGTCGTTGAAGAGTGGCGTGAAATGGGGCTACATTCTTATACATGGGAACCGTACCTGAACCATGAATGGAATGAAGAATACAAATCCACATTTGATTTAAAACGCTTGCAAGAGCTTGCGGTTAAAACCAGTACTATCCCTGCTGAAGTTGTCACTCAGTCTCGTGTTGAGAAAATTTACTCTGACCGTGCTGAAATGGCAAAAGGCGAAAAACCTCTTGATTGGGGTGCAGCAGAAACATTGGCATATGCAACCTTGGTTGATGAAGGTATTCCTGTTCGTCTATCTGGTGAAGATGCTGGCCGTGGTACGTTCTTCCACCGTCATGCTGTTGTTCATAATCAAACGAACGGTTCAGTATATGTACCGCTGCAAAATATCCATAACGGGCAAGGCGTGTTTAATGTTTGGGACTCAGTTCTGACAGAAAACGCGGTGTTGGCATTCGAATATGGCTACGCGACGACAGAACCACGCGCTCTGACGATTTGGGAAGCTCAATTTGGTGACTTCGCAAACTGTGCGCAAGTGGTTATCGACCAATTTATTAGCTCAGGTGAGCAAAAATGGGGTCGTATGTGTGGCTTGGTAATGCTTTTACCACACGGTTATGAAGGCCAAGGCCCAGAGCACTCCTCTGCACGTTTAGAGCGTTATCTGCAACTGTGCGCAGACCAAAACATGCAAGTGTGTGTGCCGTCAACGCCTGCTCAGGTTTATCACATGTTACGCCGTCAGGCACTACGCGATATGCGTCGTCCTCTGATTGTGATGTCACCTAAATCACTGCTGCGTCATCCATTAGCGGTATCAAGCATGGAAGAGCTGGCGAATGGTAAATTCCTGCCAGTAATCGGTGAAATAGATGAAATCAATCCGAAAAACGTGAAACGCGTCATTCTGTGTTCAGGTAAAGTTTATTACGATCTGTTAGAACAGCGTCGTAAGAATGAACAAACAGATGTTGCTATCGTGCGTATTGAGCAGCTATATCCGTTCCCACACGAAGATATTCAGCAAGCGCTGGCGCAATATGCGCATGTTAAGGATTTCGTATGGTGTCAAGAAGAGCCATTGAACCAAGGCGCTTGGTATTGCAGCCAACACAACTTCCGTGAAGCTATCCCAGCAGGGGCGACTTTACGTTATGCAGGTCGTGCTGCTTCTTCATCTCCAGCAGTTGGTTATACGTCCGTTCACCAAGAGCAGCAACAAGCTCTGGTTAATGACGCGTTGAACATTGAATAATTAAAGGATAGAAAATGAGTAGTGTAGAAATTCTTGTTCCAGATCTTCCTGAATCCGTTGCTGATGCTACGGTTGCCACATGGCATAAAAAACCAGGTGATAGCGTTGAACGTGACGAAGTGCTGGTTGAAATCGAAACGGATAAAGTTGTACTAGAAGTTCCTGCAAGTGAAGCGGGTGTACTAGAAGCTATCGTTGAAGACGAAGGTGCAACAGTGTTATCTAAACAACTGTTAGGCCGTATTCGTTTGGGTGATAGCACTGGCATGCCAGCGGATGTGAAACCTGCTCAAGAAGCTGCACCTGCACAACGTCAAACGGCGAGCTTGGAAGAAGAGAGCAATGATGCACTGTCTCCAGCGATCCGTCGCTTAGTTGCAGAGCATGATCTTAACCCAGCAGATATTAAAGGCACGGGTGTTGGTGGTCGTCTGACTCGCGAAGATGTTGAAAAACATTTAGCAGCGAACAAATCAGCGCCTGCTGCTAAAGCACAAGCACCTGCTGCTCCACAAGCGCCACTGGCACATCGTAGCGAAAAACGTGTACCAATGACACGTCTGCGTAAACGTATTGCTGAGCGTCTGTTGGAAGCGAAAAACAGCACTGCGATGTTAACAACCTTTAACGAAGTTAACATGCAGCCAATCAAAGATCTGCGTAAGCAATATGGTGAAGCGTTCGAAAAACGTCACGGTGTGCGTTTAGGCTTTATGTCTTTCTACATTAAAGCAGCGGTCGAAGCACTGAAACGTTATCCAGAAGTGAATGCTTCTATTGACGGTACAGATGTGGTTTACCACAACTATTTCGACATCAGTATTGCGGTATCGACACCTCGTGGTCTGGTAACACCAGTATTGCGTGATGTTGATGCGATGAGCATGGCTGATATCGAGAAGACAATTAAAGAACTGGCTGTTAAAGGTCGCGACGGTAAATTAACGGTTGAAGACTTAACTGGTGGTAACTTCACTATCACTAATGGCGGCGTATTTGGTTCTCTCATGTCCACACCTATCATTAACCCACCACAAAGTGCAATCTTAGGCATGCATGCTATTAAAGATCGCCCTATGGCGGTTAACGGTAAGGTCGAAATTCTTCCAATGATGTACCTTGCATTATCTTATGACCACCGCCTAATTGATGGTAAAGAGTCAGTTGGCTTCTTAGTGGCTATCAAAGATATGCTGGAAGATCCAACTCGTTTACTGCTGGACGTATAGCAACATAACAGGGCAGGGGCATACCTGTCCGGTCTGAAGTAACCGATGCAACCGGCTCCCGCCGGTTGCTAAATCAGTAACAATTGCAGGAGGCGAATAAACGCCTCTTCAGACTCAATTATGGATAGAACATCATGAATTTACACGAGTATCAGGCAAAACAGCTTTTTACACGCTACGGTTTGCCAGCACCAACGGGTTATGCCTGCTCATCAGCAGATGAAGCTGTAGAAGCGGCTAAAAAAATCGGAAACGGCCCATGGGTTGTTAAATGCCAAGTTCACGCAGGTGGACGTGGTAAAGCTGGCGGCGTTAAAGTCACAAGCAATATCAACGATATCAAAGAATTTGCTGAAAAATGGTTAGGTAAAAACCTTGTTACTTACCAAACAGATGCAAATGGTCAGCCTGTTAACCAAATCCTTGTTGAACATGCGACAGATATTGCTAAAGAGCTGTATTTGGGTGCAGTAGTTGACCGTGGCACACGTCGTGTTGTGTTTATGGCTTCTACCGAAGGTGGTGTTGAGATTGAGAAAGTTGCTGAAGAAACGCCAGAACTGATCCACAAAGCAGTTATCGACCCATTAACAGGGCCTATGCCTTTCCAAGGCCGTGAATTAGCATTTAAATTAGGCTTAACGGGTAAACAAGTTAGCCAATTCGCTAAGATCTTCATGGGCCTAGCGACTATGTTCTTAGAGCGTGACCTTGCTCTAATCGAAGTCAACCCATTAGTCATCAATACTGAAGGCGACCTAGTTTGTTTGGATGGTAAATTAGGTGTTGATAGCAACGCACTATATCGCCAAGCAGAAATGCGTGAAATGCATGACCCATCTCAAGAAGATGCGCGCGAAGCACAAGCTGCACAGTGGGAACTGAACTATGTTGCACTTGATGGCAACATCGGTTGTATGGTTAACGGTGCAGGTCTTGCAATGGGAACCATGGATATCGTTAAACTGCACGGCGGTGCACCAGCTAACTTCTTAGACGTTGGTGGTGGCGCAACTAAAGAACGCGTAACTGAAGCATTTAAAATTATCCTTTCAGATAAGAGCGTTAAAGCTGTTTTCGTTAACATTTTTGGTGGTATCGTTCGCTGTGACCTGATTGCAGACGGCATCATTGGTGCAGTAGAAGAAGTTGGCGTGAATGTACCAGTAGTGGTTCGTTTAGAAGGTAACAATGCAGAGTTAGGTGCGAAGAAACTGGCTGATAGCGGTCTGAATATTATCGCAGCAAACAGCCTGACGGATGCAGCTAAGAAAGCAGTAGCAGCGGCGGAGGCCAAATAATGTCTATTTTAATCGATAAAAACACCAAAGTAATTTGCCAAGGTTTCACTGGCGGTCAAGGTACTTTCCACTCCGAACAAGCGATTGCTTACGGTACTAAAATGGTTGGTGGTGTGACTCCGGGTAAAGGTGGCACAACTCACTTAGGCCTACCTGTATTTAATACTGTTCGTGAAGCTGTAGAAGCGACAGGCGCAACCGCTTCTGTTATCTATGTTCCAGCACCATTTTGTAAAGATTCTATCTTAGAAGCAATTGATGCAGGCATTAAACTGATTATCACTATTACTGAAGGTATCCCAACGCTGGATATGCTGACTGTGAAAGTGAAATTAGATGAAGCTGGCGTACGCATGATCGGTCCAAACTGCCCAGGTGTTATCACGCCGGGTGAATGTAAAATTGGTATCCAACCAGGTCATATCCATATGCCAGGTAAAGTCGGTATCGTTTCACGTTCAGGTACGCTGACTTATGAAGCGGTAAAACAAACGACAGATGCAGGTCTTGGCCAATCAACTTGTGTTGGTATCGGTGGTGACCCAATCCCAGGTTCAAACTTCATTGACATCCTGAAGATGTTCCAAGAAGACCCACAAACCGAAGCAATCGTCATGATCGGTGAAATCGGTGGTAACGCAGAAGAAGAAGCGGCTGCTTACATCAAAGAGCACGTAACTAAGCCAGTTGTTGGTTACATTGCAGGTGTAACAGCGCCTAAAGGTAAGCGTATGGGCCACGCTGGTGCGATTATCGCTGGCGGTAAAGGTACAGCTGACGAGAAATTTGCTGCATTAGAAGCTGCGGGCGTGAAAACAGTACGTAGCTTGGCAGACATTGGCGATGCTGTGAAATCAATGTTGGCAAAATAAGCTCTCGCTTAGCATAAACATTTAAAACAGTGAGGCTCGTATTCCAAAAGAATACGGGCCTTTTTTGTTGTGCGTGGCGCGCTAGACACAGAGGGATAACACAGGTGCTGTTATCGATAAATTAGCGGATTATCGCAGTGTGGATACGTGAGATGGAGTGTCGTACTCTTTTTAGCGGCCTAGTTTTTTTAGATTTAATTGTACTATGCAACTACCCTTTAACGGGTTCCAATTATCGCCGTTTGACGGTTATTTATACTGCTTAAGTGTTGTACTCCAGTCTTAAATTGGGTGTTTTTCACTCAACGTGATTAAATATACTACTAAAGTGCCATTTTTAATAACGGATGCTTAGTCTTAATTAATAAATCTAAAATAGTCAAATAAGCAGAGATTATTTAGTAATTAATAAAATTCATAATAAAAACCAAATAGGCTAATATTATAAATTAAATTATCTTTTTATGAAGTTTTAAATAAAAAGTTAATTTTTTAGGCTCTCTTTTAGAAAATTAAGAATATTTGTACTATTATCAATAACAGACAATTAACATTTAAATAACCATTAATTGATGATAAGGATAATCGCTTAACAACAATCAAAAAAGTTGACGCAAATCAATTCATTAGTACTAGCATTATTTTTATAATTTGCTTAAATTGGTGTGCGATCAAATACTCATTTTTCTATTATAGGGTATAATTATTGATATATATTCAGAATTCAAATCTGAATCACGCAAAAGAAGTTTATTGTATGTGAAGATAAGCGTACTATTATTATAGTGTCGTTAGAGTTTTTGATTTTGTTAATTATTTGTTGTTTTGAGGCATTTTTTGCTGGTAGTTAAGAGGCTTTCTTTAATTGTATTGGAAGCTGGGTTGCCGCAAGTCGGTGTCTTCCTGCTAGGAGCAAGGAGTCAAGATGTTTGATATTGTCGAACTGTCAAGATTACAGTTTGCCTTAACTGCGATGTATCACTTCCTGTTCGTACCACTAACGCTTGGTATGGCGTTTTTGCTTGCGATCATGGAAACGGTATATGTGCTGTCTGGTAAGCAAATTTATAAAGATATGACTAAATTCTGGGGCAAGTTATTTGGTATTAACTTTGCTCTAGGTGTTGCCACTGGTTTGACTATGGAGTTCCAATTCGGGACTAACTGGTCTTACTATGCCCACTATGTTGGAGATATCTTCGGTGCACCACTGGCAATCGAAGGTTTGATGGCATTCTTCCTTGAATCAACGTTTGTTGGTTTGTTCTTCTTTGGTTGGGATCGCTTAAGCAAAACTCAACACCTTGCGGTGACTTGGTTAGTTGCTTTAGGTTCTAACTTCTCTGCGCTGTGGATCCTCGTTGCGAACGGTTGGATGCAAAACCCTATCGCTGCAGACTTTAACTTCGAAACAATGCGTATGGAAATGGTCAGCTTCTCTGAGCTGGTCCTGAACCCTGTTGCACAAGTTAAATTCGTTCACACAGTTGCTGCTGGTTATTGTACTGGTGCGATGTTTGTTCTGGGTATCAGCTCTTACTATATGCTTAAGGGCCGTGACCTTGCGTTTGCTAAACGTTCATTTGCAATCGCTGCAAGCTTCGGTATTGCCGCTGTACTATCTGTTATCGTTCTTGGTGATGAATCAGGCTACGAAATGGGTGACGTGCAGAAGACCAAGTTAGCCGCGGTAGAAGCTGAGTGGGAAACGCATGCTCCACCTGCAGCGTTTAACCTGATCGCTTGGCCTGACACCGAAAAAATGGAAAACAAATTTGCAATTGAAATTCCATGGGTGATGGGTCTTATCACAACGCGTTCACTGGATACACCAGTTCTAGGTCTGAAAGATCTGATGAAGCAACACGAAGTTCGTATTCGTAACGGTATGATTGCATACGGTGAGTTACAACAACTTCTTGCGGGTAATAAAGACCCTGAGTTGCGTAAATCTTTCGAAGCGAACAAGAAAGATTTAGGTTATGGTCTTCTGCTGAAACAATACGCACCAAATATTGTTGATGCAACAGAAGCACAGATCCAAAAAGCGGTTAAAGATAGTATCCCGAATGTAGGTCCATTGTTCTGGGCATTCCGTATCATGGTTGGCGTAGGCTTCCTGCTGCTGATTATCATCGGTCTATCCTTCCTGTCAGTGGTACGCAACCGTATTGGTCAAAACAAATGGTTACTACGTACCGCATTGTTCGGTATTCCATTACCGTGGATTGCGATTGAATCAGGCTGGTTCGTTGCAGAATATGGTCGTCAGCCGTGGGCTATCGGTGAGGTTCTCCCTGTTTCCGTTGCACACTCAAACTTGACAACCCATGATCTGATTTTCTCTCTAGCTCTGATCTGTGGTCTGTATACACTGTTCTTAATTGCTGAATTGTTCCTGATGTTCAAATTCGCTCGTAAAGGGCCAAGCAGCCTGAAAACTGGCCGCTACCACTTTGAACAGAAAAACAACTCTGCACAAGACGTTCAGTAAACAGGAGTCCACTTATGTTTGATTATGAAGTTCTTCGATTTGTGTGGTGGATTCTAATCGGCGTTCTGCTGATTGGCTTCGCTGTCACGGATGGCTTTGACATGGGCGTCGGCTTCTTATTACCAATTCTAGGTAAAACAGATACTGATCGCCGTATCATGATTAACTCAGTTGCGCCGCACTGGGATGGTAACCAAGTTTGGTTGATCACCGCAGGTGGTGCGATGTTTGCAGCATGGCCACAAGTGTATGCTGCGGCATTCTCAGGTTTCTATGTCGCGATGATTTTAGTGCTTGCAGCACTGTTCTTCCGCCCAGTCGGTTTTGACTACCGTTCTAAGTTGGAGAATCCAAAATGGCGCAACATGTGGGACTGGGGTCTATTTATCGGTGGTTTCGTTCCACCATTAGTTATCGGTGTTGCGTTTGGTAACCTGCTTTTAGGTGTTCCATTCCAAATCGATAGCCAACAATATCTGACTTATACAGGTAACTTGTTCGGCCTACTGAACCCATATGGTCTGTTAGCTGGTGTTGTTAGCTTAATGATGATTGTGACTCAAGGTGCAACATACTTACAAATGCGTACGACTGGTGAACTACACCTACGTGTTCGTAAAGCAACTTATGTAACAGCATTATTAACTCTGCTGGCTTTCGCAGGTGCAGGTGCTTGGTTGGTTATGGGTATCGATGGCTACGTTGTGACTTCAACTATCGATACATTAAGCGTATCTAACCCACTGAACAAAACTGTCGAAGTTGCTTCAGGTGCGTGGTTGACTAATTTCAACAACTATCCTGTGCTGTGGGCATTACCTGCTCTAGGTGTGGTATTGCCACTGTTGACTATGCTGTTTAGTAAAGCAGACAAAAATGCGTTAGCGTTTGTGAGTTCATCTCTCACTATCGCTTGTATCATTTTAACTTGTGGTGTTGCAATGTTCCCATTCATCATGCCATCAAACATCATGCCAAATGCAAGTTTGACCATGTGGGATGCAACATCTAGCCTGTTTACTCTGCAAGTTATGACGGTTGTTGCGATTATTTTTGTTCCAATTGTATTGGCTTACACTGCGTGGTGTTACTACAAAATGTTTGGCCGTTTGGACAAAAACTTCATCGAAGGCAACAAGCATTCACTGTATTAAGGAGCATAACATATGTGGTATTTTGCCTGGATTCTTGGCACGCTGTTAGCTTGTAGTTTTGCAGTGATTGCAGCTCTAGCTTTAGAGCATGCAGAAGATAAAGCTGCTGCTAAAGATGGCGAGTAATAAATAATGCTGGTGGATAAAAGCTATCAGCTATTGGATAAGGGTCCGGTACGGATCCTTATCCTTATATTAGCGTTAGGGATTGCTGGGAGTGTCATGTGGGATCCAACCCAATTTGCGGCTAAAACCAGCTCATTTCTTATCTGGCAAGGGTTATTACTTATTTGGGCAACCTGTAGTGGCATGATTTTTGGTGTCGGATTTCGACCTAATAAATTGATTTGGCGACTACTTTTCCATCCTTTACCTGCCATCATTATCCTTATCTGGGGCTTGGTTAAAGTCTTCAGCTAATCTAATTGTCAATTATGGGTCTGCGGATCCATAATTTTTTTTTGATAACTTTACCCCTAGGTCATTCCAAAGCGCCACCGTCTTGAGTATAGTGGCACCGTTAATTAATTTAACCTAGGATGGAGTGATTGTTATGTTATTTCGTTGGCCTGTTCGCGTCTATTATGAAGATACGGATGCGGGCGGTGTGGTTTATCATGCACGTTATTTCGCTTTTTTTGAACGGGCTAGGACCGAGATGCTACGGGATAAAGGTATCAATCAACAAAGTTTACTGGCTGAGAATATCGGGTTTGTTGTCAGGAGTATGACAACGGACTTTGTCAGAGCGGCTCGGCTGGACGATTTATTGGAAATTGAGACACAAATCATTGAGATGAAGCGTGCCTCTTTAACCTTTCAACAAAGGTTAATTGATTCACAAGGTAACCTGCTTTGCGGGGCTACGGCCCTGATTGCTTGTGTGGACACATCAAAAATGAAGCCGACAGCGCTTCCTAAGTCTATTGTCGCGGAGTTTAAACAGTGACTGACATGAATATCGTGGATTTATTCCTAAAAGCGAGCCTATTGGTTCAGATCATTATGTTCGTTTTGATTGGTTTCTCTATTGCTTCTTGGGCCATCATTATTCAGAGAACAAAAATTTTAAATGCGGCAGCTCGAGAAGCGGAAGCGTTTGAAGATAAGTTTTGGTCTGGTATTGAGTTATCTCGCTTATACAAAGAAAGTCAGGCTCGCCGTGACTCGCTAAGTGGAGCAGAACAAATTTTCCATGCAGGTTTCAAAGAGTTTGTTCGTTTACACCAAGCGAATATTCATGCACCGGATGCTGTTGTCACCGGGGCATCTCGTGCTATGCGCATTTCGATGAACCGTGAGCTTGAATCCGTAGAAGCGCACATCCCATTTTTAGGGACGGTTGGTTCTATTAGCCCTTATATTGGTCTTTTTGGTACGGTATGGGGAATTATGCATGCCTTTATTGCATTAGGTGCGGTTAAACAAGCAACACTACAAATGGTAGCGCCGGGTATCGCTGAAGCGTTGATTGCAACAGCAATTGGTTTATTTGCAGCAATCCCAGCGGTAATGGCATATAACCGATTAAATCAGCGAGTCAATAAGCTAGAACAGAGCTACGATAACTTTATGGAAGAGTTTCTGGCTATCTTACATCGCCAAGCATTCTCTGCTGATAAGAAATAATACGGGGAGATAAGCGAATGGCGCGCAATAGTCGCAGACGTGAGCTAAAATCCGAAATCAACATTGTTCCATTGCTGGATGTTTTGTTGGTACTGTTGCTAATTTTTATGGCGACAGCACCGATTATTTCACAAAGCGTGGAGGTTGATCTGCCGGATGCCGCTGAAAGCCAGACCGTATCATCAAGCGATAATCCACCGATTATTTTAGAGGTTGCGGGAGTTGGTCAATACAATATGTTAATTGATGGTGAGCGCTTAGAGCTACTACCACCAGAACAGATTGCGGCTGAAGCGAAAGCTCAGCTAGATAAAAATCCAAAGGCGATTTTCCTTATCGGTGGTGCAAAAGAAGTGCCCTATGATGAAGTGATTAAGGCATTGAATATTTTGCATCAAGCTGGGATCAAATCGGTCGGTTTAATGACTCAACCCATGTAATTGAGTGAGTAATGATTCTTTTTTTGGAAACCAATTGTGGGAAAGACAAAAGAGAAAAAAGATAATTTAAGGCTTTCTCTTCTAACGTCGCTTGCGTTGCACGTTTTATTGATAGGCCTAATTATAATTGGTTCCTTAGTTTCCGTTGTCAAACTTGGCGGCGGAGGGGAGGAGGGGACTGTCATCGATGCGGTGATGGTCGATCCCGGCGCGGTTGTTCAGCAATATAACCAAATGCAACAACAAGAAAATAGCGCTAAACAAGCAGCTAAAGAGCGTAAAGAGAAAGAGCGTAAACAAGAAGCTGAGCTAAGGGAAAAGCAAGAGCAGGAACAAAAACGTCTGCAACAGCTTGAGCAAGAGCGTATTCAAAGTGAACGAGAAGCGCAGGAGCGGCAAAAACAAGTTGAGCAGCAACAAAAACAAGCAGCTGAAGCGGCAAGAAAAGCGAAGGAAGAGCAAAAAATAGCGGAAGAAGCGGCGGCAAAAGCCAAAGCAGAAAAAGAACGCTTGATTAAAGAACAAGCTGCCGCGAAGGAAAAAGCAGAGGCTGAAGCGAAAAAAGAAGCTGAAGCGATAAAAGCGAAAGCAGCGGCTGATGCTAAGGCGAAAGCGGAGAAAGAAGCGAAAGCTAAAGCGGAAAAAGAGGCGAAAGAGAAAGCGGAGAAAGAAGCGAAAGCTAAAGCAGCTAAAGAAGCTAAGGCCAAAGCCGATAAGGAAGCAAAAGCCAAAGCAGCTAAAGAGAAAGCAGAGGCTGCAAAAAATTCCGCTGAGATTGATAATCTACTCGGTGATTTGACCTCTACAGGGCCAAGTCGTGAAGGTGGAGCGGCTTCCGCAGGCCAAGGTGGCGGTAAACGTTCTGGGGCATCCAATGCAGACGTTGAAAATTATGCAAGTAAAATAAAAGCCGCGATTCAGAGTAAGTTTTATGATTCAGATACTTACCGTGGACGTACGTGTGAACTTAAGTTACAAATTGCACCTGATGGCTTATTAGTAAGTATTACCCCTAAAAATAATGCTTCTAATGACCCAGCATTGTGTAGTGCAGCAATCAGAGCTGCAAACCTTGCAACGTTACCACGCCCACCGGCGGATGTGTATGAAGCATTTAAAAAACAAGGAAGTACAGTTGTATTTAGCCCAAAATAAGATAAGTCGGAGCTGTCTGTATTGAATTTATGTCTGCTATAGCATAAATAGTTCTTACAATATCTAGTTTTGTTAGTATACCTTTGTTAAAATTCAGCGAATTATTGTGGCAGTGAATACCACAGTAAGGGAGATAAGGATGAAGCAGGCTTTTAAAGTAGTTCTCGGGTTCCTCATGTTATGGGCAACAGTTGCTCAGGCTGAAATCCGTATTGAGATCACGGAAGGTGTTAATAGTGCTCAGCCAATAGGGGTTGTTCCTTTTAAATGGTCTGGCTCAGGTACACCTCCACAAGAAATCGGGCAAATTGTTGGTGCTGATTTACGCAATAGTGGCAAATTTAACCCTATTGAGCCTAGTCGTATGCCTCAACAACCTGCGACCGCTTCTGAAGTAGTTCCTGAGGCTTGGACAGCATTGGGGATTAATGCCGTTGTTGTCGGTCAAATCCAACCCGCGGCTGATGGCAGCTATGTGGTTAGCTACCAATTAGTTGATGTTGCTGGTAGCCCAGGCACGGTCTTATCTCAAAACCAGTATAAGGTCACTAAAGAGTGGTTACGTTATGCCGCCCATACCGCAAGCGATGAAGTTTTTGAAAAGCTGACTGGTATTCGTGGTGCATTCCGTACACGTATCGCCTATGTTGTGACTAATAAAGGGGGTCAATACCCTTATGAATTACGTGTTTCTGATTACGATGGCTATAACCAATTTACGGTTCATCGTTCTCCGGAACCTTTGATGTCGCCAGCTTGGTCACCTGATGGTGAGCGTTTGGCGTATGTGACGTTTGAAAGTGGCAGTTCAGCACTGGTGATTCAGACGCTATCGACTGGCGCCGTTCGTCAGGTTGCATCATTCCCTCGTCATAATGGTGCTCCAGCGTTTTCTCCAGATGGGACTAAACTGGCTTTTGCTTTGTCAAAAACAGGTAGCTTAAATCTTTATATTATGGATTTAGCGAGCGGCCAAATTCGTCAAGTGACTGATGGTCGTAGTAATAATACAGAGCCAAGCTGGATGCCAGATAGTCAAACATTGGTCTATACATCTGACCAAGCGGGTCGTCCGCAAATTTACAAGATTAATATTAATGGCGGTAGCCCTGAACGTGTGACCTGGGAAGGTACACAAAATCAGGACGCTGATGTTAGCCCGGATGGATCTTTCATTGTAATGGTCAGCTCCGGCGGTGGTCAGCAGCATATCGCCAAACAGGATCTGGCGACGGGTAACGTTGAATATTTAACGAAAACGTTTCTAGATGAAACGCCGAGTATCGCACCTAACGGCACTATGGTTATTTATAGCTCCTCTCAAGGCTTGGGGACTATATTGCAGCTAGTTTCGACCGACGGGCGTTTCAAAGCGCGTCTTCCGGCAACCGATGGACAGGTTAAATCTCCTGCTTGGTCGCCGTATCTGTGATGCATAATAATAATGTGTGGCAAACTATTAAGGATCAAAACGATGCAACTGAATAAAGTGCTTAAAGGGCTGATGATCGCATTACCAATCATGGCTGTCGCAGCTTGTAGCTCTAACAAAAACAATGACCAAAATGGCGCGGATTCTTCAATGAACCAAACTAACAGCGGTCTGTCTGCGGAAGAGCTGGCACGTCAGCAAATGCAAGAACTGCAAAATAACAATATCGTTTACTTCGGTTTCGATAAATACAACGTATCTCCAGAATACGCTGATATGTTAGATGCTCATGCAGCTTTCCTACGTAACAACCCATCTGTTAAAGTTGTTGTTGAAGGTCATGCGGATGAGCGTGGTACTCCTGAGTACAACATCGCACTGGGTGAACGTCGTGCTAATGCAGTTAAAATGTACCTGCAAAGCAAAGGTGTAGCGGGTGATCAAGTTTCTCTGGTTTCTTACGGTAAAGAAAAACCAGCTGTGTTAGGTCACACAGAAGCTGATTACGCTAAAAACCGTCGTGCAGTTATTGCATACTAATCGATAAGCGAAATTATCTCTTATGAACAGTAACTTCAGACATTTATTTGTAGGTCTGTCGTTATTGGTTGGCGTAGCGGCCCCTTGGGCCGCTATTGCCCAAGCGCCAATCATTAATGTCGGATCCGGTTCATCCGGTGATCGTCTTACTCAGCTTGAGACGGCAGTTAACTCTCAAGGCCAGATCTTATATCAAATCCAGCAACAGATTGCTGACAACCAACGCGATATCGATACATTGCGTGGTCAGATTCAGGAAAATCAATATAAACTGAATCAAATTGTTGAGCGCCAAAAAGATTTGTATATGCAATTAGGTCAGGTGAGTGGCGGTACTACAGAATCATCAAATTCATCGGCAGCAGCGGACTCCTCCACTTCAGCACCTGCACCAGAAGCTTCTGGTGGTGGCGAAAAGGAAGATTATAATGCTGCAGTTGCGCTTGCGATGAAAAGCAAATCTAAAGCGCAAATCGATGAGGCCATCGGTGCATTACAAAGCTTTATTAAAAGCTATCCCAAATCCAGCTATCAATCTAATGCTAACTATTGGTTAGGGCAACTTAACTATAATAAAGGTAGCAAAGATGATGCGGCATTCTACTTTGCAACTGTTGTGAAAGAATATCCTAAATCCCAAAAAAGCAGTGAGGCCCTGTATAAAGTCGGCCTGATCATGCAAGACAAAGGGCAGAAGGATAAAGCAAAAGCGGTTTATCAACAGGTGCTGAAACAGTATCCGAATAGCGCTGGTGCTAAACTTGCAGAGAAAAAGCTTAGCTCACTTTAATGATTAACCCCGAAGAAGTAATTACCGAATATTTCGGGGTTAACCGTATGATAAGTGTGCATTCAATCGTTTTTTTCAAAAAAATCATTGCACCATCGTCAGAAATGAGTAATATAAGCCGCCGTTGACGCAAGAATAAGTTGTTAAGTTTAATGGGTCGTTAGCTCAGTCGGTAGAGCAGTTGACTTTTAATCAATTGGTCGCAGGTTCGAATCCTGCACGACCCACCATTAACAGCCTCTATTTCGTTATGTGCTTTAAGATGTGTGAGTTAATTTAGTCGGTAGAACAAGAGCTCATTGAACGCTTGTTCGTATTAGGCCTCAAACACAATGAGTCACCCTGCACGACCGCCATCTTAAAATAAAAAAATCAGTTATATCAGATGGGTCGTTAGCTCAGTCGGTAGAGCAGTTGACTTTTAATCAATTGGTCGCAGGTTCGAATCCTGCACGACCCACCATCTTAAGATAACAAAATCCAGTCATATTAGATGGGTCGTTAGCTCAGTCGGTAGAGCAGTTGACTTTTAATCAATTGGTCGCAGGTTCGAATCCTGCACGACCCACCATCTATAGAAATGCCATTATCTTCAAATCCTTCCATTTTCTAGCGTAGTTAAATAGTGTTATTCAATCTAAAAGCCCATCAAGCAAAATAGCGCTATATTGGCCACAATGGCTCGTATGTGTCGATGATTTCCAGAAATGCGCCTGTATCCTCTCCTAATCGATTAATTATACCAGTATTAGGGTAAGGGGCGGCATTGGGAATGGACACGTGTAGACGCCGATTTTCAAACCTCTTCGTATGAGTAAGTCGATATTTAGTCGCGATCTTGTGGCTATCATCACCTAACTCTTGAGCAAAAACCATTCAGCCTGAGTTATTGTGTGGGTATTGACTTCTTTTTTTGAGAACTTACGCAAGGTATTACTGACCTACTTGGACTAGTCTAAATAAAACATCAATAACTGATCACCTTGTAAAATATAAATTATTTTATCTATGGCAAAGACTAGGAAAGGACTAGCGGATGAAAAAACTATTAGCAGTATTCTGCGCAGGGGCTTTTGTTTCAACCAGTGTATTTGCGGCGATCCCTCCCGGCAATGATGTGACAACTAAACCCGATCTTTATTATTTAAAAAACTCACAGGCTATTGATAGTTTAGCGTTATTGCCGCCACCACCTGAAGTGGGCAGTATCTTATTTTTAAACGACCAAGCGATGTATGAAAAAGGCCGTTTATTGCGAAATACTGAGCGTGGAGAACAAGCCGCTAAGGATGCTGATCTGGCTGCGGGCGGTGTTGCGAACGCATTTTCTGAAGCTTTTGGTTATCCCATTACCGAAAAGGATGCGCCTGAAATTCATAAATTGCTGACGAATATGATTGAAGATGCGGGGGATTTAGCAACTCGCTCAGCCAAAGAGAAATACATGCGCATTCGTCCATTTGCGTTCTACGGTGTTGCTACCTGTAACACGAAAGATCAGGACAAATTATCTAAGAATGGCTCTTATCCTTCCGGACACACCGCAATTGGCTGGGCATCTGCACTCGTATTGTCAGAAATTAACCCAGAAAACCAAGATAAAATTTTAAAACGTGGTTATGAACTTGGCCAAAGCCGAGTCATCTGTGGTTACCATTGGCAAAGTGATGTTGATGCAGCTCGTATCGTTGCATCGGGTGCGGTAGCAACTTTACACTCCAACCCTGAATTCCAAAAACAGTTACAAAAAGCCAAAGACGAATTTGCTAAACTGAAAAAATAGCTTTACTTAAAAACGATACCGCCCCATCAGCAACAACGAGAGGGGCGGTTTTTTATTGTGTTTTATATGGTAAAATCGCGTCAGATCCCTTCAGGCAATAAACTGTTATCTTGCAACATGCCAACTACCAGTGTTTGCATGCGCTGGCCAAGAGTGTGGTCGATGGTATAATTGAGCTGCTGGGCGACTTCCACCGTGATTTCATCAAAGCATTTCATCAACAGATGTAAGCTGTATGCAGCTTGTTGCGCATTACGGTAATCAAACAAGGTTTCCATTGCTTGGATAATGTGCTCTGGCATCCATTGTTGATATGCTCTGCCGTGATACCAAACATCTTGCTGCCCTTTACTTTTGTTTGAGACATAGCACTCTAACATCGTCAGTAGGGCATTTTTCATATCAACGTCTCTTGACCAAGCGCTCCAGAGTTCATTACGCGAAAGGGCGATCGCAACTTGATGTGATTCATACCAAAATTCGTTCACAATAAACGTGAATTTGTTTTGACTGAGTTGCTTAGGCGGAAGTTGTACCTGATCACTGTCGGGAAGGTTATCCGTGATACCGCTTTTATCGAGTAAAATGGTGTAGCCACGGGCATAAGTATTATCAAGCCCATATTGCTTCATCTTTTGCAATCGACTTGGCTCAGCAAAGGTAAAATCAACTTTTCTTCCTTGCTCGTAAATCGCTAAACAAGTCGGGCATTCAGGCTCATTTTCACCACCATTTGTAAGATGTAGAGCCACTAGAGGCTGACCAAATTGATGTATCCATTGTTGGTCATGAAAAAGTGCTGTTACACCTGAACCGACTAATTCAATATCAATGTCTGAATAATGATCAATTTGTTGTTCTCTACCTCTTGAGCCAGTCAAAATGACGGCATCAATTCTAGGATCGAGCAAAGAAACGGAAATAATTTTATTGATTAAAGATGCAGGTGATTCCATAGCTAACCCATCGAATTTATTGATGTGGCTAAGATACCTGTAAAATGACTAAAATGCTAAAAAACTCGATAATTATCATGATTATTTAGTGAAATAGTGAGAAATCACGCCATCATCACCAAAAATCGAGAAGACTTCCTCAATGAATTGGGGTATCTTGTTTAGTATATAAAACAAAAATGTGGTTTTCGACCCATTTTATAGGCAATTTTAGATGTAAAATTGCATTATGCTAAACAGAGGCACAAGATGAGCGAGTTTATTGATTTTAACCAGTCGGTTTATCCGTTCCCTGCTAGACCTGCATTGCTAATCTCAGAAGAGAAAGCATTTTATCGTGAGCGCATCAAAGCGTTATTGCTGGAAAAAAATGCGGTGATAGTTGCACATTATTATACCGATCCTGAAATCCAAGCATTGGCTGAGGAAACAGGTGGATGTGTTGCTGACTCTCTGGAAATGGCTCGTTTTGGCGCCCGTCATAGTGCATCAACCCTGCTAGTCGCGGGGGTACGTTTTATGGGGGAAACCGCAAAAATCTTAAGCCCTGAAAAAACCGTTTTAATGCCAACATTAGATGCCGAATGTTCACTTGATTTAGGCTGCCCAGAGGCGGATTTTGCGCGTTTTTGCGATCAGCACCCTGATCGTACAGTGGTGGTTTATGCGAATACTTCTGCGGCGGTGAAAGCACGAGCAGATTGGGTGGTGACATCCAGTATTGCGGTAGAATTAATCGAGCATCTTGATAGCCTAGGCGAGAAAATTATTTGGGCGCCTGACCGCCATCTTGGCCGTTATGTTCAACAACAAACAGGGGCTGATATTTTGTGTTGGCAGGGCGCTTGTATTGTTCATGATGAATTTAAAACCCAGTCTCTGAGCAAAATGAAAGCGCTGTATCCAGAAGCGGCGGTGCTGGTTCACCCTGAGTCTCCTCAAGCTGTTGTCGAGCTTGCTGATGCTGTCGGCTCGACAAGCCAATTAATCAAAGCGGCGCAAACGTTGCCTCATCCATCAATGATAGTCGCGACCGATAAAGGCATTTTTTATAAAATGCAGCAAGCGTGCCCTGATAAGTCTTTGTATATCGCGCCGACCGCGGGGGAAGGTGCGACATGCCGTACTTGTGCCCATTGCCCTTGGATGGCGATGAATGGTTTAAAAGCAATAGCACAAGCCTTAGAGAGTCACGGGGAGCAACATCAAATTTATGTGAGCGAAGCGCTACGTCAAAAAGCGATGTTACCTTTAAATAGAATGCTAGATTTTGCAGAGAGTCTAAAATAAAAGAGCACTATTGTTTATATCGAGGCCACGCGGAATCATAATGTGGCATGACATAGGGTTGAGAGAAGGATTTTGGGATGGATTTCTTTAGCACAAGTAATGTATTAGTGAATATTCCTCTATGGGATAGTGTGTATGAATTGTCATACATCGAAGCAGTAGGAACAGTGGCTGGTTTGTTATGTATTTTGCTAGCTAGTCTTGAAAAAACCATTAATTACTTGTTTGGTTTAATCAATGTGACGCTGTTTGGGGTGATTTTTTTTCAAATCCAACTGTATGCTAATTTACTTTTACAGGTATTTTTCTTTATCGCCAATATTTATGGTTGGTATGCGTGGAGCCGAGTGGATAACCAGCAACAAACGGAACTGAAAATTCGTTGGTTAAGCCTGCCTAAGGCGACGATAACAGTGATCATCTCTTTATTTGTGATCATTTACCTAACATACAATATTGATTGGGTCTTTGGGGTATTGGCGGAATGGGCAATTAACATTTTGAATCTGTTTGGCGCTAACCTAACAATGCCTGTGTTAGAACCCGATGCATTTCCATTCTGGGATTCGACCATGACAGTATTATCTGTGGTTGCAATGATCCTGATGACGCGTAAGTACGTTGAAAATTGGCTTTTATGGGTGATCATCAACGTAATTAGTATTATCGTATTCTATAAGCAAGGGGTATATGCGATGTCATTAGAGTACCTCATTTTGCTGGGTATCGCGCTGAATGGTTCAAGGCTTTGGGTGAAATCGGCAAAACAAAACGGCTCTGTGCCCCTCTCATAAACCACGGTGACGAAAATTAACAATAAAACGGCTAAAGTAACATTATCGATGTTTTGCCGTTTTTATTGTTTTTTACTCTAAAATTCCCCCTAAATATGGGGCTATTGTGCTGTTTAATCGCCTTTAGCCTCATTTTATAATCTGAAAGCTTAAAACTAACTATTTCATACTAAGCTTGCCTGTTTACAGAAGGCGGCTGAACGGTTAGATTAAAATTTCGATACCTGTCGTCTTTCAAGTTGCAGCATTGTGAGTGGTAAGAGAATCTCTCTTCGCTTAAAAGTAAGTGTTTACCATCGGCCTGCTATTGGAATCCATAGGGTATGTAAATCATCTATATAAAAAAATAAACATTGGATTAACGGGTATGAATTATCAGAACGATGACGTCAGAATTAAACAAATAAAAGAATTATTGCCACCAATTGCGTTGTTGGAGAAGTTTCCAGCGACGGACAAAGCGGCGTTTACCGTTCATGAAGCACGTCTCGCCATCCATAATATACTGTCAGGCGAAGATGATCGCCTTGTGGTTGTGATTGGTCCTTGCTCTATTCATGATACTAAAGCTGCTCTGGAATATGCCGAGCGCCTTAATAAGTTACGAGAAGAACTCAAAGATTCGCTAGAAATTGTGATGCGTGTGTATTTTGAAAAACCGCGTACCACAGTAGGTTGGAAAGGGCTAATTAATGACCCTAATATGGACAATAGCTTTAATATCAATGAAGGGCTACGTATTGCCCGTGAACTATTGGTGAAAATTAATGACCAAGGCCTGCCGACCGCAGGTGAATTTCTCGATATGATCAGCCCTCAATATGTCGCTGACCTAATGAGCTGGGGGGCGATTGGTGCACGCACAACAGAATCGCAAGTACATCGTGAATTGGCTTCTGGTCTCTCTTGCCCAGTTGGCTTTAAAAATGGAACAGATGGCACGATTAAGATCGCTATTGATGCGATTAATTCAGCACGTTCACCGCATTGTTTCTTATCGGTCACCAAATGGGGGCATTCTGCAATCGTCAATACTAGCGGGAACCCAGATTGCCACATTATTTTACGTGGTGGTAAAGAGCCAAACTACAGTGCGGAACACGTTAAGGCGGTGCGCGAAGGGCTAGTGAATGCAGGTCTAACCCCCAGCATTATGATTGACTTTAGCCACGCAAACAGTAACAAGAAATTTGAAAAACAAATGATAGTTGCTGATGACGTCAGTGAGCAATTACGCCAAGGTGATCGCTCTATTACAGGTGTCATGATCGAAAGCCACCTTGTTGAAGGCAATCAAAGCCTAGAGTCAGGTGAGCCTCTGGTTTATGGGAAAAGTGTCACTGACGCATGTATCGGATGGGATGATACAGAAAAAGTATTGCGCCAATTGTCTGATGCGGTGATTGCTCGTCGCCAGAAGTAATCGATAGTATTTCATATAGGAAGCCAGAGTCTTGTTGCTCTGGCTTTTTTACGTTATTAGATAGGAGAGTCGTACTCTTTAGATTGGTAAACCGACAGGCAGCATACCACTCTCCTATTACTTATTATGAGATTAGAATCTCTAAAGCTATTGACCGATATGGTGTGGATAGCGATAGAGCAATCTAAACCTACTTTTTGGTTGTGTTGAGCTATTTTCGGATGAGTTCATGATGAACATAATCGCACTACCAAAAATAAAACGCCAAAATACCTTAAATCACGATCCGCTAAAAATACCTGTAAAAGGGGTTTTTGTGGCCTTTCTGCTCATGAATAAATAATGCAAGGAAAAATCAATATTTAAGATTTTTCTTGTCGAGCTATTCACTGTATTTACTCGTTATTATAGTTTATTTATTTTTATTATCTTAGTTTTATATTTTTTGTTTTCAGTAAAAATGAACAAATCATTCAAAAAACTTCTCTTTCTTTAATAGTCGCCAAAGTAAATAATCCCTTTTCGATATTATAACTAAAGGGAAATATTAATGAGGAAGTTACAACTTGCATCGTTAACATTTGCATTAATCAGCACGATGGGAAGTGCTTTTGCGTCAACTAACCAAGAGGGATATTACGGTTCCGCACGACTTTCTAAAGTGTGGCAAAAAGCGGATAGTATGGATACGAGTCTCCGCCCAGGGATTGGCCAGTTTGTTTCTGGTGATGATAAAGATGATTTCTACAATGCTTCTCTTGCAGCGGGTTATCAGTATGGTAATGGCTGGCGTACCGAAGGGGAGTATAGTTTTAATAAAAAAGCAGAGTACACCAGTGGCTCAACCGCTTTTTCAACCAGCTTTAATCATCACAAAACGGAATCGCAGCGTTTAATGCTGAATGTTTATCGTGATTATGATATCTACCAAGGGATTTCAGTGTATGGCACCGTGGGATTGGGTGTTGCAAAAGTGAAATCATCGGGATGGCAAGGTAATGCCGCACGTCAATATGGTAGCAATACTGACACTAACTTAGCGTACTCGATTGGCGCTGGTGTAAGTTACGAGCCTATTGATAAATTAAATTTTGACTTGGGATATCGTTATATTGATTTAGGGAAAATCGAAAGCGGTATGAATCGTTTTGCCAATGCGCGTGGCATACAGGATGAGCAGATGAAAGCGCACCTTAAGTCACAAGAGCTTGTGTTAGGCGTTAGATATCTATTTTAATTTTTAACGTATTATTATTCATTGGAATATGTCATACAAAAAGGGTTGGCGATTAGCCAACCCTTTACTTTATTTAACTTTAATTATTTTGCTTTGCCTTGGTTGGCAACCGCTGCTTGTTTTGCAGCGATTTCATCTTGGTTGCCAAGATAGTAATGTTTGATTGGTTTCATGTTTTCATCAAACTCATAAACCAGTGGCACTGCTGTTGGGATATTGAGGTTAAGAATTTCTTCTTCGCCCATGTTATCCAAGTATTTTACCAGCGCACGCAGTGAGTTACCGTGAGCTGCAATAATCACTTTTTCACCTGCCGCAACACGTGGTTTGATCTCTTGTTCCCAGTAAGGCACAACACGCTCAATGGTTGTTGCTAAGCTTTCTGTTACTGGCAGTTCCTCGCTAGACAGTTTTGCATAGCGTGGATCGTGGCCTGGGAAACGTTCGTCATCTTTTGTTAGCTCAGGTGGCGTGATGGCAAAACCACGGCGCCAGAGTTTAACTTGCTCATCACCATATTTAGCCGCAGTTTCTGATTTATCTAGACCTTGCAGTGCACCATAGTGACGCTCATTTAGTTTCCAGCTCTTTTCAACAGGCAGCCATTGCTGATCAACCTGATCAAGGATGTTCCATAAGGTATGGATAGCACGTTTCAGAACTGAGGTATAGGCGAAATCAAAGACAAAGCCTTCATCTTTCAGCAGTTGGCCTGCATTTTTTGCTTCTTCACGGCCTTTGTCTGACAGCTCAACATCAGTCCAGCCAGTGAAACGGTTCTCTTTGTTCCACTCGCTCTCACCGTGTCTTACCAAAACCAGTTTAGTTACAGCCATAGCTTAAACTCCTATCAGTACATTCAAATTAAAATGAATCATTGCTGACTTACATTATAGGGATAGTCAATCCGAACGCTAGTCACAACTGATGTTTTACCCAAACCAAATCAAAAAAGTGATAGTCAGTCGGTTATTTGGATAAAAATCGTACCTTAATCAGCTTGTTTTTTATCCAGCAACCATTTTGACTGGGTAAGTAAAAAATAACAGATGCAATAGATTTAACCCGAAGTGAAACGATACAGCAAGCCATAATTTGCCACTCCACATCCATGCTAGTCCATAAATAATTCCTGCAAGGGTCGCAAAAAGGATCAGCAACGGGCCTCCCGCGAAATGCACAGCCCCAAACACTAAGGCACACACGACTAATGCAAGATAAGGGGAGCCAAACCATTGAGTGAGGCGCTGCTGGAGATAGCCACGAAATAATGCTTCTTCGGCTAATGAGACAAATAATAAATTGCAAATAATGAATGCAGGTAACCAAGTCGGCAAATGCCACTCAAAACCTAGTCCTCCCGCAATGGCAGCAACAACCAATAACATAGGAACGGCAATGATCAGTAACCACCATTGCCAAGGTTTTGCTGTTTTGGGGGCTTGAGCTGAAAATAGGCTGGGGAGACAAAATAACAAAACAAAAGGAACCAAGGCCTTATCAAAGTTAAAGTACATGGTAAATGGTCTGCTTTGCTCGCCAACAATCACGCTATCGAGGTATTTGAGGTTATGAAATCCTGGGAAAAAATGAATCAATAGGCCTACAGCGCAGATAACAAGCGTGACCTCGCTAATAACTTTGACCCAGACATGATATTGAAAGCGCCAACCTATCACGCCAATGACAGTAATAGCGACAAATAAGAGAATTGCTTGCCAACTTAGTACACCCGTAAATAGTGCTATTGTTGTCGCAAGTAAGAGTAAAAATGTGGCAATAAATCGATGCGTTGCAAGTGTTGTGAGTGAAGCCGCCAAAATAAACCAACTGGCCATACGTTGTTCCTAAAATCTATTCGAATTATTTAAAGCGGCACAGTGTAATTGTTTTCAGTTATTTTCCGAGGAAAAAGCACAGCTATTGGTCTGGAATGATAAAAAATTAATATAAATAAACAGGTTATATAGCTGAGTATTAAGTGTGCGAACTAATCATTAGATTAATTTAGGTCGATAATCGAACATTATCGACCCCAATGATGGCGCGGTTAGACCGTTTGTTGCTCGACAGTTTCTATGTCATAACGATATTTGCCGTTATCAGGAACAAACTTCAATCGATGGGTAATGCAAGTTGGCGCATCTTCTTGATGGTGAGTAACAAAAAGAAGCTGAGTCGTGCCTTGGCTGAGCATTACATCAATAAAACGTAGGACTAATAAACGGTTTAAACCATCTAGCCCTTGAAGTGGCTCATCTAAAATCAAAACAGCCGGATGTTTGACTAAGGCGCGTGCGATAAGCACAAGTCGTTGCTGACCCCATGATAAGCTATGGAAAGGTTGTTGTGCTGTTTGTGAGGGAAAACCGAGTAGGGCTAGCCACTCATAAGCCAGTTGAATTTGGCGATCAGAAGGTGTCTGATATAAACCAATTGAGTCGTGGAACCCAGAGATGATCACATTAATCACGCTAGTCGCGACGCGGTACTCTTGATGAATGCTGTTACTAACATAACCAATATGGCGTTTGATATCCCAAATCGTCTCACCTGTGCCTCTGCGACGACCAAATAGCGTTAAATCATTACTATAGCCTTGAGGATGATCTCCGGTAATTAGGCTTAATAGCGTGGATTTCCCTGCACCGTTTTCGCCGATAATTTGCCAATGCTCACTGGGATTAACCTGCCAGTTCAAACCATGCAAAATCGGTTTGTCGTTATAGCTGACCACGCCGTTTTTCAAAATAACCCGTGGAATATCGCTAGGAAGTGGGGCTTCAGCCGTTGGATCTTCCATTTCAGGGATAGTGAGATGTTTTAAGCTTTCGCTATGTTGAAGCTGGGTGATTAACGTGTTAGCAAGTACTGACTCACGGCTGCCTGATAAAGTCAGTTTGCAGTCGGCTAATACGCCCATATTGTCAATAAAGTCGGGTAACTCATCAAATCGGTTCAGGATCAATACAATTGTTAACCCTTTTTCAGATAAGCTGCTAAGTAACTCGCTCAGATTATTTCGTGAATAGACATCAAGGCCATCAAAAGGCTCATCAAGCACTAATAAATCAGGTTCCCCCATAAGGGTTTGGCAGAGTAAAACTTTGCGTGTTTCCCCTGTTGACAGATATTTAAAGCGTCGAGAAAGCAGATCGTGAATGCCAAATTTTGTGGCCAGTTCAAGACAGTATTCATTGTCTCGGTGGTGGAGTTGGATAATTTCAGCGGCGGTATATCCGGTATCGTCTTCATCTTCACTAAGCAGATCCGTGTTATTACGCTGCCACTCTTCATTAATCATGTTTTGCAGTTGTTCGAAAGAGAGGCGTACGGGAGATACAAAGCTATTTTCCACAATACCTGAGAGTGGTTTTAGTTCCCCTGATAACGCTTTTGCAAGTGATGACTTACCACTACCATTGGCCCCAATAAACGCCCAACTTTCATGCTGATTAATGGCTAATTCAGGAATATCCAGTGTTTGTGTGTCACTGAGCTTAAAGCTGCTGTGACGAAGGGTGATTGCTTTCATGCCACTTCCTTATTTTTGTCATTATTTTTGTCGTTATTTACCTGTCACCTCAACAAATAATCATGATTACAGATAAAGTCAATCATTCACTGGAGAAAGGCGCACAAAAAACAAGCTTGCACTTATCTATTGGTGAGGAAATGGCGTATTTAGATAAGTGCACGTGGTTAGCATAGTGTGGCAATAATCACTTGATCGGCATTAAATAGCGCTGTGACATTATCGTTGAGCTGCAATTGTTGGCTATCGACTTCTTGGTTACTGAGGGTAGAGCATAGGCTCTCACCACCTAATAGGGTCACGATCACTTCGCTGTTTTCTTGACCACGTTCAAGTGCGGTTATCTTCCCAGCGAGTTGATTGTCAAATTCACTATTTTTTATTGGTTGCTTCGTCAATTTTATCCAAGGTGCTTTAATCAGAGCGAGTACTTCCTTACCTTCAGTAAGGCGTAGACGGTTGGCACTCTGTTCTGTAAGAGCGGCATTAATGATGGTTTTATTGTCGGACAATAACACTTGGACATGTTGTTGAACTTGGTTATGGTCACGAGCAATCAGAGTACCAAAAAACTGATTACGCGCGCTGGTTTGCAATGAAAAACGGGAAATCGCGGCTAGAAGACTATCAAGAGGTAATGTGTCTTCTTTGAGAACATCAAAGGCTTTTTGCTGAATTTGTGCCAGTAAGTCGTATAGCTGTAGCAGTCTTTCCCCATAGTGGGTCAATGTTGTGCCACCACCACCTTTACCGCCAGTGGCTCTATCCACTAAAATATCGTCAGCAAGCTGGTTCATTTCATTGATAGCATCCCAGGCGCTTTTATAGCTGATCCCAGCCAATTTAGCACCTTGGCTAATAGAGCCTGTTGCTTTGATTTGCTTGAGCAATGAAATTCGGCGAGGGTCTGCAAATAAACTCCCTTGTAGCTTTAGTGTCAGTAAGATTTCTGCTTGCATAAATATAACCCTTCCTATCAGATTGAATATACTCAAGTTGTACTTTGTATTAGTGAGAGTATATAAATAAACTGTCATCGCGACGCTTAATAAAAAAGCACGTTTAGTGTGTCGTTAGAAATAGAATTTGTCTACAATAGTGACAGCTATCCCGCTATTATATACGTTATTATTTAAATTCAGCTTTATTTTCCCTCGTCAGCGCATCAGTTGGCTGGTGGGCACAGTATCACTGAAGAGGCTTTAATGTTAGAAATTTTAAAAAGCATGGGCTTTGCCCTGTTGATGGTTCCCGTTGTGATGTTTTTGATTATGGGGCTAATTTACGGCCTCGGGGCTTTCTTTAATCTGCTATCTAAAGCTCACGTTCCGCACCATCATACAGAGAAGGAATAACCCTCCTCCCTATTTAAGTTCGCCTGTTTTTTAGTGGTATACTGAGAAACAGGCAACTCTATCTATTTGTCTTTGGTTGATACGCTTTTAAAGCAAGTCTCCCCTCACTTTTCTGCTTCTGGTATAAGTTTTGATGCAATTCATTGCGCTAGCACACTTTTCTGCACGCGATGACTTTAAGTTATCGTTATATCCTGTTATATATAGCGTGATAACTAATATTAGGGTGGACTGAAATGAAAAAAAATTTGATCACGTTGTTGGCGGGTGTCACGATGACACTTTCTATGGCAAGCCATACGGTTGCAGCAGAGAAAATAACTGTTTTTGCTGCCGCCTCTTTGACAAATGCGATGAATGAAATTTCTGAACAATATCAGAAAGAAAACAAAGTAGAAGTTGTCTCATCATATGCATCATCATCGACACTTGCTCGTCAAATTGAGCAAGGAGCGCCTGCAAATCTATTTATTTCTGCCGATCAGCAATGGATGAATTATGCTATTGATAAGCATTTGATGGTTGAAAACACGCGCTACACTTTATTAGGTAATGAGTTGGTATTGATCGCACCCAAAGATTCCAAAATTGAAAAGGTGGAGATCAATAAACAAACGGATTGGAAAAAGCTGCTTGATGGCGGCCGTCTGGCGGTAGGCGATCCGGAGCATGTTCCTGTTGGGATTTATGCGAAAGAAGCATTGAGCTATTTAGGGGCATGGGATACGGTCAATCCGTTATTAGCACGTACCAATAATGTGCGTAGTGGTATGGCCTTGGTTGAACGCGATGAAGCGCCTTTAGGGATAGTGTATGGCTCCGATGCCGTTGCTAGCCAAAAAGTCAAAGTCGTTGGTATTTTTCCAGCAGACTCGCACAAACCCGTTGAATATCCAATGGCTATTGTGAAAGACCAAGATAATCAAGCAACTCGTGACTTTTATGAATATTTGAAAACGTCAGCCGCTTCAGAAGTATTCAAACGTTACGGTTTCACCCCACGTTAAGGGATTTTAGTATTGCAGATGTTAAGTGCTTATGAATGGGAAGCCATCTACCTGAGCTTAAAAGTTTCAAGTGTGGCAGTCATGTTTAGTTTGCCACTAGGTATTTTGGTTGCATGGGTATTGGTGCGTTGTCATTTCCCCGGCAAAACACTGCTGGATAGTATTATCCATCTACCATTGGTGTTACCGCCAGTGGTAGTGGGGTATTTATTATTGATCAGTATGGGACGCCGCGGTTTTATTGGGGAATGGCTGTATAGCTGGTTTGGGTTTAGCTTTACGTTTAGCTGGCGCGGTGCCGCATTGGCCTCCGCCGTGGTGGCTTTTCCATTGATGGTGCGGGCGATCCGTTTAGCGCTCGAAGCCGTTGATCGTAAACTTGAGCAAGCGGCTCGAACATTAGGCGCGACGCCATTACGTGTCTTTTTTACGATAACTATCCCATTATCACTGCCCGGTATTATTGTGGGAACGGTATTAGCATTTGCACGCTCATTAGGGGAGTTTGGGGCGACTATCACCTTTGTATCGAATATTCCCGGAGAAACACAAACCATCCCACTTGCGATGTATACCTTAATTGAAACACCGGGGGCGGAAGTGGATGCAGCCCGCTTGTGTGTGATTGCTATTATCTTGGCATTAATTTCACTATTAGTTTCAGAATGGCTGACCCGTTGGGGCAAAAAGCGATTGGGGGTAGCCTGATATGTTAGAGCTGGATTTTTCACAGCAGCTTGGTGAGTTAGCGCTTGAAGTGAATACCTCGCTACCGACAGAGAGCATTACTGCCATATTTGGGTTATCTGGAGCAGGGAAGACCTCATTAATTAATGTGATAGGGGGGCTAACCAAGCCTAATCGAGGGCGTATTGTGCTCAATGGACGGACGCTGGTCGATATCGAAAAAGGCATCTGCTTGCCGCCCGAAAAGCGCCATATTGGCTATGTCTTCCAAGATGCACGGCTATTTCCCCATTATCGAGTCAAGAATAATTTACGTTATGGTATGGCTCCCGAAATGAAAGGGCGCTTCGATGAAATTGTGACGTTGTTAGGCATTGAAAAACTTCTAAATCGTTTTCCTATTACATTATCAGGTGGGGAAAAACAGCGTGTCGCTATTGGCCGCGCACTGTTAACCGCACCTGAAATTTTATTGATGGATGAGCCATTAGCTTCTCTTGATTTACCGCGTAAACGTGAGCTACTACCGTATTTAGAAAAACTGTCTCAAGATGTCAAAATCCCTATTTTATATGTCAGCCATAGCTTAGATGAGATTTTACGCCTTGCCGATAAAGTGATTGTGATGGCACAAGGTAAAGTTAAAGCTTTTGGAGCATTAGAGGAGGTGTGGGCAAGCAGTGCATTGCGTCCTTGGCTCCAACAAGAGACATTAAGTAGCGTGTTAAATGTGATATGTCATGGTCACCACCCTGACTATGAGATGACTGCGGTGATTGTGGGCAGTCAAAAATTATGGATCCCGCGTATTGATACAGAAAGAGGCGGGCAGTTGCGTTTACGCATTGATGCCTCTGATGTGTCTTTAGTATTAGAAAAGCCACAGGTCAGCAGTATCCGTAATATTTTATCAGCGGAAGTGGTTGAATGGATTGAAGATGGCGAGCAGGTGGATGTGAAGCTTGATTTAGGCGAACAGCATTATTTATGGGCGCGTATCACACGTTGGGCGCGTGACGAATTGTCTATTCGCAAAGGTCGTCGAGTTTATGCACAGGTTAAAAGTGTTTCATTAAGCCGCCATTACACATCATAACAGTACGTTAGCTGATATCTAAAGTCATGCCGCTTGAGTGAACAGCATAAAGTGGCAAAATGAGTTAATTAGGGGGCTTATTATTGGCCCCCTAATAGATAAAATTACAATACGTATTTATGGATCACTTCAGCGATACCCGGTTGGGTGTTATCACGTGTAACCAGTTTTGCTTGTTGTTTGATTTCATCGACCGCTTGGCCCATAGCAACACCTAGTCCAGCCGTTGTTAACATGCTTAAATCGTTAAAGTTATCACCAAAAGCAACCACATCATTCATGGTCATACCCTGTGATTCAACCCACTGTTTTAGTCGTTGGCCTTTGCTGTTTCCTTTGCGGCCGACGTCGACTTGATCAGCCCATGACCATTCACATTCCAAGCCAAAATCATCTTCAATACCGCGAACAACCTCTTTGAGCTGATCGATATTTTCTGAACTGACGGCAAATTTCCAAATAGATTGATAATCATGTAAGACATCAGCATAGTTTTCGACAAACTGAATATTAGGACGTTGAGCCACTGGCAGGGTTTCTGCCCAACTTAGCGTCCTTTTGATCCCTTCTGTCGGTGCGTTGTATAGCATGGCATCATCAACATACATTAAATGTTGAATATCAGTGCCACGCAGCCTTTCAATCATTTGTGTTGCTGATTCGAGTGTCATTGGGTCTGAAGAAAGAACTTTTTTACCTAAATAATCATAAAGATAAGTACCATTGCAGCAAATTGCAGGGGTATCAAGGTTAAGCTCTTGGTAGAAAGGATGAATGGCAACATGATGGCGCCCTGTCACAATCAACACTTTAACGCCTTGGCGACGAGCTTCATTTAATGCAGCAAGTGATTCGGGCAAAATTTTCTTTTGAGGATCAAGCAGTGTTCCATCAAGATCGAGCGCAATAACGCGGTATGACATAAACGGCTCCACGTGATTTGAGGTTACATATGCCTTAATGAGTGGCCATATGATGGTTTTTGTCGTTGTCAGCTAAACAGAAAGGGATCTGTTAGCCTGATAATAATCCAGTGCTAAAATAATTTTATCATCTTAGCGGATATTGCAGATTAACTAAAGTGGCGCAGAATGAATCGAGTCAGGTTATTGGTAATCTGTTGTTTTAATCATTTTGAGATAATTTAGTGGCGCGATGTATTGAAAAGAGGGGGATTGCTTGTTATTCGCTAGTCTATCCTGAGATTAACCGTCATAATGGAAGAAGATATTTTTATCATGAATCATAAGGAGACAGGATGAATCAGGTTGTCTATATTGCTAGCCCCGAAAGCCATCAGATCCACGTTTGGTCTATGAACGAAGCCGGTGAACTGACGTTATTACAGACGGTGACAACACCAGGCCAAGTACAGCCAATGGTATTAAGCCATGATAAAAAGCACCTTTATATTGGTGTCCGACCCAATTTTCGAGTAATCACTTATCAAATTGAAGATAAGGGCACTCTCAGACTAAAAGCTGAGACGGCAATTCCAAGTACACCGGTACATTTATCATTAGATAACACTGGTAAGTATTTGTTTGTGCCGTCATACCATCAACATAATTTGGCTGTCTTACCTATCAACCAAGAAGGTGTACCACAAACCGCGATCCAAGTGATCGAAGGGCTACGAAACCCACACTCTTCACATGTTGATGCTGACAATCAACAATTATGGGTGCCGTGTTTGGGGGAAGATCATATTCGCTTATTTGATCTGCATGACGATGGTCATTTAACCGAAGCTTCTGCTGATCAAATCAGTTCAGCAAAAGGCGCAGGCCCTCGCCACCTTGCATTCCATCCACAGCACAAAGTTATTTATTGTGTTAATGAGTTGGATTCAACCATTAACGTTTACCATAAATTTACTCGCTATCGCCAAGTTCAGCATATTAACGTATACCCAGAAGGTCGTGAAAGCCAACGTTGGGCGGCAGATATTCATATCACGCCTGATGGACGTCATCTGTATGCGAGTGAGCGTTCAGATAGCTATATTAGCCATTTCCGAGTATCTGATGATGGCCGCGAGTTGACCCTAGAAGGGATTTATCCAACAGAAGCTCAGCCTAGGGGCTTTAACCTTGATGCAACAGGGCGCTTCTTGATTTCTAGCGGGCAAAAATCTGACAGTATTTCTGTTTCAGAAATTGACCCGATTACAGGTAAACTCACCCAGATTGGTCGCTACCCAGTGGGCAAAGGCCCAATGTGGGTGACGGTATTAGCGCGTTAATTGCTAAACTAAGATCTCCTCAAAGCACTGAGGGGATCTTTACCCCTCAATCACGTTTCTCATTGCACTTGTCACTTTACTCAGTTGTTCCGGTGAAATAATGTAAGGTGGCATAACATAAATCAGCCGACCAAATGGCCTTACCCAAACCCCTTGTTCAACAAACTTTTTTTGTAATTCAGCGGTATTGACTGGCTGCTGCATCTCAATCACGCCAATCGCCCCTAAAACGCGCACCTGCTTGACGCTTGCGTGGGAGGACAAAGGTGCTAATTCAGCTAAGAGCTGCTGCTCAATCTTGGCGACAGTATGCTGCCATGGGCTTTCAAGCAATAATTTTAGGCTTGCGTTGGCGACGGCGCACGCTAATGGGTTCCCCATAAAGGTTGGCCCATGCATGAAACAGCCCGCTTCGCCATTACTAATCGTTTCGGCAACATGACGCGTTGTTAAGGTGGCTGATAGTGTCATATATCCCCCCGTGAGGGCTTTGCCTAAGCACATGATATCCGGTGAAATAGCCGCATGGTCACAAGCAAATAATTGGCCTGTGCGCCCAAATCCTGTCGCGATTTCATCGGCTATCAGTAATATGCCATAGTGATCACAAAGCTCACGAACGCCTTTTAGGTACTCGGGGTGATAAATACGCATTCCACCCGCACCTTGTACGATAGGTTCGAGTATAATTGCTGCAATTTCGCGATGTTTTGCTGCAAGTTCCTGCTTAATTGGTAATAAATCATCACTGTTCCATTCATCATGAAAACCACATTGTGGAGCCTCAACAAAAATATGAGGAGGTAGATAACCTTTGTATAGGCCATGCATTGAATTATCAGGATCACATACTGCCATCGCACCAAAAGTATCCCCATGATAACCATGGCGTAAAGTTAAAATACGTTGGCGCTTTTCCCCTCTTGCCTGCCAATACTGGAGTGCCATCTTTAGTGACACTTCCACAGCCA
This sequence comes from Providencia sp. PROV261, assembly GCF_028477945.1. Classification (NCBI taxonomy): domain Bacteria; kingdom Pseudomonadati; phylum Pseudomonadota; class Gammaproteobacteria; order Enterobacterales; family Morganellaceae; genus Providencia; species Providencia sp. PROV261. Next base: position 225,041 of record NZ_JAMPMC010000003.1, on the reverse strand, counting down.
CCGATCCTGAATCGGCAAGAAAAATACACTCTAAAGGCGTTGGAGTGATCTCAACGAGTTGACGGCACAAATTCACTGCGGAAGGGTGAGTGATGCCACCAAACATGACATGAGACATTTTTTGTAGCTGCTCAGTAGCAGCTCGATTGAGAACGGGATGATTGTAGCCGTGGATCGCCGCCCACCAAGAAGACATTCCATCAACAAGTGTTTTTCCATCAGCCATAATCAACTCTGCGCCTTTAGCCTCAACGATGGGATAGGCGGGGATCGGGTGGCTCATCGAGGTGTAGGGATGCCAGATATGCTTGGCATCGAATGCAATATCAGAACTGTCCATTTTACTTTGTTGTCAACTTATTTAAATGAATTTGGTTGACATGATAACCACAATATTTAAACTGGCAACGACTTTTTATGATGGAGATCTGCCGTGAGCGAATTAAAAAAGTGGACAACTAAACAGGCTAATGAATTGTTCTCTATGCCTTTCTTTGAGCTTTTGTTCCAAGCTCAGCAAGTTCATCGACAGCATTTTGACCCACAGCAAGTACAGGTCAGCACTTTGCTTTCAATCAAAACAGGGGCATGTCCAGAAGATTGCAAATATTGTGCACAAAGTGCTCGTTATAAAACCGGATTAGAAACTGAACGTTTAATGGAAGTTCAGCAAGTTCTTGAATCTGCAAAAAAAGCGAAGCAAGCAGGCTCAACGCGTTTTTGTATGGGAGCCGCTTGGCGTAATCCTCGTGAACGCGATATGCCTTATCTCGAAATGATGGTGCGAGAGGTGAAATCGCTAGGCATGGAAACCTGCATGACACTGGGAATGATTGACGATAGCCAAGCTCAGCGCCTTGCCGAAGCGGGGCTTGATTACTACAACCATAATCTTGATACCTCCCCTGAATACTATGGCAACATCATTACCACCAGAACTTATCAAGACCGCTTAGACACATTGGATAATGTACGTAATGCGGGTATCAAAGTGTGCTCTGGAGGGATTCTTGGTTTAGGGGAAAAAATCAGCGATCGAGCAGCACTGTTGGTTCAACTTGCGAATTTACCTAAACCGCCAGAAAGTGTACCGATCAATATGCTGATGAAAATGGAAGGCACCCCGATGGCGGATAATGAAGATGTCGATCCTTTTGATTTCATTCGAACTATTGCAGTAGCACGTATTATGATGCCGACCTCTTACGTCCGTTTATCGGCGGGTCGCGAATATATGAACGAGCAAACCCAAGCACTCTGTTTTATGGCAGGCGCTAATTCCGTATTTTATGGTTGTAAGCTGTTAACCGCTCCTAATCCGAATGAAAATAAAGATATCTCCTTGTTTAAAAAATTGAATATTAACCCAGAGCGTATTGAAGTGAGCGAAGGGGATAATCAACAAGCGGCACAATTAGCGGAGTCTATTTTGACAGCCGATAATTCACAGTTCTATAACGCGGCTGTCTAATGAGTTGGCAAACATTTATTCAAGCGCAACTCGAGCAGCGTAAACAAAATGCGGCTTGGCGTAAAAGAACCTGTATTGATTACAGCACAGGTCGTGAGTTGCGAATTAACGGGGAAAATTACCTGAATTTTTCAGGAAATGATTACTTAGGGTTAAGTCATCACCCCAAGGTCGTCGAGGCTTGGCAGCAAGGCGCCACATTATATGGCACCGGCAGTGGCGGTTCAGGGCACATTACTGGTTTTACTCGCGCCCATTATGATTTGGAAAACGCGCTATCTGCATGGTTGGGATATCCAAGGGCACTATTATTTATTTCTGGTTTTGCGGCGAATCAAGCGGTGATCACCGCTTTAATGGGGCAAGGGGATCGCATTTTAGCCGATAAACTTAGTCATGCTTCGATTTTAGAGGCATCAATGCTTTCAAAAGCTAATTTACGGCGATTTGCTCACAATAGCCCTGCATCATTACAAAAATTGCTCACCAGCACTTTAGATGTAAAGACACTCGTGATTAGTGAAGGGGTGTTTAGCATGGATGGTGACAGTGCGCCTTTAGCGGAATTAAAACAGCTCGCGGAACAACATCACGCTTGGTTAATGGTCGATGATGCCCATGGTATTGGCGTAAGAGGGCGAGAAGGGCGTGGTAGTTGTGATGTGCATGGTATTAAACCTGAATTACTGATTGTCACCTTCGGTAAAGCATTTGGTTTGAGTGGCGCTGCCGTTCTGTGTGATGAAGCAACCGCAGATTACTTTATTCAAGCGGCTCGCCACCTTATTTATAGTACCTCAATGCCACCAGCTCAGGCAGTTGCGCTATTAGCAGCGTTACAGCAGATCCGTACAGCCGATGATGCAAGGGAACGGCTTAATCAACATATTGAATATTTCAGAAAAAATAGTCAATTTAGTGATCTGCAATTAGCTGATTCACAGATGGCAATTCAACCCGTCATTGTGGGTGATAATGAGGTGAGCTTACAGCTTTCTGATTATTTACGACAAAAAGGGCTATGGGTACAAGCGATACGTCCACCGACTGTCCCACCAGGCAGTGCACGGCTACGCATTACCTTGAGTGCAGCTCATCACCAACAAGATATCGATCAACTGTTGGAGGCGTTAAATGGTTTTACCATTAAGTGATGAAAAACAAAAAATCGCTTCGGCTTTTGGTAAAGCAGCAAAACGCTATGATTCGATAGCTTATTATCAACAAAATAGTGGTCATCAACTGCTGGATTTATTAGCTTCAGCACGGGTCAATTTACCGGCTAAAAAAGTGATTGATGTTGGCTGTGGCACTGGTTTTTTCAGCCAAATAATTAAAGCACAAGGGGCTGAAGTGACCGCATTAGATTTATCGTCCGGCATGTTGGAGGTTGCACGTCAAAAAAATGCGGCTGAACAGTATATCTGTGCGGATATGGAAGCACTGCCTTTTGCCGATCAAACTTTTAATGTGGTTTTTTCTAATTTGGCTATCCAATGGTGCTCTGACTTATCACTGGCCCTAACTGAACTACATCGAGTGACTAAAAATGGTGGGGTGATTGTATTTACCACGCTTGCTAAAGGCTCTCTATCGGAGCTATCGCAAGCTTGGGCTAGGTTAGATGGCTATTCGCATGTGAATGAATTTTTAAGTTTTGAACAGATAAGCGCGAGTTGCCAACCATGGCAGCATCAATTGCTGCTTCAGACCGATACACTACATTTTTCGGATTTAGCTCGATTATTGAATTCATTGAAAGGCATTGGCGCGACCCATCTCACCGCAGGGCGACGTGGTGGATTGATGACAAGGCAGCGATTACATCTACTTGAGAGCGCTTATCCCACGTCAGCAAACGGTCTTGAGCTCACTTATCAAACTGTATTTGGAATAATTTATCGTGACTAAAACTTATTTTGTGACCGGCACTGATACTGAGGTCGGTAAAACAGTAGTCAGTTGCGCATTACTGCAAGCGGCTAAACAATTGGGTTATCAAACCGCGGGGTATAAACCGGTTGCTTCAGGCAGCGAACAAACAGCACAAGGGCTACGTAACAGTGATGCACTTTTTTTACAAACAAACAGCACATTGCCGTTAACTTACCAAGAAGTGAATCCAATTGTATTCGAAGCGCCAACATCTCCACATATTATTAGCGAAAAAGTTGGGCTGCCAATTGATTTTTCAGTGATGACAAACGGATTAAAACATTTGCAGTCAAAAGCGCAGTGGATGTTGGTTGAAGGTGCTGGCGGCTGGTATACGCCATTATCAGCACAACAAAGTTATGCAGATTGGGTGGTTGAGCAACAATTGCCAGTGATTATGGTGGTTGGCATCAAACTGGGTTGTATTAATCATGCCTTATTAACCGCACAAGCGATTAACCAAGCAGGGCTAAAATTGGTGGGGTGGGTGGCGAATGAAGTCGAACCGGCAGGAACCTATCAGGCCGAATATATAGAGACATTGCACCGTTCGATCAATGCGCCTTGCCTTGGTATCATTCCTCATCAAGATGCCGAACAATTTGCCGATGTAGGGCAGTATGTTGATGTGACAGCGATTTAATTTTTTAGTGGTTAATTGTCTATTTTATCAGAGAGCTTGTTTTTCAATATAAACACGCTCTCTGGTGTATTGAACGAAAACTCTTTTGTTGTGCAACGGCTCAGTCTAAACGTAACCCTGCGCCTATCTCTTCCGTTGAATTATCAAGCGATAAAATGACATGTCTTGATTCATCAAGTTCACGCCATCCTTCCCATTTTTCATGGCGACTTGGCTTAATTAGGGGCTTGTGTGTAAAGCCCCTATATTAAATTTTTATATTCTAAATAATTCAATATTCAGGTAGGTAAGAAACGGAGATAGGTAGGGAGTATCGATAACTATCAGACTCGTCTGGCTGAGCGCATTCAATAATCTTATATCCTGAAGTAGATGCTATAACTTGAGCGTTGTTAAACAGCAAAAATATCCTTTAACACCGAATGATAAGGACGATGGCGTAGTCATGGTACATTGGGTGTAATGTTTGGTTATTTATGATCGGAAAAGTGTGCCTATCTAGTGGATCTTACTAGATAATTTTTTATGTTCCTGTTTATTCTGTGTAAAAGGCTATTTTGGATCGTTAATCCGTCATTTTTGTCAACTCGGATCCGTTAAAAAAGAGTAAATACTGTTTTTATGATAAATTCTGAGTAAAAATATTTTCACTGAATTGCCATTTTTTTGTCATGTATATGCGCTATGTGGTTTTTAGAGTGGAACGGAAACGCACTATCTGAAAGGGATTGCAGAGTTATCCACTATTTCTGTGGATAACCTTGTGAATTAGATCTAAAAAAACAACCGAATCCAAGGTGACAAGCGGCTTTGCCTTTATTTGATGTGATTTCAGACTTATAAATAATAATTTTAAAATACAATAAGTTAAATAAAATCAAGACATGGGTTGTTATTTGAGATAAGACTAGAAGTCGCATCAGCATAAAATATATAAATCACTTTAGGTCAAGAAAAATTTTTGGGGATAACCTTGTTTTAACCACAATAAAAAATTGCTGGAGAATTTTTAAACTCAGCACTTGAAGCTGGTTTTTTATCCAGTATCATAGGGGGGAGATCGGTTAAGAGGCGTGGGTAATGAGTAAAGTATTTAAATTGTATTCTGATTTTCAGCCTGGTGGGGATCAACCCGAGGCAATTCGTCAGCTTTCTGAAGGGTTAGAAGATGGACTTGCTCATCAAACCTTACTCGGGGTAACAGGCTCAGGTAAAACCTTTACGATTGCCAATGTCATCGCCAAAGAAAATCGCCCAACCATGTTAATGGCACACAATAAGACGTTGGCAGCACAATTGTACAGTGAGATGAAAGCCTTCTTCCCTGACAATGCCGTTGAATACTTTGTCTCTTATTATGATTATTATCAGCCAGAAGCCTATGTGCCTAGTTCAGATACCTTTATCGAAAAAGATGCGTCTGTTAACGAGCATATTGAGCAAATGCGTCTGTCAGCGACAAAAGCACTACTTGAACGGCGTGATGTGATAGTTGTGGCTTCTGTTTCGGCTATTTATGGTCTTGGTGATCCTGATAGCTATTTAAAAATGATGCTGCATTTGACCGATGGGATGATTATCGATCAGCGGGCTATTTTGCGGCGCTTAGCCGATCTGCAATATACACGTAACGACCAAGCTTTTACCCGAGGTACGTTCCGCGTACGGGGCGAGGTGATTGATATTTTCCCCGCAGAATCAGATGAATATGCGTTACGTGTCGAATTATTTGATGAAGAAGTGGAACGGTTGTCTTTGTTCGACCCATTAACGGGGCAAATTCAGCATCGTGTTCCTCGCTTTACAGTTTATCCGAAAACCCACTATGTGACGCCGAGAGAGCGGATCTTAGAAGCGATGGAACAAATTAAGGTTGAACTGGCGGATAGGCGTAAGGTGCTCCTCGAAAATAATAAATTGCTAGAAGAACAACGTATCACCCAACGTACTCAATTTGATCTCGAAATGATGAATGAGCTGGGTTATTGCTCAGGTATTGAGAACTATTCACGTTATTTGTCTGGTCGCGCGCCAGGAGAGCCGCCACCGACGCTGTTTGATTACCTACCTGCTGATGGTTTATTGGTGGTGGATGAGTCGCACGTTACTATCCCGCAGATCGGAGCGATGTATAAAGGTGACCGCTCTCGTAAAGAAACACTGGTAGAGTATGGATTCCGTTTACCGTCTGCGCTTGATAATCGACCATTACGTTTTGAAGAGTTTGAGGCGCTTGCGCCACAAACTATCTATGTTTCCGCGACGCCGGGTAATTATGAAATAGAAAAATCAGGTTCAGAGGTGATAGAGCAGGTTGTGCGACCAACAGGCTTGCTAGATCCTGTGATTGAAGTGCGGCCTGTTGCCACTCAGGTTGATGATTTGCTTTCTGAAATTCGTATTCGTTCGCAGAAAAACGAGCGTGTGTTGGTGACAACGTTAACAAAACGAATGGCAGAAGATTTAACGGAATACCTTGAAGAGCATGGTGAACGGGTTCGTTATTTACACTCTGATATTGATACGGTAGAACGGGTTGAAATCATTCGTGACCTACGTTTAGGTGAGTTTGATGTGCTGGTGGGGATCAACTTGCTGAGAGAGGGTCTCGATATGCCAGAAGTGTCATTGGTGGCTATTCTCGATGCCGATAAAGAAGGCTTTTTACGCTCTGAACGTTCACTCATTCAGACAATTGGTCGTGCGGCGCGTAACCTTAATGGTAAAGCAATTTTATATGGCGATAGAATCACCAATTCAATGGAAAAGGCCATCAAAGAAACGGAACGCCGCCGTGCTAAGCAGATAGCCTTTAATGAGCAACACGGTATTGTGCCGCAAGGCCTGAACAAAAAAATTGGCGATATCTTGCAAATTGGTCACAAAGTGGGTGGCAAATCGAAAGGTCGCAATAAAGAGAGTGCCAAAATCGATAAACGTGAAGATATCCAATTATTATCAACAAAAGAGTTGGAGCAACGTATTTCGCAACTTGAAGCGCAGATGTATAAACACGCTCAGGATTTAGAGTTTGAAGCGGCGGCAAATGTAAGGGATCAATTGCAAGAGCTAAGGGAGCGTTTTATTGCTAATTCATGATGCTACAAAGGTTAACGGCTCTGTGAGTTTTTGCTGTTAACCTTTGGCGTGATTGGTGGTGATATCCCGTGGTGGTTTAAAACAAACGCACGGTTTCTTCGATAGCTTGCAAGAGTAGCTTACGGTCATGACGATAAGGAATATCATCGGCCTCTAACACCCGTTGAGTGACTAACCGCTCATGGCGAATAGGCGCGATATTCGTTCTAGGGCCAACAATCACGGCATCAATTTTTTTGCAGCCGATATGCTGCTCCATCATGGTTAACTTTTCTTGTAACGTGAGGCTAGCTGCGGATGTACTTAGCTCTTTACCTAGGTTACCGATATAGATCATCGGGGCTTTACATTCGCGCAAAGCATCCGTGATATCTTCCAACAGTAGCAGTGGCATCAGGCTGGTGAAGAAACTACCCGGACCAATTAAAATTAAATCCGCTTGATGAATTGCTTCAATCGCTTCTGCTGTGGCTTTTACGGTTGGGTAGAGTCGTAACTCTTTCGGTAATTCAATCAGAGCATCAACATTGACCTCGCCATACACTTCATTACCCATCTCATCAATCGCCATTAAGTCGACGGGAGATTCTGACATAGGAATGAGTTTGGCATCCACTTTGAGCATATTGCGGATCAAATTAATGGCATCAAGAGGGCGTACACTGAGGTGATCTAATGACTTTAGCATCAGATTACCTAAATTATGGCCTGAAAGTTCGCCGTTGCCACTAAAACGGTATTCAAACATCGCCGATGCGATTGATGGCTCAGTAATTAATTGATTGAGGCAGTTGCGCATATCTCCCCAAGCAATCCCACCTTCCGCTCGACGAATACGACCAGTAGAACCACCATTATCCGTCGTGGTGACAATTCCAGTTAATCGAGAGCCTAAAGAGGAAAGCGAAGACATTACGCGACCAAGCCCATGTCCGCCGCCAAGGGCGACAACATGCCTAAAATCAGTCAAACTACTATTCGGCATAGTGTTCCTATATCAGTTATTTTTTCAGCGCCAAGGCTATTATACAGTGTTATTGCCAGTTAAATGCAATTTAAAACGCGATTATCACGTCTATCACAAAACGGCGCTAATTTATCATAAAACACCGTTTGGGGGTCATTTACCGTCATCATTGACAGATAAAAATTGAAAATGATGGCAGTTTAAACAGCAATTATCTCATAGGGCTGTTTTTTACTATCCAAAAAAGATCAAAATTTGGGGCAAACCTAATCTAAGATTGCTCTTAATTAACGATTAAAAATAGGGGCTGGATGTTTTTTGTACATGCGCTTAATATTGGGTTTAATAGGTGACATAATACAAATTAGAACATTAAATTTACACTGAATTAACAAACGCATAACTAAACCCTAAGTCGTTGTATAATATATTATATATCGAAATTCAAATTCGCTTTTTCCTTTCTTTTACGCTAAAATCCCCACATAAACTAAGTGAACAAAGTGAGCAATTTGATTGTTAACCTATGCTGGCTTTGTGGGCTTGTTGATAAATATCACTCCTAGCCTTTGTGTCTAAGTTCGCGATAACGAATATGATGCTTTGGCCGTGGCCTCTGAGCCACCAGGGTGCAAGATAGAAATGTCTGCATCTCCCGTATTTGGAAAGGTGTCATTATGCAGCAGCTTGTCGATCAATTTGCTCGGAAATTTTATTATCTCCGTTTATCTATTACAGATGTTTGCAACTTTCGTTGCACATACTGCCTTCCCGATGGTTATAAACCAAGTGGTCGTCACGAATTCCTTTCACTGAGTGAAATTCAGCGCATTAGCCGTGCTTTCGCAGAATTGGGCACAGAAAAGGTACGCATCACAGGCGGCGAGCCGACCATGCGTAAAGATTTTACCGATATCATTGCCGCTATCCATGAAAATCAAGCGATCAAAAAAATTGCGGTGACGACAAATGGTTATCGTATGGCTCGTGATGTACAAAAATGGAAAGAGGCGGGACTCGGAGCGATTAATGTCAGTGTTGATAGCCTAGACCCGCGTCAATTTGCGGCAATTACTGGGCAAGACAAGTTTTATCAAGTGATGCAAGGCATTGATGCTGCCTTTGAAGCGGGATTCGACAAGGTCAAAGTCAACGCAGTATTGATGAAAAACGTCAATGATATTGCTTTAAAATCCTTTTTAAATTGGATCAAACATCGTCCAATCCAACTCCGCTTTATCGAATTAATGGAAACGGGGGAAGGGAGTGACCTTTTTAATCGTTTCCATATTTCGGGAGAAACGATCCGCGACCGTCTTATTGAAGAGGGGTGGTACAGTGTGCCACGCTCTCGTAGCGATGGCCCCGCCCAAGTCTTTAGCCACCCTGATTACCAAGGGGAAATTGGTCTTATCATGCCTTATGAAAAAGATTTCTGCCAAAGTTGTAACCGACTACGCGTTTCTTCTTTGGGGAATCTTCATCTGTGCCTATTCGGTGAAAATGGTATCCCACTACGTGACTTGTTAAGTGACGATAATCAAAACGAAGCATTAAAAGCACGTATTCAAAGTGGTCTACAATTTAAGCGAGAGACGCACTTTTTACATATGGGCGACAGTGGCATCACCCCGAATTTATCCGTTATTGGCGGTTAATGAATTTTTGATTTTTCAGGAGAAAATATGTCCCAACTGACTCATATTAATGCGTCGGGTGAAGCGCATATGGTGGATGTTTCTGCAAAAGCTGAAACAGTCCGTGAAGCGAGAGCCGAAGCATTTGTCACGATGAATAAAGAGACCTTAGCGATGATTGTTGAGGGGAGCCATCATAAAGGCGATGTATTTGCGACCGCACGTATTGCTGGTATTCAAGCAGCGAAAAAAACATGGGAGCTGATCCCGTTATGTCATCCGTTGCTGCTAACAAAAGTTGAAGTGACGTTGCAAGCATTGCCGGAGCAAAATCAAGTCCGTATTGAGTCCTGCTGTCGATTGACAGGAAAAACAGGGGTTGAAATGGAAGCATTAACTGCCGCTTCAGTAGCTGCTTTAACCATTTATGATATGTGTAAAGCGGTGCAAAAAGATATGGTAATTGGGCCTGTTCGCTTATTAGAAAAAACAGGTGGCAAATCTGGTCATTTTAAGGTGGACGCATGATTACGGTACTTTTTTTTGCTCAAGTACGTGAATTGGTGGGAACAGCTCGTCTCGAATTATCAGAACATTACTCAAATGTTGAAGCATTGCGTCAAGCATTGGCACAACGTGGTGACCGGTGGGCTTTAGCTTTAGAAGATGGCAAGTTGTTAGCGGCAGTTAACCAATCTTTTGTAGCAACAGATCATCCATTGGAAGATGGCGACGAAGTGGCCTTTTTCCCACCGGTGACCGGGGGCTAAGATGGAAAATACGCATATTGCGGTACAAACAGAAAATTTTAGTGTAGGCGAGCAGTATCAATGGCTTGCTGAATGTGATAGCGATGGCGCGGTCGTAACGTTTACAGGCAAAGTCCGAAATCATAATTTAGGCGATAGCGTTGCAGCATTAACGTTAGAACATTATCCCGGAATGACGGAGAAAGCGCTGGCCGCTATTGTGGTCGAAGCGCGTCAACGCTGGGCACTACAGCGAGTTAGTGTGATCCACCGAGTAGGTACTTTACAGCCGGGCGAAGAGATTGTTTTTGTGGGTGTGACCAGTGCTCATCGTGGCGCTGCTTTTCAAGCGGCTGAATTTATTATGGACTATTTAAAAACCAAAGCACCATTTTGGAAGAAAGAGACATTGCCTGATAATGAACGTTGGGTCGAGGCAAAAGAGAGCGATGAAGCTTCTGCAAACCGTTGGTGATCAGTAAATTTCATTTATATTTAAAATAATTTTTAGCGTATTTAGACGCCCGTCAGCAGCGGCATGGCATAAATTCTAATCAATGGTTTTAAGTTTGTTGAATGGTATTGTCAATAATTTATGATAAACTTTGTAGGAATTTGTCTGGCTACGGCACGTTGCTGTGGTCGTTTCTTACTAATGTATGAAGGGTAACCATCATGGATCGATTCGATCAACGTAATGATTCTCTTGTCCAGCGCAGCAGTGCCGGCATTCAGACATTTATGTCACAGGTTTATGGCTGGATGACTGTTGGTCTGTTACTGACTGCTTTTGTTGCTTGGTCCACACTGAATAGTGGCTTATTTTATACCATAGCGACTAATAATGTTCTGTTTTTTGGTTTAATCATTGTTGAGTTTGGACTTGTACTTGGTTTGTCATTTTTACTGCCAAGAATGAGTGGTATGATGGCAACGGGCATGTTTATGCTCTACTCAGTACTTACTGGGCTAACAATTTCTGTGGTTTTAGCTGCTTATACAATGGAATCGGTAGCAGGAACATTTTTTATCACGGCGGCAATGTTTGGTGCACTAAGTGTTTATGGTTACACCACAAAGCGTAGCCTAAGTGGTATCGGTAACTTCCTGTTTATGGCGCTTATTGGCCTAATTATCGCTTCTATTGTCAATATTTTCATGAAAAGCTCAGCATTATACTGGGTGATTACCTATGCAGGTGTTCTGATTTTTGCAGGCCTGACCGCATATGATACTCAGAAACTGAAAGAGATGGGTGCACAAATTGACGTGGAAGATAAAGAAAGCATGCGTAAACTCGCTATCCTAGGTGCATTAAACCTGTATCTGGACTTTATCAACCTGTTCTTAATGCTGCTACGTATTTTCGGCGACCGCCGTTAATCATGTATAAATTGTGTATTTAAGATACACAATAGCTTTTAAAGAATATCAACCCTTGTCATGGTCAAACAGACAAGGGTTTTTTATTGTTTAGTAAAAAATATAATCGTGACTAATAGGTAATTGCTACGCTGTTTTCTGCCGAAAGAGGTAGTAAGCAAAGGTACTGGTAATGACTGATATCACGAGCAGTGGCCATAGGCTCGGCCAAATAACACTAAAATCAGCATCTTTTAAGTAAATCTGTTTGGTGATTTCAGTGAAATGGCGGATTGGATTGATCAAGGTAATTTCTTGCAACCAAATGGGCATATTCTCAACGGGAGAAATATAGCCTGAGAGCAAAATAGCGGGCATCACAAAAACAAATACACCGATAAATGCTTGTTGTTGGGTTGAACACAAAGCCGATATTAATAATCCAAAACCCACTAGTGAAAGGCCATAAACCACCATAGTTGCATAAAATAGCGTGAGGGAGCCTGCAAAGGGGATTTGGTAACAGAAGATACCAATGACTAAGACTAAAGTCGCTTGCGCGGTGGCAATAATCAATGCGGGTACGGCTTTACCGATAAAAATTTGCCAAGTCGTGAGCGGCGATACAAGTAATTGGTCAAGGGTTCCCTGTTCGGCCTCTCGGGCAATCGACAGGGAAGTGACAATCAGTACGCCAATGGTCGTGATTAATGCCACCAGTGATGGCACGATAAACCATTTATATTCCAGATTAGGGTTATACCAGTTACGAACCACTAACTCGCTATTATTGGCTAAAGGGCGGCCTGCCGTTAGCTCGCTTTGATATTGTAATACGATTTGTTCAATATAGTTAGCGGCAATTTGCGCGCTGTTAGAGTTACGTCCATCAAGTAATAACATCATCTTCGCAGTGTGCTGGCTATCGATGTCAGCGCTAAAATTTTGCCCGAAGCGTACGACTAATAAGCTTTCTCGGTTATCCAGTGTTTCTCGGATCTCGTGCTCATTTTTGAGTAATCGTACTTGAGAAAAGGCTTCCGCTTTTGCTAATCGTTGAGTTAATTCGATAGAGTGCTTCCCGCCATCTTGATCGAAAATGGCGATCGTGGTGTTGGTAACCTCAAGGGTTGCAGCCAAAGGAAACAAGATCATTTGGAAAATAACAGGCATGAGCAAAATGATCCGCGTTTGCTTCTCCTGCAATAACGTCTGTAGTTCTTTCATGATCAAGGTATATAGGCGGTAAAACATATTTCATCCTTATCAATCAAGACGACGGCGTGTTTTCCATGCCGTTAAGCCAATAAATAAAATAGCGGAGGCGATAAGTAACAGCAGATTGGTGAACAAAACAATATAGATATCGCCTGCCAGAAATAGCGTTTGTAAGCTGCTGACAAAATAGCGCGCCGGAATGAAATAAGTCACGATTTGGACAAATATTGGCATGCTTGAGATTTCAAAAATAAAGCCTGATAGCATAATTGCTGGCAAAAATGCCGCATTTAATGCGACCATTGCGGCATTAAATTGATTGCGAGTGATGGTGGAAATCAATAGCCCCATTCCGAGAGCGGTCGCTAAATAGAGGCTAGTGATCAAAAACAGCACTAAGAGTGAGCCTCGATAAGGTATATTTAATAGTGATGTCGTGACAATCATACACAAGATCATCACAAAGGAGCCTAAGACTTGATAGGGTAATAATTTGGATAAAAGCAATTCGGTGCGTGTAATCTGTGTCGAGAGAAGGGCTTCCATTGTGCCGCGCTCCCATTCACGAGCAACAACCAGTGATGTCAAAATAGCTCCAACTACCGTCATTATGATACTAATGGCACCGGGTATAATGAAATGCTGACTAATTGCAGCTTCATTGAACCAATAACGCATATTTAACTCAATGAGGGGATCTGTGGGATAGCCTCGATTTTCACCTTGTTGTATCAACCACGTATACCAGATCCCTTTGGTGTAGGCTTGTACAAAGTTCGCAGTATTAGGCTCACTGCCGTCGGTAATCACTTGTATGGCGGCATGCCCTTCAGGACGTAGCAATTGGGCTGAGAAGTTCACGGGGATAACGATAATGCCGCGAATTTTGCCCGCTTGCATTTTTGCAATTAATTGTTGCCGATTATCGCTAACCGTAGCGTCAATAAAAGGGGAGCCTGTAAATGTATCGACGAGTTGGCGTGCTTCATGGCTTTGTTGATCCATCAAGATGCCAACACGTAATTGACTGGAATCCAAATTGATCCCATAACCAAAAATAAATAACAGCATTAGGGGGATCACAACGGCAATCAATGCACTACTGGGATCGCGTACGATTTGTTTGCTTTCTTTAATGCATAATGCACGGAGTCTACGCCAAGAAAAATGAGACGCGTTGGCGGTCATTGTTCCTCCCGCTGTTTATCATAATCAAGTATCAACCCAATAAAAGCATCTTCCATTGATGGATTTGGATGACTTTCACTAGCGACTTGCTGTTTTAGCTCATCTGGCGTACCTGCGGCAATGATCTTGCCGTGATACACTAATCCTATGCGATCACAATACTCTGCTTCATCCATAAAGTGAGTTGTCACCATGACGGTTACGCCTCTATCGACCATGCCGTTGATATGTAGCCAAAACTCACGTCGAGTGAGAGGGTCGACCCCCGATGTCGGTTCATCAAGAAATAAAATATCTGGCTCATGCATAAGGGAGCAGGCAAGGGCAAGGCGTTGTTTAAAGCCAAGAGGGAGTGAATCAGTTATTTGATTAATAATTGGCTTAAAATTAAAGGCCTCAACCATTTCAGCTATTTTATGTGTTTGATGCTTACCATGCAGACCATAAACACCAGAAAAGAATTTGAGATTTTGCCCAACCTTTAAATTGCTATAGAGCGAGAATTTTTGCGCCATATAGCCGAGGTGTTGCCGTGCTTTATCTGAGCTGGTCTTTAAATCCATTCCTAACACTAAGGCGTGACCTTCGGTTGGTCTCATCAATCCACACATCATTTTAAAGGTGGTTGACTTCCCCGCACCATTGGGGCCGAGTAAGCCAAAAATTTCACCGCGTTTTACTTGAAAATTGACGCTATCCGTCGCGGCAAAATCACCAAATTTTTTCGTTAGATCACGCGCTTCAATAACGGTTTCACTTGGATTAGCAGGGATTTGCGGCATGATAGCCGCCAATTCTGAGCGATGGGAAGGCCCCCCACCTAAGAGATCAATAAAAGCATCTTCAAAACGTGGCTCTGCCTCAATCAGCTTCCCATCAGGCATATGCAAACGGTGAAGTAGCGACGTTTTAGACGCATTAGGCTTTAATATTAAACGGATATAACGCCCTTGGATCACGCCATCGCTGGTTTCCGGAAGAACGAGGGCATTTTGCAATATTGTACGTTTATTGGCGGCCGGAACATCTAATAAATAGGAGCGACCAACCATAGTTTGGGTCAGATCTTGAGGTTTCCCTGAAAAAAGCAATTGGCCTTGGTTAAGGAGCAAAACATGTTTGCACTGTTGGGCCTCATCAAGATAGGAGGTACTCCAAAGGATCAGCATCCCCTCATCGGCTAAAGTGTGTACCATTCGCCATAATTCGCGTCGTGCGATGGGATCAACCCCAACCCCAGGCTCGTCTAAAAGTAGCACCTTTGGTCTGCCAATCAGTGTGCAAGCTAACCCTAGCTTTTGTTTCATACCGCCGGATAATTTACCGGCAAGTCGACCTGTAAAATTTGTTAAATCAGTAAAGGTGAGCAACTGACGATAAATTTTCTCTCTCTCTTCACCGAGGACGCCACGTAAATCAGCATATAAATCAAGATTTTCTTGGACGGTCAGATCTTCATATAAGCCAAATTTTTGTGGCATATATCCTAAATTAGCATGCACTTGTACGCTGTCTTTAATCGGATCTAATCCCATTAGACTGATTGTGCCTGAATCAGGTTTTAATAAACCGGCAAGCATTCTCATTAACGTCGTTTTGCCTGCACCGTCTGGGCCGACTAAACCCGTTACCGAGCCACCATAGATCTCGGCCGTTAAGCTCTCTACTGCGGGGGAGTCTAAACCCTGAAATGTTTTTTCAACCCCTTGAAGACGAATGCAGTCATCGTGCTTACTCATCATGCACTCTTATCACTGAATTTCAGCAAAGCGGATGGTAACTGGCATGCCTTGGCGTAGTGCCTCATCAGGATCGCTGACAACGATGCGTAGCCGATATACAAGATCAGTACGTAATTGCGGAGTTTGTACGCTTTTTGGCGTGAATTCAGCGGTTGGTGATACAAAACCAATGGTACCGTGATAAGGGTTATCTGGACGGCTATCGGTGTAGAGCAAAACTTCTCGACCAGGAACGGCCATCCCTAAATTAGGCTCATCGACATAAGCCCTTACCCAAACAGGCGTCGTGAGAGTGACACTAAATACAGTATTACCAGCACCGACAATGCTGCCAGGCTCAATGGCTCGCGTTAGGATGGTTCCATCTGAGGGGGCTGTTAATACGGTATCTTTTAAGTCTAATTCTGCCTGTGCAACAGCCGCTTCAGCTTGTAACCATTCGCCTCGTGCAGCCGCTATCTCTTCTTGACGGAAACCGCTTTGATACTGGTTTAGTTTATCTTGTGCGGCTTTTAATGCGGCAAGTGCTTGATTTCGATTTGTCTTTGCATTGTCTAGCTCATTGGCAGAAATCACATGGGAGGCTGCGAGTCCTTTTTGGCGCTGGTAAAAACTTTCAGCGTATTTCCATGCCGCTTGTTTTTGGGCAACCTCTGCTTCAACTTGTGCAATTTCTTGAGTGCGATAGCCTTTTTCTTTCATAGCTAGCTGGGCTTTTGCACTGTCTCTAACGCCCTTTGCTTTGTTTAATGCGTTGATATAAGGCGCTTGGTCAAGCTGGCCTAAAGCTTGACCGGGGGTAACGCGCGCGCCTTCATCAACATTCAAAGACGCGAGCTTCCCACCAACACGAAAACCAAGGTTGACGGTTCGTACATCAACATTACCATATAAGGTTAATGTTTTATCTTGCTGTGATTGATACCAATAATAACCACCCGCAGCGAGACCGATTACTATGACAATAAGAATTAAAAAGATTGAACGACGTTTATTGTTCATAATTAACCTTATTCTTCGTGTAGATTACATGTCTAAAAATAGATAGTTCGATAATCTATAACCGTTTTTTATGGATTAATGATATCACTTTTGTGCCTCTTTGCGATGACGCAATCCTTCCAACAAGATATTGGTGTGCTCTATCAGTACTTGGTTAATGATTTTATATTCCTCTTCATTGATATGTTTCCAGCCAGTTTGCCGAAGTAACGTCTCTCTTGCGATACGAAACGAGAGCGTTTCCCCTAAGATGGCATGGGTTTGGATTAAGGTGGTTAGGCTGTTGGGATCGGAGCCTATATAAATGGCAATAAGACGGTTTAATTTGGTGTAAATAGGTCCGAGAGCCTGCTCATGAATAATGGTATAGGCTTCGGTTGGGTTGAGTTGCTCTCTAGCGAGTATTCGAGAAAAACTCAGGTTCTTTTTTTCTAGCTGAAAGTAATTATAACCGACTAATGCTTTTTGCAAGAGTTTGATGGCCTCATCAGGAGGGGGATTGGTTTGACGAAGATATGTATCAATTTCCGCGGTTGTCTCGCTAAAGTTTTCTTTTATTGTGTTCGCAATCAATTGGGCTACAGCGAGATACAGCCCCTCTTTTGAACCAAAATAATAGGAAATGGCGGCAATATTTTGCCCCGAAACTTGAGCAATTTTGCGGGTTGTTGCTCCGTCGAGACCTAATTCACCATAGACATCTGCAGCTGAGCATAGCAACTGCACTCTGGCGTTTTCTCCTCGATGTGTTGACGGTGTGTTTGTAATCATGAAATTTCCTTAAACATTCAAAACTAAATATCAACCTAACAAGCTCTACACGGCTTTTTGCATAATTCAGTGACGGAAAACGACATATTCTAGTTTGTAATAGTTATATATACTATATTTGAGTAATTTTGTATTAATTTATTTTCTAAACTAAATTAATATACTTATTAGAGCCAAATAATGTTAGACTTCCCGCAATTGCACGGCAGTTTGCATCTTTTCTTCATCTACAATCCTTCCCCTCGAACTGCCTCTGATCATTCAGAGTGGTGAAGTCCGGAGTAATTTAATTTGACTAGTTTTTCAGACCTCGCATTAAACGAGGAAATTCTGCTCGCCATTAATGAGTTAGGCTACGAAGCCCCTACGCCTATCCAACAGCAAGCTATCCCAGCAGTCCTTGATGGTCACGACCTCTTAGCGAGTGCTCAAACAGGAACAGGGAAAACGGCGGGTTTTACCTTACCCATTTTACAAAAATTAATTTCGACTCCTAGAATTGGAAAAGATCGCAAACCGATTAGGGCATTGATCTTAACGCCGACACGTGAATTGGCTGCGCAAGTCGCTGAGAATGTTAAGGAATATAGCCGTCATTTAAGGATCCGCTCATTTGTCGTGTTTGGTGGTGTTAGCATCAACCCACAAATGATGAAGTTACGTGGTGGTGTTGATATTTTGATTGCGACGCCGGGGCGATTACTCGACCTAGAGCATCAAAATGCGGTCAATTTATCTCAAGTTGAGATCCTTGTTTTGGACGAAGCCGATCGTATGCTTGATATGGGGTTTATTCATGATATTCGCCGTGTGATCAGTAAGTTACCTAAAAAACGTCAAAACCTGCTGTTTTCAGCTACATTCTCTAATGAAATTAAACAATTAGCGAATAAATTACTGGACAAACCTGTGACGATCGAAGTCGCTCCTCGTAACTCGGCTTCTGAGCAAGTCACCCAGTTTGTCCATCATGTCGATAAGAAACGTAAAGCAGAGCTGTTATCTTACATGATAGGCCGTGAAAATTGGCAGCAAGTTCTTGTTTTTACACGCACAAAACATGGTGCGAACCGCCTTGCTGAACATCTAAATAAAGATGGCGTAAAAGCGGCGGCAATTCATGGTAATAAGAGCCAAGGCGCGCGTACACGTGCATTAGCAGATTTTAAATCAGGTGATGTTCGAGTACTGGTGGCGACAGATATTGCGGCACGTGGTTTAGATATCGAACAATTGCCGTATGTTGTTAACTTTGAACTGCCTAATGTAGCGGAAGATTATGTTCACCGTATTGGTCGTACAGGGCGAGCAGACGCAACAGGAATGGCTGTTTCACTGGTATGTGTTGATGAGTTAAAGCTGCTAAAAGATATTGAAAAGCTACTAAAAAAACCGGTTCCTGTTATGGCGATAGAAGGTTATGAGCCTGATCCTTCCATTAAACCTGAACCTATCCAAAAAGCGCCGCAGCGTAATAATGAAAGGCGTAGTGCAAATAAACGCCATAATACGTCTGTGAAGCCGCGCCGCGAACGTACTGGTGCTGATAGCTCAAAAGATAAATCGGCATCAGCCTCACCATGGAAAAGCGCACAAAAAAAAGTGCGTCAGGGACGCGGTGAAGGCTAATGCGTGTGTTACTTGCCCCGATGGAGGGGGTACTTGACTCGCTTGTGCGCTCCTTACTCAGTGAGGTCAATGATTACGATCTCTGTATTACTGAGTTTGTACGAGTTGTCGATACCCTTTTACCGGCAAAAACGTTTTATCGGTTATGTCCGGAATTGCGTCATGGCAGTCGGACACCATCAGGTACGTTAGTACGCGTTCAGTTATTGGGACAGCACCCTCAGTGGTTAGCTGAAAACGCCTATAGGGCAGTTTCGCTGGGTTCATGGGGGGTAGATCTGAATTGTGGATGCCCCTCTAAAACCGTGAATGGCCATGGGGGTGGTGCAACTTTACTAAAGCAACCAGAGCTTATTTATCGTGCCGCAAAGGCGATGCGAGAGGCTGTTCCAGAGGAATTACCTGTTTCTGTTAAAGTCAGGTTAGGGTGGGATAATAGCCAATTTTGTCATGAAATCGCAGATGCCGTGGAGCAGGCTGGAGCGACGGAATTGACGGTGCATGGCCGTACCAAAGAAGATGGCTATCGAGCTGAAAAGATTAATTGGCAAGCTATTGGCGATATTCGCCGCCGCTTATCCATCCCTGTAATTGCCAATGGTGAGGTGTGGGATTATGAAAGTGCTCAGCACTGCCTAGCAATAACGGGATGTGATGCGATTATGATTGGGCGGGGCGCTCTGCATACGCCTAATTTAAGTCATGTCATAAAAAGCAATCAGCCTAAAATGGCTTGGGAGCACGTCGGCAGCTTGCTATTAAAATATACAGAGCTTGAAAAACAAGGAGATACGGGAAATTACCATGCCGCACGTATCAAGCAATGGTTAGGCTATTTACGTAAAGAATATCAGCAAGCAGACAGACTATTTTCTCTGATCCGAGCGCTAAAGAGTGCTCGCCAGATCGCCGAAGTGATCGAATCTGAAGTAAAAAAGCCAGCAAAAATGATGGAATTTTAATCATTCGGTTGTTTATGATTTGCTAAAATAGAGTATTAGTTCTTAACTTAAAGGGCTAATGGCTTTTTTAATCATGCTAAATTGACTTAAATCGTATGTCATAAGATGGCAAACTAACATGGTTAAAATCTATTTTTACCGTATTAATTCGTTTGGAGGTCGATGATGGGAGTCATTTCTTGGGTCATTTTTGGTCTGATTGCAGGGGTATTGGCTAAATGGATTATGCCAGGAACTTACCATATTGGTTTTATCATGACTATTGTACTCGGAATTGTTGGGTCTGTTGTGGGTGGCTACATCAGTACCTTCTTCGGTAAAGGTAAAGTAGACGGCTTCAATTTCGGTAGTTTTGTTGTTGCGGTTATCGGTGCGATCGTCGTGCTATTTTTAGCTGGGATATTTGCCAAATAGCGATTGACTAAACTTATCTCGATTTGAAAGAAATAACCCTCTCCGTGAATAGAGGGTTATTTTTTTGAATACTATTTAATGTTGATTAAGTATTAATCCGATTTTTAGTTCAATTAATCTTTTGATTAGATGAATAATTAAGACTCTATAGGTAACCCATTGTCTTGGCCCCATTCTGCCCAAGAGCCATCATATAGCTTAACATTTGTGTTGCCTAATAGAGTCAGAGCCATGAGCACCACAGCCGCCGTCATACCAGAGCCACACGTTGTGACGGAAGGGGCATGAATATCAATACCTTGCTCTGCAAATAGGGCTTTAAGTTGGGCTGGTGATTTAAATTCACCATTTTCAACTAATTGATCCCAAGGCATGTTTTTACTACCGGGGATATGGCCCATACGTAGCCCTGGGCGAGGCTCAGGTGCTTGCGCTAAGAAACGTGCCGCGGCACGAGCATCAATAATTTGTACTTTTCCCTGTTCTACGAGGTTAAGCATTTGTGTTTGATTTAATGCGTTGTCACCGTGGCGCTGAGCGGTATAGTGCTGTGGGGCTGGCGGCGTGACCTCACCGGATTCAGTTTGGAAACCGAGTGCTTTCCATGCTTCAATGCCACCCGCGAGAATTTTGACATTTTTATGGCCCATTGTGGTGAATGTCCACCACGCACGTGGTGCTGAGAATAAATTATTCTGGGCGTAAATAATAACCTGAGTGTTATTGTTAATTCCCATTTCACCGACCGCACGGCTAAAAGTTTCAGCGTCAGGCAGCATATGAGGTAGGGGTGTTCGAGTATCAGCAACCTTATCTTGATCAAAAAACTGTGCGCTTGGAATATGCTCTTCTAACCAACGTTGTCGGCAATCATAGGGTGCTGTTGGGGGCGGAGATGAAGCATCTAGTACGATAAGGTTAGAGTCAGACAAATGGTCATGTAACCATTCGGGTGTTACAAAATAAGCGTCATACATAAATTATCTTCATCCTGAATGTAAATATTATTGAACCTGACCCGCTGAAGGTATAATTGAGGGTTGCTGTGCCTGACTCTGCTCAATAGGTGTCGTTGAGCGTGTATAAATATTCATGCCAGCTAAGACAATTCCACCGATGGAGCCGAATGCGCAGAGTGCGCAAAGCGCGATAACAACCTTTTTCATTTTTATAGCCTGAATTGAAGAAATAAACCCAAAGTATAACCCGATGTTTGTTGCAGACAAGTTAAATACTCTTTTTTGTGCGGATGGATCCGGAATTTGCCAACCTGTTCCCAATTTTATGGCATAATGGTTTTTTAAACAGTAGTTTTTGCGAGCGCCTTCGTAAGCATATATTGTTTAATTCGATGTTATTGACCTACTTGGTTATCCTATATCTTCTAATGTGAACAGCAGTGAGCCTATGTCCCTGTCAAATAAAATGAAAGAACATATAACCCAATGGTACAAAGGGTTATCACAGCACATTGACGGGTTCGTATCCCGCGCGCCTCAGCGCCAAATGATTGCTGAAGTTGCTAAAAATTTGGCGGACGAAGAAGGGCGGCATTTGGTTATTGAGGCTCCTACAGGGGTTGGTAAAACATTATCTTATTTGATACCGGGTATTGCTGTTGGCCGAGAAGAAGGCAAAACATTGGTTGTCAGTACTGCGAATGTTGCATTACAAGATCAAATATTCAGTAAGGATCTGCCCTTACTCAGTAAAATTATTCCTGATCTTAAATATACAGGGGCTTTTGGGCGAGCACGCTATGTGTGTCCACGCAATCTGGAAGCAATCTGTGCCGCAGAAGGCGAACAAATTGACTTAATGTTGCTGGTGGAAGATAAAACCGAAATCGCAAACAGTGAAGAGAGAGCGATTTGCCAGCAGCTACGTAATGATTTTCATAGTTTTGCATGGGATGGCTTACGGGATCACCATAAGCGTGCTTTTAGCGATAGCTTATGGCGTAAGGTCAGCACTGACAAAATGAACTGCTTAGGCCGTAATTGCCAATTTTATCAGCGTTGTCCCTTTTTTATTGCTCGGCGGGAAATTGAAGATGCGGATGTGGTGGTTGCAAACCATGCGCTGGTGATGGCGGCAATGGAAAGCGAATCGGTATTACCTGATCCTAAAAAACTCCTTTTAGTACTGGATGAGGGGCATCATGTGCCTGACGTAGCAAGGGATGCGTTGGAAGTGGAAGGCGAGATCACACTCGTTCAATTAACAGCACAGGTGGATAATTTTCTTCATCATGTGGGGCAATATCTCGCTCAGTTTAGGCCTGCCAAGCCGCCAAAATTAGCGAACCCAGAGCGGTTACAGCAGCACGCGGAAAAGTTAAGAGAAGCATTTCGTGATTTTTCGCTACTAACCAACGCATTATTACCAGAAACCTCAAAGGATAATGAGTACTTATTTCCGATGGGGCTGTTGCCTGAGGCAATGCAGCTATGTTGCCAAGAACTTTTCAAACTGACCGACGGGCTAAGAGGGTTAGCGGAATCAATTCTCAATGATTTAACCGAGCAAACGGCTAAACAGGATATTGTTCGCTTACATCGCTCTATTCTATTAACTAGCCGAGCAATGGGCTATTTTGAAAATATGGCGAAATTATGGCGGTTAGCGTCAATTGACCAAACATCAGGAGCGCCAATTTCGAAATGGCTTAGCCGTCGTTATGAGAAAAACCAGTCTCGTTTATTTCTGCACTGTGCTGGGATACGGGTTAGTGAGCAATTACAGCAGCTATTATGGCGCAATGTGCCACACATCGTGATCACATCAGCGACGTTACGCTCACTTAATAGCTACTCTCGTTTTCAAGAATTGAGTGGGTTATCAGAAAAAAGTGATGACCGTTTTGTGACGCTGTCTTCACCCTTTAATCATATTGAACAGGGTAAACTGATTATTCCTCAAATGAAGTACGAACCAACTATTTCGAATGAAGAGCTGCATTTAGCGGAGATGGCAACGTATTTCCGGCATCAATTAGAAAAAGGTACTCATCGAGGTATGCTGGTGTTGTTTAGTAGCCAGCGAGCGATGGAAGGGTTTCTGGAACATGTAAAAGATTTACGTCTACAATTGTTAGTGCAAGGGGATCAGCCGCGTTATCGGTTAGTTGAAACCCATTGTGACAGGATCAATAAAGGGTTAACCAGTGTACTGATAGGGTTGCAGTCATTTGCGGAGGGGCTTGATTTAAAAGGTGAGTATTTAACACAGGTACATATCCATAAAATCGCTTTTCCACCGGTGACTAACCCCGTGATTATTACTGAAGGTGAATGGTTAAAATCGCTTAAACGTTATCCTTTTGAAGTACAAAGTTTACCAAGTGCATCATTTAATTTGATTCAACAAGCAGGAAGGTTGATCCGTAGCCATGAATGCTATGGTGAGATTGTTATCTATGATAATCGATTGATCACCAAAAATTATGGTAAGCGGTTGCTGAACGCATTACCCGTGTTCCCGATTGAACGGCCGGCTATGCCAAGCGGTACGTAACGTTAACGTCTTTCTTAATAGTATAATAACAATAAGGCCACACATTAGTGTGGCCAAGGGGTCAATCAACGTTGACTATTTTTATCGACATTACTCAATATTAGCTTCTAAGAACCATAAGAACTTATCGAGGTCGCGTGATGCCGCAGTAAACATATCCGCGGTATCTTCATCTTCGACTTCATCGATAGCTTTACGAATATCGTTAGCCACAACCGCATAACGGTCAGCTAATGCTTTTAGGTGATCTTGAACATCGTGGATATCAATTGGATAAGCTTCTAACGATGTAAATTTATTGACTTGCTGAGTCGTACCAATTGCAACTCCACCAAGTTGTACAGCACGCTCAGCAAATTCATCAAGGTGCTCAACTAAAGTGGTACGGAAGCCATCTAGCATTTCATGTACGGCAATAAAGTTACGACCGCGCATATTCCAATGTGCTTGTTTGGTCATTAAAGAAAGATCAGTAAAATGGATGACCATAACATTCAAAATATTGATAGACTCTAATTTAACGCTATCCTCAACATCATTGCGGGTATATAAAAGATTTGCTTGAGGTGCTTTTACTAATTTAGCTGTACTCATAATCTTCCCCTTATAAGTAATTAATTATTCAATAATCTGTTTCTGTTAATTAATATAAAACAACAGAACCAACTTGTCATAATGTAATATTCTATTACTTTGATAGGTAAAATTGATAACGGCTTATAATTAAATAAACGCTTAATAAATATTACTATAGGATTAATAAGCTAATATTTCAATGATATTAAAGAAAGTTTACAATAAATAAGGTTAATAAAGAAAATGTTGTTAACTTTATTAACCTTTATACAAATTAAATAATAAAGAAATTTCTTCCTCTATTTATTTAAGAAACCTCTTCTATTTTTGTTTTAGGGCGTGCTGTGGATGTTGAGCCTATTGAGGCACAAACAATACATAATAGTGCTAACCATTGAGTAACGGTTAAATGCTCTTGGAGGAAGACAATTCCAAGGAATGCCCCCATACAAGGCTCAAGGCTCATCAAAGTCCCGAAGGTTTTTGCTGGAAGTCGGGTAAGCGCTATCATCTCTAAGGTATAAGGAAAGGCTGTAGAGAGAACAGCAACAGCCAACGCCAACGGCAAAATAGCAGGGTCAAACATAACTTCAACACCTGTCTGCATTAACCCAATAGGGAAAAAGATCAGGGTTGAAATAAAGGAGCCTATTGCTACGGTTGCGGCACCATAACCTGCGCCAGCCCGTTGGCCAAAAATAATATAGATCCCCCAACAAACGCCCGCACCAAGGGCATATAAGGCACCGACAAGATCTAGGCCATTAATATCATCACCGATAGGCAATAAAAAGAGCAGCCCAACGATGACCAACGCTATCCATAAAAAGTCAATGGGGCGGCGGGATGAAAACATTGCAACAGCCAGTGGCCCTGTAAACTCAAGTGCTACCGCGATCCCAAGTGGAATTCGTTCTAAGGATAAATAAAACAAATAGTTCATGGTCCCCAAAGAAAGACCATAAGTTAACAGGGGAATAAGAGAGTTTCGCCTAAACTTTAATCGCCAAGGTTTAAAAATGACAAATAAAATAATGGTCGCAAGCAATAAGCGTAGCCCAGTCACTCCTGGTGCACCGATAACAGGAAACAGTGTTTTAGCTAGAGATGCTCCGCTCTGAATTGAGGTCATTGCCAGTAATAGCAATCCCACGGGTAATAGAGGAAAGGCACTCTTTTTAGTATCGGCAGACATGGATCGTTGAACCTCAGAAATACGTAATAAAATCAGCAAAAAAATGGCTGATTATTCTTCAATAAAAGAAAATTTTGACAAAGAAAATGTACGTGCTGACTATTAACAACTCAGGTACATAACATAAGCGGTGATTATGACATAAATTTAACATGGATAATATGTATTTATAAAATAGAGAGCACGATAAAACATAGCATTTAATATTTATTTTGTTGACTATATACCCCATGTGTAGGCGCTTTAATTAATTTTAGACAGAGTTTTATATGTTGATGAGGGCGGGATGAGAATGTGTGTTGAGCTTATCCTTATGTAACGTATAATTATTTTCCATAAAAACACGATAAAAACGAGGAAAAAATGAGAAAAATTAACAGTATTGCCGTTTATTGTGGTTCCAGCATGGGAGCTAATGAAGTTTATAAGCAACAGGCGATTAAATTTGCAGAAGAAATGGTCAAGCGCAATATTACTTTAGTTTATGGTGGGGCAAGCGTTGGTATTATGGGCACGGTGGCCGACACTATTTTATCTCAAGGTGGTCAAGCAATTGGAGTTATTCCTTCACTACTTGAAGAGCGTGAAATTTCTCATAAAAATCTGACTAAATTGTATAAAGTTGACACGATGCATCAACGTAAAAGTAAGATGATTGAGCTTGCCGATGGCTTTGTTGCTCTACCTGGAGGTTACGGCACTCTTGAGGAATTTAGTGAGGTGTTCACTTGGAGTCAAATAGGGCTACACACTAAGCCTTGTGGGCTATTTAATATTAATAACTATTGGCATCCACTAATTGATATGACGAACAAAATGGCTGATGAGGCTTTTTTACAGGAAAAATATCGCCATATGGCGATAGTTGAAAATGATCCAGCAGCACTACTCGATCGTTTTGAAACCTATCTTGCGCCATCGGTTAAAACTTATGATTAAACTTCGGTGAGGTATTTATGATCCGCTGTGCAGTAAAACACGATATTGAAGCTGTGCTGTCTCTCTATGAGCTGTTATTTACTGAAATGGCAGCGCTTGATAGTGAAAGAATGCAGCCTGCTAAACAGATGAGAGATTTTGTTGAAAATACCATTAGTGATGAAAACTTTCATTTGCTCGTGGCGGAATATGATGGGCAAGTTAAAGGCTTTTGCATTGCTCAAAAGCAAACGGCACCGCCTTATAATTGTATGGTTCCTCGGCAATTTGCCTATATTTTTGACCTTGTCGTATCTCCCGAGTTGAGAAGCCAAAAAGTGGGGCATCAATTAATTGAGCAAATGAAAACATGGGCAAAAGACAATCAATTAAGCCATTTAGAGCTTACGGTGTTAGCACAAAACCATAAGGCAATTAAGTTTTATGAGAGAGAGGGGTTAACAGAAATCACGCGTACCATGGGAATTAAGTTATAAAATACCATTGATGGTCTAATAATAAATATTAGGCCATCACGACATTATAAATAAATTCTATCTTTTATTATCGCGATATTAAGTTGCCTTAGCGAACAATATTTTTATTTAGAACTTAAAGTTCATCATACGACTTTTTAATTCCATTTATTATATCGCCATAATAGCAATAATAAGTATTGGTATATTGTGGCATAACCGATAAATGCTTACCTCGTTTGATTATATACAGGGCTGGATGGATTACTATTCATCTAGGGTGATGCAATCAGTACAAGATCTAAGCGAATGATTGTGGCATAATGCGCCGCTATTTGGTTGGGTATCCTCGACATCGTAAATTAAAGGCATAGAAGTGTTACAGACAAGCAATATCACTATGCAGTTTGGCAGTAAGCCGCTGTTTGAAAATATTTCCGTTAAATTCGGAACAGGGAACCGTTATGGTTTAATCGGGGCAAATGGCGCCGGTAAATCGACATTTATGAAGATATTAGGGGGCGATCTTATACCAACTGCGGGGAATGTGAGTACCACTGACCCTAATGAGCGCATTGGTAAACTTCGTCAGGATCAATTTGCCTTCGAAGAATACACAGTGCTCGATACTGTCATTATGGGGCATGTTGAGCTATGGAATGTAAAACAAGAGCGCGACCGTATTTACGCACTTCCTGAAATGAGTGAGGAAGATGGCTACCGCGTTGCTGATCTTGAAGTCGCTTACGGTGAAATGGATGGCTACAGTGCGGAAGCTCGTGCGGGTGAACTGTTACTCGGTGTGGGCATTCCTGTCGAGCAGCATTACGGTCCGATGAGTGAAGTCGCCCCAGGGTGGAAATTACGGGTACTGTTGGCTCAAGCACTGTTCTCAGATCCCGATATTTTGTTACTCGATGAACCAACCAACAACTTGGATATTGATACTATTCGTTGGTTAGAGCAAGTGTTGAACGATCGTAATTGCACTATGGTCATTATTTCCCATGATAGGCACTTCCTGAATACGGTTTGCACGCATATGGCTGACTTAGATTACGGTGAATTGCGTTTGTTCACGGGTAACTATGATGAGTATATGATTGCTGCAACACAAGCCAGAGAGCGCCTACTTGCAGATAATGCGAAGAAAAAAGCGCAAATTGCCGAATTGCAATCCTTTGTGAGTCGCTTTAGTGCGAATGCTTCAAAATCAAAACAGGCCACTTCTCGAGCACGTCAAATTGATAAAATTCAGCTTGAGGAAGTTAAAGCTTCTAGCCGTCAAAACCCATTCATTCGTTTTGAACAAGAGAAAAAATTATTCCGTAATGCCCTTGAGTTGGAAGGGGTGACGAATGGTTATGATCAAGCTCCGCTGTTTAAAAACTTAAATTTATTACTTGAAGTAGGGGAAAAAATGGCGGTTATCGGTGCGAACGGTATCGGTAAAACCACATTTTTGAAAACACTCGTTGGCGAACTTCCTCCTAAGAGTGGTACGGTTAAGTGGTCTGAAAATAGTGCTATTGGTTATTATGCACAAGATCATGCAGAAGACTTCGAAACAGATCTGACCGTTTTTGACTGGATGAGTCAGTGGAAAAGTGAAGGCGATGATGAACAAGCGGTTCGCAGTGTTTTAGGACGCTTACTCTTCACTCAAGATGACATCAAGAAAAAAGTATCAGTACTGTCGGGGGGTGAGCAGGGTCGCATGTTATTTGGTAAGCTAATGATGCAACAACCAAATATCTTAATTATGGATGAGCCTACCAACCACTTGGATATGGAATCTATTGAGTCCTTAAATCTAGCCTTAGAGCTTTATAAAGGCACATTGATTTTTGTCTCTCACGACCGTGAATTTGTCAGTTCATTAGCAAGTCGTATCTTAGAAATCAAAGAAGATAAAGTCATTGATTTCAAAGGAACTTATGATGAATATTTGAAGAGCCAAGGTGTGATTGAATAAGTTTACTGGCGTCAGATAGTCAATGGAAGACCTAGCTTTAAGCTAGGTCTGAGATGACTGAACCTGCAATTTAAATGGCATCGTTACCTGTTTTAGATAGGTTAAATTACCCAATAAAGTAGGTAATATTAAAAAATTAGTGAAATTTGCAGCAAGCCCTCGACCCGTTTTGGCGTCTTCATGTGGTTTCGTCAACCGAAAATGACATTCAGTGCCGCTAGGGTTATTTTCGGCTCTCCATTACGAAATACTCAAAAACGCATTTCCTCAAGTAATACGCATTCAGCTTAACCCAACTGACAATATCGTTTTCACTAAACATTTCCCGCGAGCAGTTTTAATGGCCTGTGACCACATAATGTAACTTTCTACTTTGGTAGCGAGTGCTAGAGGTAGTGGTTCCTCTGAGAGATATCATTAAGTTTATATAACTCAATATTAAGCGATATATGGTGATCTCAATATAAAACATGTGCTGTATTAGGAAATAGCCTCAGAGCCATTGTCATTAATTTATTAATTTAATTTATTTGTATAAAATATCTTTTCAATGTTTTATATCCCTATAAATTAAGTCGATATTAACATGTTATTGTATTTTAATAAGAAGTAGTTAAAAAATGAGTAAATAGATGTACATGATTTACAATTGACTTTTTACTCATAATTTGATGGTTAATTGTTGAGCAGTTATAACTTAAATGACCAAAAATATGCCTTATTTTTATAATATATATCGTCATAAAATCACCAGAAGTGAGTAATTGTGGTGATTATCGTCTTCCAATAAAGACCATCAAAATTAGATCATCATAACTCATTGTAATCAAATGAAATTATTTTTTTTGTATTGATGGTTTTTTTTATATTTAGATAAAGTGAGATTTTCACAGGTATTTAAATAATAAATTAAATTCGTATAATTATCGCGACAAAAGGAAGTAGTAAGTATTAGTCTTAAATATCAGGAGTGGAGACGCTATATGCATATAGAAAAATTTAATTATTCTAGCACCAATGATG
The DNA here is from genome assembly GCF_028477945.1 of Providencia sp. PROV261. NCBI lineage: Bacteria > Pseudomonadati > Pseudomonadota > Gammaproteobacteria > Enterobacterales > Morganellaceae > Providencia > Providencia sp. PROV261. The sequence continues at coordinate 194,573 of NZ_JAMPMC010000003.1, read as the reverse complement.
GTAAGTCTATTACAAAGATAGTTGGTGCCTCCATGAAAAGAGCAAGAAGAGAAAAGGGATTATCTGGATATGAAATTGCAGTTAAATTAAATATCTCTCAACAACAAATCTCGAGATATGAAAGGGGAATTAATCATATTAGTGTCGATACGCTATTTAATTTTATATTAGCGCTAGATATTAGTTATGAAATCTTAATTCAATATATATTAGAAGAAATGAAGTTAAGTGATATTTATATATTAGATATTAACAATGCCAGTAGGAATGACTTTTTAGTTATATAAATTCTTTTTATTTAAAATCATATGTAAGAATAAACATAATATCCATATTGGATATTATGTTTATTTTCTCAATGGGAAATAAAACGAAACAATACCCCTTATTATAATGGGTATCTATTATCTTATTTTATAGAGGCAGTTATGAGTAAAAAAATTATTTTAGCAGCATTAATTTCCGGGGTAATGAGTTCATCCGTTTTTGCCGCAGGAAGTGGCACGGTATCTTTTCAAGGTGAAATCATTGATGCTCCATGCGGTATCAGTGCTGACACTGCTAGCCAAATTGTACCAATGGGTAAAATCTCCAATGCTTCATTAGCGGATGGTGGTAAATCTACTGCACAAAATTTTAATATTCAATTAGTTGATTGTGATGTTAGCACACTGAAAACAGTTGATGTTTCTTTTACTGGCGGTGCAATTGGTACTGATAGCGATATGTTAGCGATACAAGGTTCAGCATCAGGTGCAGGTGTTGTGGTTATAGGCATGAATGGTGAAAAAGTGAAATTCGATGGCTCATCGGTCACTAACCAAAACCTACTAACAGGTCGAAATACACTGAACTTTTCTGCTTATTTACAAGGATTAAGTGGCCAAGCGATTGTTCCTGGTGATTTTACCGCAGTATCTAATTTCTTATTAGAGTACAAATAATACTTGAAAAGTATTGATATTTAATTTTGAACATAGGACTTCAGTATGAAAGAAAATATGTATTATACCACTATGGCCTTCTTGATTTCTGGAGTCCTTTCATTTGCACATGCTGATGAAGAAACAGGGTTGTTAACTATTCAAGGAGAAATTACAGATGCAGCATGTGCAATCGCGACAGGCTCGAAAGAACAATCTATTGATTTAGGAACGATTCCTATAAGTTTAATTAAACAAGATGGCAAAGGTCCGGAAAAAAGTTTTTCAATTCATCTTATTAATTGCAATTTAATAAGGCATAACAGCCAGAATCAATTATGGAATGCAGTTGAATTAACTTTTGATGGTCCATCTGAAGATAATATTTTTTCAATTTTTGGCGATGCTCAGGGTGTGGGGTTATCTTTAAGAAATTCGAGCGATATAAATATTATTCCCGGTAGGCCAGTATCAAAAATAGATATTACTCCACCATCAATGAGATTGGATTATCATGTGAGATTAGTCTCCAATACCAAACCATTACAATCAGGGTCTTATTACTCTGCGATTCGATTCAAACTTGAATATTATTAAAAATCATTGATGAAATTATTTAATTAGGGATGCTTATATGTATTCATATAAATTGGTTTCCTATCGGCCAAATATGGTTTATTTATATATTTCAGTTGCGTTAAATATATACCCAATAAACTCTATTGCTCATAATGATATTGAATTTAACACGGATGTGTTAGATGTCGAAGATAAAAAAAATATTAATTTAAATCATTTTTCCCGCGCCAACTATATTATACCGGGTAGCTATTCTTTGACTCTCAGAGTGAATGGCGATGAATTATCAGAAATACCCGTTAAATTTATTACGCCTAAAAATGATCCAAAAGGAAGTGAACCCTGTCTTTCACCTGTAGAAACACAAAAGTTGGGGCTAACGAAAGACGCTTATAATTCACTGGCATGGTGGAATGATAATCAATGTGTGGATCCTAATAGCTTATCAGGGATGTCAATTACTGGGGATTTTTCAACATCTTCTTTAAATGTAAGCGTTCCTCAGGCTTATTTAGAATATAGTGCACCTAATTGGGATCCACCTTCTCATTGGGATGAAGGTATTCCAGCAATAATGTTGGATTACAATTTAAACGCGACAGCCAATCATTCTTACAATGATGGTAACGATATTTATGCACTAAATGGTAACGGGCTTGTCGGCATCAATACAGGTGCTTGGCGCTGGCGTGCAGAGTGGCAAAGCCGTTTAGATTATAATACTCAGTCATACGTAAAAACGAATAACGATTTTAGTTGGAACCGCTTTTATACCTATCGTGCAATTCCATCATTACAGTCAAAACTAACACTGGGTGAGGATTACTTACAGTCAAATATTTTTGATAGTTTCCGCTTTATTGGTGGTAGCTTGCGCTCGGGTATCAATATGATGCCACCGATCTTACGTGGTTATGCGCCAGAGGTAACAGGGATCGCACAAACCAACGCGACAGTGATGATTAGCCAACAAGGACGCACTATTTACGAGACACAGGTCGCACCTGGCCCATTTCGTATTCAAGATTTGAGTGATGCGGTTTCCGGCAAGCTTGATGTCACTGTAAAAGAGCAAGATGGTTCGACGCAACAGTTCCAAGTAGATACGGCAAGTCTACCTTTCTTAACGCGTCCGGGACAAGTGCAATATAAGTTAGCTTTAGGGCAGCCAACGGATATCGATCGACATAGCCAAGGTGATAGCTTTGCCACAGGGGAGTTTTCATGGGGGGTGACTAATGGCTGGTCTTTGTTCAGTGGAACGCTAAATAGCCAAAATTATAATGCACTCTCATTAGGCCTAGGACGTGATTTGCTCAGTTGGGGGGCTATTTCAGGAGATATTACGCACTCGATTTCTAAATTACCGAGTGAAGAGCGCATACATGGTGGCTCATATCGTGTGAATTACTCCAAACGTTTCGAAGCGATCGACAGTCAAATTCAATTTGCGGGCTACCGTTTTTCTGATCGCAACTATATGACTATGTCTGACTATCTAAGTGCTAGGCAATATGGTGAACGTTACGGCAGTAGTAAGGAGCAATACACCGTATCGATGAGCAAGAATTTTAGTGACGCAGGCGCATCTGTTTACCTCAATTATAATCATCAAACCTTCTGGGATCGTCCTGATAATGATTATTACAGCGTTATGTTTTCCAAATATTTTGATATTGGAACGATTAAAAACGTCAGTCTAACGGTTTCGGCAAATCGTAGTATTTACCAAGAGAGCCATGACGATAGCGGTTATTTATCGGTGAATATTCCATGGGGCAGTGGCGTACAAATCGGCTACTCGCTCGATACTAACCGTCACGATACAACCAATCGTATGACGTATTACAACAGCACTGATGAACGTAATAGCTATCAATTGAGTGTAGGGAATACGCGTAAGGGGCTATCAAGTAGTGCGTTCGTGACTCATCAAGGCGATCTTTCGCGCATTACAGCTAATGCTAGCTATATGCGTGGGCAATATAGCGCAGTGGGAGCTTCTTTTAATGGTGGTTTAACACTAACACCAAATGGCGGTGCTTTCCATCGTATGAGTTCGATGGGAGGAACGCGTCTATTAGTTGATACTGATGGTATTTCTGATGTTCCTATCAAAGGTTATGGCAGCCCGATAACGTCAAACCGATTTGGTAAAGCGGTAGTGACTGAGCTCAGTAGCTATTATCGCAATAAAGCCAGTATCGATCTCAATGCGTTGCCTAATGATGTTGACGCTCAACAATCTGTTGTTCAAGCCACTTTGACAGAAGGTGCTGTTGGTTACCGCAAATTCTCTGTCATATCAGGGCAAAAGAGAATGGTGGAGATCCGTTTGGCAGATCATTCTTTCCCGCCATTTGGGGCTCAAATCTTTAATCAAAAAGGGCAAGAAGTCGGCATCGTCGGTGATTCAGGAAGCGCTTACGTTAGTGGGATCAACGCAAATGAAGTGATGAGTGTGCAGTGGGGGGGTGATGCTCAATGTCAAATCACCTTCCCTGAGCCACTTCAAAATAGTGAACACGCATTGTTATTGCCGTGCCGTGTATAGCTGTCATGCATATAGCTTAAATGCCCAGAACAATCATTGATAAACCACATTAGGTACTACATAGGAAGGTAACGATTAAATGAAACTAAACACCAAATTTATTGCAGGGGTTGGGTTAGCCAGTTGCGTGTTATCCAGCACCAATGTATTAGCGGCTATTTCAATGGACCGAACGCGTATCATTTTTGAGGGAATGCAGAAATCGGTATCGTTAAATGTCGCTAATAATAACAAACAACTTCCGTATTTAGCTCAAGGTTGGATAGAAAATGAAAAAGGAGAAAAAATCACCTCTCCATTAATTGTGTTACCGCCTATTCAACGTATTGAGCCTGCGAAATCAAGCCAAGTAAAAATTGAAGCATTACCCGCTATCAATTCATTACCACAAGATAGAGAGTCGTTGTTTTATTTCAACTTACGGGAAATTCCGCCTAAAAGTGATAAACCCAATACATTACAAATTGCACTACAAACACGGGTCAAACTTTTTTATAGGCCAAAAGCCATTATTAGCGGACCAAATACCGTTCCTTGGCAACAAAAATTAACCTTATTAAAAGAGGGGAATAGCGTAACGATAAATAATCCAACGCCTTATTATGTCACCGTTATTGAAGCTGGTGAAAGTAATCAGTCTGCACCAATTAAAGATTTTAAGCCGATTATGCTAGCCCCTTTTAGTGAGCAAAATCTTGGCGTGAATAGTCATCAACTCGGTAATACGCCAGTGCTGACTTATGTTAATGACTATGGTGGTCGCCCTAATCTCACTTTCAGTTGTCAAGGAAGTACGTGCCATGTTGATCCAGATGCAGCAGAGAAATAAGGCTAATGGTGCCTATGAAAGAGGGTAGATAAATGACTTTACATAAGCGATTGGCTATCTTTTGGACGCTGCTAATAGGGGCGCCATTGGGATGGGCAATGAATGAAAATACTCAGCTATATAATTCAGCGAATAATTGGGATGTCGATGGTCAACAAGGCGTGTTGTATGTTCGTGGTTCTTTATCGGAAAGTCCATGCCGCTTAGCGATGACATCTGAATACCAATCTATTGATATGGGTAATTTTGAAACTGCGCAACTTAATCGTATTGGGGCAAAAGGGCGGGCGGTTCCTTTTCAAATAGAGCTATTAGATTGTATTTCTCATCCAACATCATTACTTGATGAAAAAACAGGACAAACAGCGTGGAGTCACTCTCAGCCAGCGGTAAAAATACGCTTTGTAGCACCATCAACAAATGAAATGCCTAACTTGGCTTTAGTCGAGGGAGCAAAAGGGTTTGGGTTACAGCTAAGTAACGCGTCAGGTACGGTTCTGTCTTTAGGGGAAGAGAGTCACCCTGTGTTATTACCCTCTGGCCAACGTCAACTGACCTACACGATTACACCGGTTAGGACGGGATCACTCTTAATCGCTGGAGCATACCATGCGGTGATCTCATTCCAGATGCTCTATGAATAGGAGCAGTGATAATGAAAAAATCGTTTATTCATCGGGTGAGGTGTTTGCGTAGCCTAGTGCTCAGTAGCATTTTATTAGTGAGTACCAATACTAGTGCGGATATTTATACTTTAAGGATTAAAGTCAAAGTATTACAGCAAACCTGTACCGTTAATCAAAACCAAATTATCACTGTTGATTTCCCTGACATGGTTATTAAGGATATTGATGGACAGCGTTATGAAACGTCGATCCCTTACACATTAGCTTGTGATGGCTCTGCGAATAATCCAGCATTGAAACTCAAATTTAGTGGAACGCCAGCCAGTTTTAACACCCAGTATCTTGAAACATCAGAGAGTGATTTGGGGTTAGAAATTCGCGTTGATGGCACGGCAACTGAGCCAGGACGTTGGGTTGATTTCTACTTTAACACATTACCTAAATTAACCGCAGTCCCTGTATTAAAAAATGGGGGTTCGGTGAATGCTGGGGTATTCAATGCATCAGGCACATTAAGTGTGGAGTACCTATGATGAGCAAACAAAACAGGCGTCTAATAAAGCCCATGTTTGCCTTTATGATAGGCGCTTATATGTCGCCTGCATTAGCCAATACCGTGGATGTGAAATTTAAAGGAACATTACTTGAAAATCCCCCTTGTGATGTTTATAGCGATAAAGGAATTAATCAATCAATACAGATTGATTTTCAAGACATAGGTATCAATAAAATTAACGGTATCGACCATCAACGGCCTTTTACCGTAAATATAGATTGTCGAAGTTATACGTCACGACCTTCATCTTTAGCACTGTCTTATAGCGGTGATGCTGCGAATGGTTTTGATGCCAATGCGTTACAAGCCGATGTAACAGGTCTCGGTGTACGTTTATATCGAAATGAAAATGGAAGTGTTGTGGCACCAAATAGCCACTTCACTTTTAATTTGCCTAGTAATGGCTTTACGGCGCTGAATTTCTATGCCGTACCTGTAAAGGATCCACAAGTGAACTTACAGGAAGGCCCTTTTGAAGCGATTGCAACCATTGCATTACAGTACCCCTAAGGAGGAAAAATGAAGCATATGGGTATTTTTTTAGGGGTAAGTTCGTTGGTGGGGGCGTTTTCTGCAAATTTATATGCTGCCACAAATAGTAGCCAAGTGACATATGGCGGCACATTGGTAGCAGAACCCTGCGAAATTGTGCCTGAATTTGAGAATTTTTCTGTTGAGTTCAATAGTATCTCAACGAAAGAGTTGTACTCAAACAGCAGGATCTTAAGTAAGGAATTTGAGCTTCAATTGAAAGATTGTGACGCTTCAATTGCAAATTCAGTAACGACTATTTTTAATGGCAACGCCACGCCGGATGGGCTTTTAGAGTTTGATGCCAATAGTGAGGCATCGGGAGCCGCAATCGGTATTGAAACGTTAAGTGGTGTGAAACTCCCATTGAATTCGACGAGTGGAGTATCTTATCCATCACAGCCGATAAAAAATGGTGCCATGACGATCCGATTACGTGCTTATCTTCAAGGAAAAGCGGGAGCGATTGCCAATAACAGCATCAAACCCGGTAATTTTTCTGCCACCATGACATACACCCTAAGCTACCAATAAGTGGCTGAAATATGTCTTCAACGGGCCAATAATTCAGTTTAAATCGAGGATCATATGAAAAACATATGGGGTCAACGTTTATTTAAAAATTATCTGTTATTTAGTGTATTGTTATTGTTAGGCACTAAAAGTTTTGCATCAACACCTTGGATAAATTCGCAGTGGATCGGTGTTAACAGTTATGAAGTGAGGATCCCTTCGAGTTCAGGGCGCTGTTATAACCCCCAAAATTTAACGAATGGGAGTTGTTCTAATGTCAATATTTCTTCATACCGTCTTTTCCACTATGCGCCAGTGAATCAGTTTCCATGGATGAGAACAGTCAACCAGTGTACTGTGGAAATTGAAATAACTTTGTTACTAAGAAGCGTTGCTTATGATAGGTATGGCGCTTTTCTCTTAACTCCACCACCGACAGGAACACGCTACATCAATTCATCTGGAGGATTAAACCATTCATATTATAGGTATACCGCAAATCGGAGTTGTGAAAGTGTCTTAAATGATCTATCGCTGTTTCAAATGTCAGGTACTAGAGGGGTAGGCCAAGCGGCTCCAATAATTATATCTAGTGTGGCGAATCCGAACGATTTTAGACGAATATGTTGGCGGGTGAATGTATATGGTGCGAATAACACATCATCTTCTTTAGTTGCAGGTAGTGGCATCGATGAAACGGACTGTACACGTTCTACACCCGAAGTACCGATTGCTTGTACATTTGAGATGTCGACATTACTGGATCATGGAACGGTGGATTCTAATCAGCTCAATGGGCATAAGGCAACGGCCACAGGGTATGTAACCTGTACAGGGAATACCAAAGTGACCACACAGTTACTCGGTAACGGCACTACCAGCAATACCATTCTTGCACCAGGCTTATATTCAGAAGCAAAGGTCTGTGCACGCAACACTTGCTCTTCAGGTAATGAACAATACACGATTGATACGGCTATGAATGTAAAAACGCCTTTTAATGTGGAATCGACATTACATAGTTCAGGAAGTATTGCTGCTGGGGAATATCAGGGAACTGTGGTATTAGTAACGAGTATGTTTTAAAGAGTATTATATAGACTTTAAACGGCTCGCTTTCGTTATTGTGAGCCGTTTTGCTTTATTGACTGACCAATCCTTTTAAGCACGTTTCTAAAAATTATTTAGCAGATTATGTATTGATAACATCGGGAACAGTGTGGTTTCCCAATGTGTATTGTCGGTCAAAAAATGATTTTTCTAATCATCATTTATTATGTTTCGAGACCGAATCTAAGCCTCATTAAGTTTGTGAACGCTCTGAAACCTAGCTGAGCTAGGCCAACAGACTGTTATCGTTAAATGAGTTCTCAAAGGTGATGACTAATCTAGACATCATTCTTTCTAAGAAATTAATTCGACAACAAGCATATAGAGATGAACGTAGCGCCCTGATCATACAGAGAGGCTACGCTACTCCCAACCGTTCGAATGCTCTTTTGATAAATGCGGTAAAAGTGATAAAAAGACCTCGATTTTTCGCTCGACAGTCATATTCACAAAATCATCCATCGCAATCTCTACGCGTTGTATCTTTCCATCACGGATCGTGAATTTATACATCAAATGCCCAGTCCAGCTTCTGTGAACGAAAACACAGCCATCCTCACTGTATGATAGCCATTTATCTTCCATGCATGAAGGAAGCCAGCCATTCAGTATGTTTCTTTCGGCTGTTTCCGACAGAGGGTAATTCAAATGGTGAACCAATGGCTCATTTTCAAAAAACTTCAGATTTTTAAATTGGCTCTTATCGATCACTTAATTTACCAGACTAATAATATCTTACGGTACAGCCTATACAAACATCCGATTGAGATCAAAGTTAATCATAGTTTCCTGGGGAATTTTGTCAGCTGACGAGGTGGGGATACTGGAACCTTTTTAGATCAAACTCCTCAATAAAAAATGAGGACTTTATTCGCACTTTGAGACCTAGCTGAGCTAGGTCTTAGTATTTAACTGAACAAGTTAATTAATTCTTTTTCACAAACTCAGATTTCAGCTTCATTTGGCCGAAACCATCAATTTTACAATCAATATTGTGGTCGCCTTCGACTAAGCGAATGCCTTTTACTCGAGTACCAATTTTCAACATTGATGAGCTACCTTTCACTTTTAAATCTTTAATGACAGTGACGGTATCGCCATCCGCTAATAGGTTCCCGTTAGCATCTTTAACGATCAACTCATCGCTTTCTTCTACAGGCTCGGCATCATTCCATTCATGCGCACACTCAGGGCAGATATACATATCGTTATCAGTATAGGTGTATTCAGACTGACATTTCGGGCAAGGAGGGAATTGCATATTAAATACTCTCAGTAACTTATTTAAAAATGTAAAGTGATGACTGCTTATTGATGTCAGCCAACACGAAAGGGGATAGTATAAGGTTAAAGCAAAAATAATTTATTTTTTAGGAATATTCTTAATCGAGCGGTGCGTTTGTCACCGCCCTAATGGAAGAAATTATTGGTGTGCGCACACTTCACAATGGGGGTCTTTGGTCAGTTTGAATTGGCGGAATTCCATCGTCATCGCATCAAAAAACAACACGTTACCAGTATTGACCTTGCCATATTGGGTGAGCAATTTGAGGGTTTCCATTGCTTCGAGTGTACCTATCGTACCAACCAAAGGCGCCATTACGCCGGCTTCTACACAGGTTAGACTATTTTCACCAAACAAGCGGCTCAAGCAGTGGTAACAAGGCTCTCCTTCTTGATAGGTGAAAACAGATAGCTGCCCTTCCATACGGATAGCGGCACCGGAAACAAGTGGTTTCTTATGCTGGAAACATAAGCGATTTAACTGCTCTCTAATAGCCACATTATCAGTGCAATCAAGGATAACATCATGGGTCATTATCCGTTCATTCAGTTGCGCATCGTCCAACTGTGCATTGACCGTTTCAATACAAATATGTGGATTGATTGCGGCTAACTGTGCTTTAGCTGAATCAACTTTAGGTTGACCAATCGTCGCATCACGGTGCAAGGTTTGTCGCTGTAGATTAGACAGTGAAACAGTATCGAAATCGACTAAAGTGAGTTGACCTACACCAGCGGCAGCTAAGTATTGTGTGGCTGCGCAACCTAAACCACCAAGGCCAATGACCAGCACTTTGCTGGCCTTGAGTTTTTCTTGCCCGTCAAAATCAAATCCACGTAAAATGATTTGGCGGTTATAACGCAACATCTCTTGATCGGTAAGCTCTTGCACGGTCATTATTCGCTTTTGAGTAAGTCATTAAACATTTCGACATCAACGGTTTCGCCTACCGCGACATGCCCACGCTCCCTTTCTAAGACGATAAAGCAGTTGGCTAAGCTAAAGGAGCTAAATACATGAGAGCCTTGGTGGCCAGTTGTTGCAACTTGCAGTTGCCCATGTTCATTGACGCTTAGGATCCCGCGTTGAAAATCCAGACGACCGGGGCTTTTTTTCAACGGTGTGGTAACAGGAACTTTAAATTTCATTGGCGCTTTCCATTGGCTATTCCCAGAAAGGCGAGCAATCAACGGCTGCACGAGTTGATAAAAGGTGAGTGCTGCGGAAACTGGGTTACCCGGTAATCCACAAAACCACGCTGAATGGAGTTTACCAAAAGCAAATGGTTTACCGGGTTTGATTGCTAGCTTCCAGAAGCCGATTTCTCCTAGCTCCTCTAAAATTTGTTTGGTGTAATCCGCTTCACCCACGGAGACGCCACCACTACTAATCACTAAATCAGCTTGGTTATCTGCATCAATAAAGGTCTGCTTGAGTTTTTCAGGGGAATCAGGAATAACACCAAGGTCGATAACCTCACAGTTAAGTTTTTCGAGCATTAGGCGAACAGTAAAACGGTTAGTGTCGTAGATCTGCCCCTCTTTGAGTGGTTGACCCACCGCTTGCAACTCATCTCCCGTAGAAAATACCGCAACTTTTAGACGGCGGTGTACATCAATCGTTGAAATACCCAAAGAAGCAATAAGAGGCAATTGAGCCGTGGATAGCAGAGTACCCGCGGGGATCACACTACTACCTTTTGCGATATCTTCCCCAGCACGGCGGATATTGCTGCCTTTTTTAACTGTACCTGTAAACACGACCCCTTGAGCTGTCTCTTCCGTTTCCTCTTGCATGACGACAGTATCGACACCTTGTGGAATAGGGGCGCCAGTCATAATGCGCACACAGCTACCGTGCGGAAGCTCCCCTTGCATTGGTTGACCTGCGAATGATTTTCCTGCTACAGGCATAGGGGTTTTCCCATCCCACTCAGCGAAACGAAAACCATATCCATCCATTGCAGAGTTATCAAATGGGGGAACATTCATTGGCGAGGTGATGTCGGCTGCGGTGATGCGTTGGGCCGATTCTGTGAGCGGAATGCGCTCTGAGTGAGTCACTGTTTGTGTTTGAGTGAGTATTTTATCGAGTGCTTGCTCAAGTGAGATCAACCCAGCGGTATGACACATGTCCATTAGTACCCCTATTATTCTGCTTTGCCATTGAGGCTTAAGATTTTGTCGTGCTGCTTATTATGGCAGAGATATCGCGAGGGGTGAATGAATAGAAATTGATTAAGAATAGCTTTTCGTTGGATTTTACGAGAAGTCTCGCGCGAATAAATGCCTTAGATAGCCTTACGGACATAAATTGTATTTTTGTTAATGTTATGTTAAACAGTAATCTGATTAATTATTGCATTCTAAATGAAACTAAGGAATTTATGGTTTCCGCCAATGAACAGGCGCACCCTAGCCGTAGTGCAGCCGCCTTCCATATTGCTTTTAGTGGATTTCTTTCGCTCGTTGTTGTTATGGGGATAGGGCGCTTTACGCTAACTCCCCAAGTCCCTTTAATGATTGAAGAGCATCAACTTACACTCTCTACAGCCAGTGTGGTCGCTGCTTTTAATTATTTAGGGTATTTGTTGGGCTCCTTTGATGCAATGCGTGCGCGTCAACACGTTGAAAGACGCATGTGGTTGGGAATATGGGGAGCCGTTGCGATAACCTTGATTTCCGCACTTCTTGATGGCCCTCTTTTACATAGTATTGCCCGTTTTTTTATTGGCTGGGCGAGTGGCATGGCACTGGTACTCGTGGTTGCTTGGGCTAATGAGAATTTAGCAAAATTAAATCGACCTGCATTAAGTGTGGCGGTATTTGCTGGAACCGGAGCTGGAATATTTCTTAGCGGTCTGTTTGCGGTAGCCATCCAAGATTGGCAATTATCTGCCAGCCAAGGTTGGTTAATCTACGGTGGGTTAGCACTAATTTTTAGTCTATACATTAGCTGCCATATTCCACGTACGGGGCAGTGGCATCGGCCTGTCGGGGAAATAAAAAAACTTCAGCTTACGCCAGAAATCAAGCGACTGGTATGGAGCTATGGATTGGCTGGCTTTGGTTATATTTTGCCAGCGACATTTTTATCACAAATGGCCGCGCAGCGTTTCCCTGATAGTTTATTTGCCCAATTTGTTTGGCCGGTCTTTGGTATATCCGCGGTGGTGGGCATTCTAATCGCCATGCTACTACGTAATTTCTCGACAACCCAAAACCGATTAGCGATCACTTTATGGTTACAAGGGATCGGAATATTAATCTCAGAAGTTATTTCGGGTATTTCAGGGTTGGTGATTGCCGCAATCCTAATTGGTGGGGGGCTTATGTGTGCGGTACAGTTGTCAATGCAACTAGGACGTGAATTGGCCCCGGAACATAACCGTTTTATGGCGGGTTTACTCACGACATGTTATGCAATCGGGCAGCTTATTGGCCCTATGTTGTCTTTTATTTCCACGACATTCACCGGAAAACTAGAACCTGCTTTATACAGTGCGTTTATCGCATTGTGTGTCGCGGGTGGGTTAGTTTATCGCCGTTCTCAATAAAGAATAGCTCTGAAAATATGTTATTAATTATAGTTAAATGATGATATATCCGAGGGGAGCATCAAAGGCTATCCTGATAAAATGAATATTTGTTGATGCAAATATTTCATCTGATCTATGGATGTAATGCTGGATTATCTAAACTTGCTGTTTTAGAGTACAGCGCACACCTGCATTTTCATAAAAAATCGTTATATCGTTTGTGGAGAATCTAATGTCATCTCTGAGTAAAGAAGCCGAATTGGTGCATGCTGCTTTGGAAGCAAGAGGGCTTGAAACCCCGTTGCGTATCCAACCAAAATCAGGCGAAGAGCGTAAGCAACTGATTGAAGGGCATATGACAGAGATCATGAAGTTACTGAATTTGGACTTAACTGACGATAGCTTGGCGGATACACCAAAGCGCATCGCTAAAATGTATGTCGATGAAATTTTTTCAGGTCTAGATTACGCGAACTTCCCAAAAATCACCGTCATTGAAAATAAAATGAAAGTTGATGAGATGGTCACTGTGCGTGATATTACCTTAACAAGTACATGTGAACACCATTTTGTCACTATTGATGGTAAGGCTACAGTTGCTTATATTCCGAAAGATAAAGTGATTGGCCTGTCAAAAATCAACCGTATTGTTCAATTTTTCTCACAACGTCCTCAAGTACAAGAACGCTTAACTCAGCAGATTTTGGTGGCCTTGCAGACATTGCTAGATACTAATAATGTTGCGGTATCAATTGATGCTGTGCATTACTGTGTTAAAGCTCGAGGTATCCGTGATGCGACCAGTGCCACCACCACCACCTCGTTGGGTGGACTGTTTAAATCTAGTCAAAACACACGTCAAGAGTTTTTGCGCGCAGTGCGTCACCTGTAATCTATTATGACTGCCATATTATCGCATCGCTCCCAAGAAGGGCGAATTGATAGGCTTGATGCAACACGTGGCATCGCAATCTTAGGTATTCTATTAATGAATATTTTTGGGTTTGCTTTGCCGCAAATGGCTTATATTAATCCTGTTTATTCTCAATCTATTAGCCAAACTGATATGGCTATTTGGGTGGTTTTTAACCTATTTATTCAGGGTAAGTTTTTAACGATTTTTTCGATTTTATTTGGTGCGACGTTAGCGTTATTACGTCGCAAAGGCGACCGATGGAATATGAGTCGTTTAGTCATTTTGGCGGTACTAGGGCTGATTCATGGTATCGGTTTTTGGTCAGGAGATATTTTATTTGCTTATGCAGTAACGGGATGTATTGCATTACTGATATTTAAACAATATGACACTGGCAACCTATTAAAAATAGCAGGCTTTGTCTATTTTATTGGATTAGTGAGTTTATTGTTGTTAGGTAGCACGGTGGGGTCGAGTGATTTTTGGGTCGTTTCTGAAGAGCAAGCGTTGTACGAATCACTGGGAAACACTACGGGGGGGAGTGTTAGCTTAATCTATCGCACTCAATCGATGTTAACCATGGTGGAAATGCTGTTTATTCAGTATGGGTGGCAGCTGCTGGGGCTAATGATCGCGGGGTATGTCGCGATGCGCAGTGGATGGTTAAGCGGGCAATTCAGTTCCCAGCATTATCGACGTATGGCAATGCTATTAATTATTCCCGCTTTGCTTGTTCAAGCCGTATCTCTTTATATGCAAAGCCTATCAGGATGGAGTTATTTTGCGACAGCCATTGTGGGCTATGTTGTCAACGAATTGATGTCCCCATTACAATCTTTTGGTTATATCGCCCTTATTTACGGTTTTTGGGGAACGCTACAGCATAGTGTGTTGGCCAAAATGCTACAGTGCACGGGGCGAATGGCATTAAGTAATTACTTATTGCAAACCTTAATTTGTGTGACGATTTTTTATTATTTAGGCTATTTCAACCATTTTTCACGGTCTGAGTTGTTGCTCTTTATTGTGCCAATTTGGGCGGTAAACCTATTATTTTCTTATTTCTGGCTCTCCTTTTTTCATCAAGGCCCGATGGAGTGGGGGTGGCGAAGGTTAACCGAAAAGTTAGATAGAATATAGAAAAGGCGAGATAAAACAATTCAGGCAGTTACCCTGCCTGATTGCTAGAAATTTTTAAATTTTGTTGATTTCATCGGGAGAAACAGCCGGATAGCCCTTGATCCCTTCTGGCATTTTAATGGGCGCAGGGATAGACTCTTGCTCCCCTAAAAACTTAGGTTCGCGGTTTAAAACATAGAGATCCGCTAAAGCCCCCAACCGAGCAAACACTTCACGTATTCTTACTTTAAACATCGCTTTTGGTGTTGGCACCGCTAAACATTGCGCATCTATCCCTTTGTGCTTAGCGATAAACAACGCGCGTTCGCAATGGAAGCGCTGGGTAATAATCGTAAAATTGTCGGTATCAAATACTTTCCGTGTGCGCACGACAGAATCCAATGTTCTAAACCCTGCGAAGTCGAGAACAATTTTTGAAGCGGGCACGCCTGCTTTGATTAAATCCTTACGCATGGCGATGGGTTCATTATAACTGTGTGCACCATTATCACCGCTAAGCAGTAGATACTTCACCTTTCCACTGTGATAAGCATCTGCTGCCCCCTGAATTCGGTAGCTATAGTATAAATTTTGGACGCCACTTGAATAATATTTAGATGTACCCAATACCATACCAACATCACGTATTGGCAGATCAGCGACATCTTCATAAATATCAGGAGCCGTATCCCACGCTATCCAACGGTCAAGTAAAATAATAGTGACTAACGCTATCCCTAAAATCGCTATCAGACCATAAAGCAGACGTTTCCTCATTGTCCTTGCCTTTAATATTAATAGTCATGGTGATAAGGCTACTTGAGTTAAATAGGGGAAGCAAGTCGGGCAACGTAAAGTCCTGTCAATCGATTTAAGGGAGGGTTCTGTCGATAGTGCAAAAATGCGAATTGGCGGCTAATAAGAAAAATCTAACCTAGTTGATGTAGATCAATTTTCTATCTATCACTTGCGGCAGTAGGTACATGATTGTCGATTTTATTGTCAGTATGATAATAGCTCCCAACTACCCTACAAAGAATAAGAAGGAATGGGTATGTCAACATTGACATCAAAATTGGAAAGCTTATTGAATAGAGGTAAAGGAACTGAACAGCGTCTTGCCCGTTTTTTGCTAGATAGTCGTGATAATTTTGTTGCAATGAATGTGGCGGAGTTGGCTCAAGCTGCGGGAGTGAGCAGCGCATCTGTCATTCGTTTTACTCGCCAAATGGGGTATCGCGGATATTCTGATTTTAAAGTGGACTACTTATCGGATGAAAAACAATATAAAGCTGAAAGCCTCAGCGGTAGCTTGAACCCTTATGATGATACAGAGCAAATTATCGCTAAATCGGGGCAAATGTTTATTACAGCCATTGAAAAATCGCTGGAATTACTTGATCCCAACACCATGGATGAGATTGCGCAAAAAATAGTTGAAGCGAAACGTATTGTTTTATTTGGGGTTGGTACTTCTGCGATTGTGGCTTATGACATCTTCTATAAATTAATCCGTGTAAACAAGTATGCACTATTTAGCCCTGACTTACATGTACAGCTAAGTTATTCGTCTAATGTAGATGCCGATGATCTGGTTATCGCGATCACGGCAAAAGGGAATACGCCAGACATTAACCATATGTTAAAGTTAGCAAATAAAAAAGGGTGTAGCACCATCGTATTAACCCGCTTTGGACAAGATGAAGCCGTGCGTTTGGCGGATTTAGTCCTTCCCTATTTCTATGATGAACAGCTCTTTCAGACTGGCGTGATCACACCACAAGTTTTGCAAATGGTCGTTTTTGATACGCTGTTTTTTAAATATTTAACACTCACCAATGAAGATGTCGTGCTTGCATTACAGAAGGAACGAGAAGCCATAATACAATTAGGATGAGGCAGAATGATTTTTACTGAGTTAGTTATCGGTGCATTGATTGGTTTGGTTATTAGTACAACGGGGGTCGGGGGCGGAGTTATTGTTTTGCCAATATTGAGCTATTTTTTTGGTCTTAATGCGCTGGCTGCTGTGGCGACGGCTAATTTTCTTTCGATGTTGATGAAAGTGTCATCGTCATATATGCATTTTCGTTTAGGGAATATTCCCCTTAAAGGGGCATTAATTGTGCTTGCTATCATGCTACCTAGCACATTTCTATCAAGCCTCCTTGTTACTTGGTTGGGGAGTCTGCCTGAATATACCCAACAAGTTGAGCGGGGGATCAATCTACTTGTTGCTGCCGCTATTATTTTTTCGCTGTACTTATTTATTCACCGTATGTTTTTTGCCACACCGATACAAAAAACGACCCTGAAACAACATCAAATTGGGGCAATGTTTTTTCCTGCTGTGATAGCTGGGGTCGTGCTTGGTGCGACGGGGGTTGGAGGTGGGGTGGTGGTTTTACCCATGCTATTACGTTATATGCAATTAAACATTAAGCAAGCGATTGGAACTTCTATTGTGGTGACTACTGTCTTATCCGGCTCTTCTGCATGCGCTTATGCGCAAGATGGGCACACCGATTTAACATTGGCGTTAACCTTATGTGTTGGTGCATTACTGATTATGCCACTCGCAAAATATTTGCTGCTCAAACTATCAGAGCGTACCTTTCAATATTTGACATTGCTGCTGATCTTATGCAGTGCCATTATGATGACACTTAAGGTGGTGATACACTGACCCTTCTCAAGATTATTGGTTGGCATCAGCAAGCTCTGTATAGACTTCCTGATAAATAAACTCACGCTCCTCTAGTAAATGCTTATTTGTAGAAAATGAATAGAGGTAGATCATCATCGTAAGCAAACTTGCTGCAATGACCGTAATACAGAGATTAGCAACACGTAACTTATGGGGAACAAGTATATAAGCGATGCTGATTAAGGCGCCGATGATAGCACCACCAATATGTGCTGCATTATCAACGCCGGACTGCAATCCATTAATTAACGTTAATGCAATCATGGCAATCAGATTATAGAGTTGGTATTTTTGTCTACGCTGTATTACGGGATGAGGATTGGGTTTATTGATAACCACTTTGATTAAATATATCACTGAGGCTGCTGCAATTCCCATAATCGCGCCAGAAGCCCCAACACCGATAGTAATGTATACAGTACTATCAGTCCAAAGGTCGCTATTTGATATTTCGTAATATTGCCAATATGCACTAAATAAGGCCGCGCCGATGCCTGAGATAATATAAATAGCTAATAATTTGAATTTGCCGTAGGCACGTTCACAGCCGATACCTATCACAAACAATGCTAAGCAATTGAAGGCAAGGTGCGTGCCATTAGAATGTAGCATCATACTGATTGGATAGCGCCACCAATCACCCGTTAATGAAAGCTGATAAATATTCGCTCCAAACAAAATAAGATTACTTTCACGAGAATCAAGGGGGGATGCAAAGACGATTTGATAGAAATAGACAGCAATATTCAGTAAGACTAGAGTCAGAGTCAGCGCTATCGCGCCCAAAGAGAAGCGAGCTTTTGATTTTATTGAGAAAGGATTTTGCTGCTCTGCCATATTATTACTCTACAAGACGACCACTATAGTTGAAATATTATAATATAGTAATATATTTTCGTTAATTTTAATATAATTGAATGAGGATTGACGTTATCCAAAGCATAATGTGCTGTTCTCAGTGCTTTTAGTTATGACCAGTGTTAGGAAATAAAATTATTCCATATTAAGAGTATTACCTTTTAAGTATATTCCTAATGTTGAAATAAAAGTGATCATTTCGGCAATTTCAACATAATAGTATTTCACTTAATCCAAATTTTTTATTACCATGCGTGGTTGCTTTTTAATGTTTATCAAAAAATAAATAATTATCTTTTTAAGATAGGGAGATATCGATGTCTTACGAAAACAAAAGTGTTCCAAATGAAATCAAACGCTGGAATTGGGGGGCATTTATTTTTAATATCTATTGGGGTATTGGTAATAAATCTTATTTGCCATTACTCACATTAATTCCTTTATTGAATATAGTCTGGATATTTGTTTGTGGTATTAAAGGCAATGAATGGGCTTGGAAAAATGGCGATTATGACTCTGTTGAAACCTTTATGAAGGTACAAGAGACATGGAACAGAGCTGGGTTATTTTGTTTCATTATAAGCATTGTTGTCACATTTATTATGTTCTTCTTCTTATCTTCAATAATCGCAATATTTGGAGCAGCAGCAATGCAAGGGCACTATTAATAGCGAATATGTCAGCAAACGCTGATAATACATCAAGATTATATATATAATATGTTCGCTTATTTTCAGTCTAATCATGATTGAAAAAGAGAAAGCTGAAAAAGGCCGTTAAGGTGCTATCAAATTAAAACCCCATGTTATTATCCTCATGGGGTTTTGTTTTTGAATAAGTCAGTTTAAGTGACCACAATTAGGCAGTTTTCATTAGCTATTGGCATAAAAGATATGCTGTGGCAGTTGAGTAATCTCAAAATCGATAGCAGTCTTCATTTTCGGTATGAAATGGCCTTGATAAGAGGATTCATTGAGAGGCTGGTTTTCAATTGATATAGATGAAAAAAGTTTTTTAGACTCTAATTGATTAAAGCCCTAACCAAAAGTTAGGGCTTTGCCTGTAATATAAGGGTAACGTCCTTAATTACAACTAAAAAGAAGTACGTTTATAAGTACGATACTCTGGTTTCCAGAAGTTACGTTCAATGGCTTCATCCAATGCATTATCAGACGTTACGGTTGCAACACCTTGCACCTGTGCCTCTTTGGCGACTTGTTTTGCAATAATACGTGAAACTTGTTGGATATCAGATAGAAGTGGTAATAGTGGGCCTTCCCCTTCTTTAGCAAGTGGTGAACATTCGGCTAATGCACGACTTGCTGCCATTAACATTGTTTCAGTGACACGTTTTGCACCTGAAGCAATTACACCTAAACCAATACCAGGGAAGATATAGGAGTTATTGCATTGAGCGATAGGATAGACTTTATCCTTGTAATTTACAGGTGAGAACGGGCTACCAGTTGCCACTAGTGCTTTACCATCGGTCCAGTTAATAATATCTTCTGGGCGAGCCTCAACCCGTGATGTTGGGTTAGATAATGGCATGACAATTGGGCGTTCACAGTGTTTATGCATCTCTTTGATGATCTCTTCTGTGAATAGGCCTGCTTGACCTGAAACCCCAATTAGAATAGTAGGTTTTGCATTACGTACAACATCCAGTAAAGAGATTGAATCACTGTTTACATCCCAATCACTTAGGTTGTTGCTGCTTTGCGTTAGCTTACTTTGGAAATCGAGGAGGTTAGGCAGTTTATCGGTTAATAAACCAAAACGGTCGACCATGTAAATGCGTGAACGCGCTTGTTCATCGCTTAACCCTTCTGATTTCATTTGTGCGATGATTTGCTCTGCAATTCCGCAACCAGCAGAGCCAGCGCCTAAGAAGGCGACACGTTGATCACTGAGTTTACTCCCCGCAGCATGGCTAGCGGCAATCAAACTACCTAAAGTGACAGCAGCAGTGCCTTGAATATCATCGTTAAAGCAGCACAACTCATCACGGTAACGGTTGAGTAATGGCATCGCATTTTTTTGCGCAAAATCTTCAAATTGCAGCAGTACATTAGGCCAACGACGTTTTACCGCTTGAATAAACTCATCGATAAATTGGTCATATTCTTCGCCTGTAATACGTGGATGACGCCATCCCATATACAATGGGTCATTTAAACGTTGTGGGTTATTAGTGCCGACATCAATAACAATCGGCAGGGTATAGGCTGGGCTTATACCACCACAAGCGGTGTACAGTGAAAGCTTACCGATTGGGATCCCCATACCGCCGATACCTTGGTCACCCAAACCTAAAATACGTTCGCCATCAGTGACAACGATCACTTTAACATTTTGTTTGGTCGCATTTTGTAGCATATCATCAATATATTCACGGTTTGGATAAGAGATGAATAAGCCACGAGCACGGCGGTAAATATCAGAGAAATGCTCACATGCTTCACCGACTGTTGGCGTATAAATGATGGGCATCACTTCAGTCAAATGAGCATCAATCAGGCGGTAAAACAGGGTTTCGTTGGTATCTTGGATATTTCTTAGGTAGATATGTTTGTCGATATCGGTTTTGAAATCGATTAACTGGCGATAAGCACGCTCAACTTGTTCTTCAATAGTTTCTACCTGTTCAGGTAGGAGACCATATAGGTTAAAGCTAGCACGTTCTTCTTCGCTAAAAGCACTACCTTTATTTAGCAAAGGAAATTCAAGCAGGATAGGGCCTGCATAGGGAATGTACAGAGGGCGTTTTGTTTCGTATTCATGTTCCATGAAAAATCACTCTTTGGACGATTAAAAAACAACAGTCGATGTAGATCCTAAGGTAAACAGAAAATATGTACAGTGATTATTGATACAAAGAGTTAAAATATTTGTTAAATAGCATTATCTATATGATAAATAATATAATCGATTTTTTCACCATGGAAAGAAATTGCACTGGAATGGTCTTTTTAGCCCTTACTTTTTGTCAAATGGAAGGGATGGCCTATCTAGCTCAATTGTAGGGAAGCAAAGTGTAGGTTAAGTAAGATGTTTTCAATTAGAGCAATGTGTTAAATATACATAAGAAAAATTATAGAGTTAACCTTTTCTAAGCGATAAATATTATTCTTTATCTTACGAATTTTTTATTTTAATCGCAGCGAGCTTTGTGAGTATTAATATTTTTGATAAGAATGGTTTTATAGAAATATTAAAAGATCGTATAAATCAATTGATAATCTTTAAGTCGAATTGGGCAGTACACTAAAAAGTAGAGAAGGGCTATATAACAAATTGCCGCCATACTCTCTGGCGGCAATCAGCGATAAAACGATTAATTAAGATAAATTAACTCTTTTTGTTGGCAGCCTAGTGCCTGCAATGTATTTTCAGTGATACACCACTGTTTAACGATAGCATCTTGTTTTTCAACAAGTACCGCTTGCTCAATAGCGTGTAGGTCTTTACCTGCCATGTTTACCATAATCAACGCGGCTTGTAGAGGAGGTAAGCTTGGGTTAAATGCTGCGTTTTCAGCATAGCGACCCGTGAATAATGAGCCATCTTTTAGCTGTAGCGCAATGCCTGAGTGAGATTGGCTATAAGGGGCATGAGACTGGTTTGCCGCTTCGATAGCAGCACATAACAAGCGATTACGGCTTGGTGTGCTATAGCCGTGATCAACACTATCCATTAACAGCGTTGTGATTGCTAAATCAGCCGGTCCAAACGAATCGGGTAAATAGTCATGTAATGTTGCAGGCTGGCGCTCAGGTAAACGGATTGCGATTTTACCGCCACCGCGTAATTCATTCATAAACTGGCGGCAATGGCCACAAGGTGTGTGGTTTACGGTGATGGAAGTGAGCTGTTTTTCACCTTTCATCCATGCATGGGTGACGGCACACTGTTCCGCATGGATGGTTTGTGCGATAGCGACATGGCTAAATTCCATGTTAGCACCGAAATAGAGGTTGCCACTGATGCCTTGAGCAATCGCACCGACATTAAAGTGGGAAATTGGTGTGACGGCGTAAGCGGCTGCGAAGGGCAATAATAAAAATGCCAATTCACTATCACTATAACCACAATCAGCTTTAAGCTGATTAACTTGTTCAGCACTCAGCATCCCTTGAAAGTCTGGCGTATCAATAATGGGTTTGAGTGCGGTTTGCAACTTTTCTGGAAGTTGAGACCAAGCGGACTTAAATCTTGAATGCATGAGATACCTCCCTAATCACTTATTTACATTCTATGTAATAAATCATTAAACCATATGTGATCAATATCACTTTTCAAATGAAATAAATGAAACTCATCTTATAATTGAGAGATGTATCTCAAATTTTTGACGCGGTAAAAACCAAAAGAGGCAAATAAGCCTCTATTGGTTTTGAGTCTAGCCGAAAAGATGAAGAATAACAGGGAAGACAAAGGGGGCGAGCAGTGAGGTAATCACCCCGCAGGTCATTAAGGCTAAAGAGCTATATGCGCCTTCAATATAGTTGATTTCAGCACATCGAGCTGTACCGAGCGCATGAGAAGCGGTTCCCATTGCTAGCCCTCGTGAGGCGTGAGTGCGAATGCGCAATGCATCAAATAAGGCGTGACCAAACATGGCTCCTAGTATCCCGACAAAAATGACACAGGCGGCGCTAATAGCAGGGATCCCACCAATGGAATCAGCAACCGCCATAGCAATCGGCGTTGTGACTGATTTCGGTAAGACAGAGGCGGCGATATCCGGTGTTGCGCCGAGCCATAAAGCAATTGCAGTACCTGTAAACATAGCAACTAGGCTACCTGCTAAACAGATACTCAATAATGACTTCCATTGCGCTCGAATTTGGTGCATCTGCTCGTATAGAGGGAAAGCTAATGCAACAACAGCAGGTTGCAATAAGTCATTTAAGATCTTACTTCCCGCAAAATAGTGTTCATAAGGCGTATTGGTGAAAATCAGTAATGGAACAATGATGGCGATTGCGACTAACAATGGATTCAATAAAGGCAGTTTTAATTTTACTGACAATTTTCTCGCAATATAAAACACAATAATTGTTAGTGGTAACGACCACCAGATATGTTCTAGCATTTGTCATTCCCCTTATTTTGTTCAGTATCGCTAGTCACGCTGATAGTGTCTTCAGGCGGGAGGGGAACTTCATCAGGTTTAACCCCAACAATTTGGCGCTCTTTATGGATATAGTGGGAGCTAAAAGCCACCACGACCATGACGATTAGCGTGCTAATAAAACAAGAAACGAGAATAGGAACCAGTTGCTGACTTAATTGACCATAATAATTCATGATGCCGATACCTATTGGTACAAACAGCAAGGTCATATTTTTGAGAAGAATGGAACAACCAGGTTGCGCCCAGTGGGCTGGGATAATTTGTAGAGCTAGCAACATAAACAGTATTAGCATACCGATGATGCTACCGGGAACAGTAAATGGAAGCAGTGTTGATAACAGGTTCCCAACGATCAGACAGAGATAAAGCAGCGCAAAAGCGCGCAAATACTGCCATCCGGTTATCAGCACATATTTTAATGACATGAGACTCGTCCTATTATGCTAAGTGTATTCATCATACAATTAACTTTATAATTGTGCTATAGATCACAGTTAAAACTGCATAAAAAAAGCGGAGAATTCATCATTCCCCGCTTTTCGCTTAATAATTAACTCTTTCCCGTTTGGGAACCGTTATTTTATTTTACTTGCATACCCGGTTGAGCACCGCTGTCTGGGCTTAGCAGGTAAATATCTTTACCACCAGGGCCTGCAGCCATCACCATACCTTCAGACAGACCAAAACGCATTTTACGTGGTGCCAAGTTTGCCACCATCACGGTCAGTCGACCTTCTAATACTTTTGGATCAGGGTACGCACTGCGAATACCAGAGAACACTTGGCGAGTTTCACCGCCAATATCCAATTGCAGTTTTAATAGCTTGTCAGAGCCTTCAACAAAGTCGGCTTGTTTGATAAGCGCGATGCGTAGATCGATCTTGGCAAAATCATCAAAGGTAATCGTCTCTTGGATTGGATCATCGGCCAGTGGACCTGTTAACACCTTAGCTGGCTTAATGCTCTCTTTAGAGGCTTCCACCATAGCTTCGACTTTCGCCATTTCAATACGCGTAAATAGTGCCTTAAATGGCGCAACATCGTGGTGAGTTAACGGCGTGGTGATAGAATCCCATGTAAGCTCGATATTGAGGAAAGCCTCTGCACGTTTTGCCAGCCCTGGTAAAATAGGTTTCAAGTAAGTCATCAAGACACGGAATAAATTGATGCCCATTGAACAGATATCTTGAAGCTCTTGATCTTTACCTTCTTGTTTAGCGACAACCCAAGGGGCTTTTTCGTCGACATAACGGTTAGCTAGATCGGCGAGAGCCATTATTTCGCGCACCGCTTTACCATATTCACGACTTGTATAGGCGTCACCAATAATTTGTGCCGCGTCAATAAATTGTTGATAGAGCGCTGGGTCTGCGATGTTATCGGACAATTTCCCGCCAAAGCGTTTTGCAATAAAGCCCGCATTACGTGATGCTAGGTTAACCACTTTATTGACGATATCGCTGTTAACGCGTTGAACAAAGTCTTCTAAGTTCAAGTCGATATCATCAATACGCGATGAAAGTTTCGCGGCATAGTAGTAGCGTAGGCAGTCGGCATCTAGGTGATCCAGATAAGAACGCGCTGTGATAAAGGTACCACGAGACTTAGACATTTTGGCGCCGTTAACGGTCACATAGCCATGAACAAATAGGTTAGTTGGCTTACGATAACCACTGCCTTCAAGCATTGCAGGCCAGAATAAGCTGTGGAAATACACAATATCTTTACCGATAAAATGGTAGAGGTCGGTCTTTGAATCTTTATTCCAAAATTCGTCAAAATTGATATTGCCACGTTTGTCACACAGGTTTTTAAATGACCCCATATAACCAATTGGCGCGTCTAGCCACACATAGAAGTATTTACCCGGTGCATCTGGAATTTCAAAACCAAAATAAGGCGCATCACGGGTAATATCCCACTGCTGTAAGCCTGATTCGAACCACTCTTGCATTTTGTTGGCGACTTGCTCTTGCAGGGCACCTGAACGAGTCCACGCTTGTAGCATGTCACTAAATGCAGGCAGGTCGAAGAAGAAGTGCTCAGTATCACGCATCTCTGGTGTCGCACCAGAAACTACGGAACGTGGGTTAATCAGCTCTGTCGGGCTATAGGTCGCACCACAAACCTCACAGTTATCGCCATATTGATCTTCTGCTTTACAGGTTGGGCAAGTACCTTTTACAAAGCGATCGGGTAAGAACATGCCTTTTTCAGGATCGTAAAGCTGTGAAATAGTGCGATTTTTGATAAAACCGTTGTTTTTAAGCTTGTTATAAATGAGCTCGGATAACTGTTTGTTTTCTTCACTGTGTGTTGAGTGATAGTTATCGTAGCTAATCGCAAAACCAGCAAAATCGTCCTGATGCTCTTTGTTCACTGCTGCAATCATATCTTCAGGAGAAACACCTAATTGCTGAGCCTTCAGCATGATTGGTGTGCCGTGCGCATCGTCCGCACAGATAAAGTGAACTTCTTTGCCGCGCATTCGCTGATAACGGACCCAAATATCAGCCTGAATATGTTCCAGAATATGACCGAGATGGATTGAACCGTTAGCATAGGGTAACGCACAGGTTACCAGTAGTTTATTCGCGACTTGAGACATAGTAACTTTCTTACTTCCATTATTGAAAAGGGACTTTGATGTTAACCGATCAATTGTTTCGCGGCTAGGGTAATAAAATATTAATCCGTAATTTATGTGAAAAAGGAATTTTTTACTCTTAGTGGCTTTTCGTTAGTAAGGCGGTCACTATTTTGATGGTTCTCTGTTATGATAAATAGCAGTGAAAGAACGATAGTGTTAAAAATATAAAATAAAGGAGCCGGGATGAACGATAAATCCCCCGAGCAGAACAATCCAGAACTGCTGACTGAAAAAGTCTCCACCGTTTTGGCTTCATTTACACACCCAACACTGAAGCGTAATCTGATTTCTATCAAAGCATTACATCACTGTGCAATGTTGGATAATGTGTTGCATGTTGAACTAGTTATGCCATTCGTATGGAAGGGGCCTTTTCAGACTCTGATCAGCGAAAAAACGGCGGAACTGAAACAAGCGACTGGCGCTCATGCGGTTGAGTGGAAATTGCGTCACGATATTACCACGTTAAAACGGGCAAATGATTTGCCGGGTATTAACGGTGTTCGTAACATTTTGGCCGTCAGTTCCGGTAAAGGTGGGGTCGGTAAATCCAGTACCTCTGTCAACTTAGCGTTGGCACTTGCCCAAGAAGGGGCGAAAGTCGGTATTCTTGATGCGGATATCTATGGCCCATCGATCCCAAATATGTTGGGAACCACCATGGAGCGACCAACTTCACCAGATGGTCAGCACATGGCTCCGATTATGGCCTACGGTCTTGCGACAAACTCTATTGGATACTTAGTCACCGATGATAATGCAATGGTGTGGCGCGGGCCAATGGCAAGTAAGGCGCTAATGCAGATGCTGCAAGATACCTTATGGCCTGATTTAGATTATTTGGTTATCGATATGCCACCGGGAACGGGGGATATCCAATTGACACTGTCACAAAACATTCCTGTTACAGGTGCTGTTGTTGTCACTACGCCGCAAGATATTGCGCTGGTGGACGCAATGAAAGGGATTGTGATGTTCAAAAAAGTCAATGTACCCGTTCTTGGTATCGTCGAAAATATGAGTGCACATATCTGTAGCAATTGTGGTCATGTGGAACCTATTTTTGGCACAGGCGGCGCAGAGAGACTCGCTGAGAAATATAACACGCAATTGTTAGGGCAAATTCCTTTACATATTTCTCTACGTGAAGATTTGGATCGTGGTCAACCTACTGTGATGCGTGATCCTGAAGGGGAATTTGCGGATATTTACCGTGAAATTGCCTCAAATATCTCTTCATTGATGTATTGGGAAGGGGAAAAGATCCCGACCGAGATCTCATTCCGAGCAGTTTAATATCGGTCTCTATTTGAAGGGGCTATTTCAGTTTTCTGGGATAGCCCCTTATATTTCAATCTACTAACCATACGCCTTATCGACCAATCCCTTTCCAACTTTTCTTATTTGTTATTTGCGTATTTCTCTATTTCATTATGATAGCGTAGAATGTTTACTATCTGTTTTTTATTAATGCTTACTCGTTAGGGCTTTGATATTGCATTTTTTTCCTATGGCGGATGCCTAAAAGGTGATTATGAAATTTTTAATTTTGATTGTCGTATTAGTATTGATTGTTATCTACTTTTATAACCGAATTGTGGCAATGCGTGAGGCTGTTATATCGAGTGAAACTGAGATTTCGGTACAATTAGACCGCCGTGGAAAAGTATTTGATAGTTTACTAGCAACGGTCAAAAAATATTTAAGCCATGAGTCAGAAGTTTTCAGTAAAATTACTGAATTAAGAACTCAGGCGAAAACAGCAACAGGGGCTCAGGCGAAAGAAGCGGAAGATGCCTTGTCTAAAATGGTCTCTAGTGGTGCGATTAATGTTGCAGTAGAAGCGTATCCTGAGCTGAAATCTGATGCCATCATGGCTAATTTGCAAGAGGAGATCGTCTCCTCTGAAAATAAACTGTCATTTGCCAAACGCGGTTATAACCGAGCATTGGAAGCGTATAAAGCCTATATTGCCTCAATGCCAGCCGTTTTTATCGTTAACCTCATTCCGAGTTTAAAAATTGATAAAGATTATTGGCGTCTTGATGAAGAAGCCATAAAAAGTGAAGAGTCCCGCCGTATTAACTTTGATTAACGATAACAAATCCATTGTATTTATCAGGGAGCCTTATGCTCCCTGAAAAGTTAGGCAGGGTATAGTGTTATGGATTATAGAAACGTCATACGCAAAAACAATATCCGTACACGATTAGTCGTGGTGAGTTATATCTTCATTATGCTGATTGTTGGATTATTAGTGGATACAGCGACACATCCTGATGAGTGGGGTGGTTTTTTTGAAAATATGCTGGCATTTGCGACCTTTAAACGCTTTCCCGTTGCTACATTAATTATTTTAGGACTTACTTTTTTAGGATTAATTTATATTCATTTTCGCGGACACAAAATGATGTTAGCGGGTATGAATGCTAAAGAGATTACTGCGGAAAATGCCAGTACCGCGGAAGAAAAGCAGCTTTATAATATATTAGAAGAGCTAAGTTTAAGTGCGACTTTACGTTATGTGCCGCGTTTGTATATTTTAGATAGCGACGAGCCAAATGCTTTTGCTGCGGGTTGGAGTGCTAAAAATGCGTTGGTTGGTGTTACGCGTGGTTTATTACAAACGCTCAATCGCCATGAAATTCAGGCGGTGATGGCACATGAAGTTGGCCATATTATTCACGGCGATTCTAAATTGACACTGTATGTTGGTATCTTGGCGAATGTGATTTTGACCATCACAAACATAGTTAGCCAAATTTTTATTCGTACGGCAGGACGTAGCCGAAATAGTGCATCCAATAAAGCACAGGTGGTTTTATTAGCGCTTAATTTTATTCTGCCGTGGATAACGCAAATTCTCTATTTTTATCTTTCACGAACGCGCGAATATATGGCAGATGCGGCAGCCGTTGATTTAACAACCGATAACCAAGCAATGATCAGCGCCTTACGAAAAATCTCCGGTCAGCATGAGAAAACAGACTATGATCATTCGAGTATTGGAGATGCTTATCGTAGTGCGGCCTATATTTTTAATAAGGGGGATTCCGTGTTTTCGACCCATCCTTCGATTGAAAATCGTATTGCTGCCTTAGAAGGGCGTAAAACGTTTTAATTGTGCCTGCTGTAGGTTGATAAATAACGGCATGCCTACAGCAGGGATCTAACCGCAATCGAATTCCCCTTTCAGGCTATTTCTTCTTAATATTTAGTGTTTTTTTAGTTATCGGGGTTATACCAGAAGAGTGTTCTGCACAAGTTTCCTTGATAACACAGACATATCTCTAACATCCACCGCGCCCAATGGCACAAACCTTAAATAACCATCTGCGGCTAAAATTGAGCGCATCCTCATTATTATTTAGTTGTAAAAAATCGTGGGGAAAATATCGGCAAAGGTTGAATTTGTATTTGTCAAAAAACAAGTTAAAAATGGTGGATATCCGAATCGTCATTTTTAAAATGAGAAGGGGATTGCCCCATCTGTTTTTTAAACATAATTGAGAATGCCCCTGCACTGTTGTAACCCAACTCATAAGCCACTTCGGTAATCGATTTCCCGGACAAAATATGGGAAAGCGAGTTCAGTAGGCATGCCTGCTGACGCCATTCTGAAAACGACATGCCAGTCTGGGTACGAAAGAAACGGCTGAAGGAGCGCTCGCTTTTGTGCAGCTGTTCTGCCCACTCCCCCGGTTGCGAAGTAATAACCGGTTTGCGCATAAACTCACGGCAGAGGCGGCCGAGCTTTTCATCTCGCGGGATCGGGGCGAAAAACGGCAGTGGGGGCATACGTGCCAGTTCGCAAAGAATCAGCTGCATCAGCACCCCGTCACGCCCCTGAATATCATACTCCGCAGGGATGTCCACTGCTTCCAGCAGTAACTGACGCAGCAGCGGAGAGACACTCACCACCTCACAACTGACGGCGTGGCGCGGCTTTGCTGCTGGTTCGATATACAAACTGCGTGTGCTGACATTCAGCATCCGAGTTTCATGGGCGACCTGTTCTGGGATCCACACTCCGCAGGAAGGTGGGATCACCCATTCACCGTCTGCGGTGCTGATTTCAATCAGTCCGGTGGCCGGATATAAAAATTGTGCCCGACGGTGCGCGTGGTATTCCAGTAGGGTATCGGGCAAATAATCTGTACCGAGAGCAATGACATCCCGCGCGATATTATCCACGCTTTTTAACGGAATATTTCTCATGAAGGCCGCGCTCCCTATCTAACGGAAAGAAAAATTAGAGGGTGTTATATCAGATCCTGTTACCGTAAAACAGGTCTTTTATGGCAATAACAGAACTGAGTGCCATATCTGTATTTTTACGGCAACAAATATAAAACGTTCAGTTAACAGGAGCAGGGATCAGGCCGGAATTCAAATGCCGTTGTCTGATTTTCGCATGGCGGCAATATATTAATCCATTACTATTTTGCTGCCGCCATTCTGTTTATACAGACTTTAATTATTACCGGCTATTAAGCGATTGCCGGTGGCGTAATGTTATTTCCGGTCATTTGAAATTAAATAATATTTATTATTTCCTGATTTTTAAATGCCGCACTGTATTTCTCACTCAGGGTAAATCCATTATGAGTCATCAATCCGGTCACGATAATGAAAAATCCGGCACTCTCGGCGAAATAAGCCGACGCCGTTTCATACAGGCCAGTTCTGTATTATCTGCGGTGCC
Organism: Providencia sp. PROV261; assembly: GCF_028477945.1. Lineage (NCBI taxonomy): Bacteria > Pseudomonadati > Pseudomonadota > Gammaproteobacteria > Enterobacterales > Morganellaceae > Providencia > Providencia sp. PROV261. The sequence continues at coordinate 163,434 of NZ_JAMPMC010000003.1, read as the reverse complement.
GTTTCTGGCATCCGAAAGTATTGCATCCGTTCCGTCCGATCCTACACAGATTCCTGTTCATCAAACGGATGACGGGGTTCGCATTGTACCGACATGCAGCAGTTTTGACTGCGGTGGGAAATGTGATATCCGGGCACATATCAAAGACGGAAAAGCCATCCGCATCAGTACCCGACCGGATGCGGAACTGAATGAAGATATGCCGATCATGCGGGCTTGTGTGCGCGGACGTGGTTACCGGAAATTTATTTATCACCCAGACCGCCTGAAATACCCGATGAAGCGGGTCGGTAAGCGCGGTGAAGGGCGTTTTGAGCGCATCAGCTGGCAAGAAGCAACCAGCCTGATCGCCGCAGAATGGCAACGTATCAGTGACAAATACGGCCCTGCGTCACGGTTTGTTAGCCTGAGTACAGGCGTGACCGGCGGGATTTTTTCCGGTGCGAATATGCTGCGTCGTCTGTTTAATCTGACGGGCGGGTTTCTGGAAAACTACCATTCCGTCAGTAACGGTAACACCATGGCAGCCACGCCGTATACCTACGGCACCGCCGCCAGCGGCAGCACACTTGATACCCTAGAAAATACCCCACTGGTGATCCTGTGGGGGCATAACCCGAACGAAACTATTTTCGGGCACAGTAACCACTATTTCCAGAAGATGAAAAAGAACGGCACTCGGTTTATTGTGGTCGATCCGCGCTATTCCGATACCGCCTCCTCATTGGCTGATCAATGGATCCCGATCCTGCCGACGACAGATAACGCCATGATGGATGCGATGATGTATGTCATCGTCACAGAAAATCTACATGATCAGGCGTTTATTGATAAATACACGCTGGGTTTCAGCGAAGAGCAGATGCCGGAAGGTGTAGCGGATAATGAATCACTGGTGGCCTATCTAACGGGTAAAAAAGACGGCATAGCCAAAACCCCAGAATGGGCAGAGAGAATCACTAAAGTTCCGGCGGAAACTATCCGTCAGCTGGCGCGTGAATATGCCACAACCAAACCGGCGGTGCTGATGCAGGGCTGGGGACCACAGCGTCATATCTGCGGTGAACGCAGTGCGCGCGGTGCAACGCTGCTGGCAACCATCACTGGTAATGTCGGCGTGCGCGGCGGCTGGGCGGCAGGTTACGGCATGGCACTGAATCCGGAACTGCGCAAAACCATCGCCGGACCAAAGCTGTTTGATAACCCAGTAAAAGCCAAAATCAACATCACCAACTGGGTGCAGGCGTGTGAGGACAAAAATCTGGTCACGCCGGATAACGGACTGAAAAATGCAGACAAACTCGACACCGAAATCAAAATGATTTTCTCAATGGCGGGTAACTATTTGACCAACCAAAATACCGATATTCTCCATGCCGCAAAAGTGCTGGAGGATGAATCGAAAGTCGAATTTATTGTCTGTAGCGATCTCTATCTTACCCCGAGTGCGAAATATGCGGATCTGCTACTGCCGGAAACCAGTTTTTTGGAACGCTGGAATATCGGTGGCACTTGGAGTTATGGCGATTACCTGATCCTATCTGAAAAAGCAATTGAACCGGAATTTGAACGTCGTACCGATTACGACTGGCTGTGCGACGTGGCGGAAAAACTGGGGGTTCGTGATGCATTCACCGAAGGGCATGAGACAGATCGTGACTGGATAGAATTCCTCGTCAATGATGCAGCACAAAAGCGCCCAGAAGATAATATTCCGACGTTTGATGAGCTGCTGATAAAACGCCGTCATTTATTAACTCATCGTCCGCATACCCAAAATGTGGCTTTTGAAAAAAATATTCAGGATTTTGAGAACAACCCGTTCCCGACTCCGTCCGGCAAAATCGAGATTTTCTCCAAACGCCTGTATGACATGCACAATCCGGACATTCCCGCACTATCTCATTATGTTCCAGCCATCGAAGGACCGGAAGATAGCCTTACCGCGAAATACCCGTTACAGCTGATCACTTGGAAAGGCCGCAACCGCGCGAACTCCACGCAGTTCGCTAACCCGTGGTTGCAAGAAGTGCAGCGGCAGGAGCTGTGGATTAATCCATTTGATGCGGCGGATCGCGGTATCAGTGACGGTGAAAAAGTGAAAGTACATAACGATCGCGGTATCACCATGATCCCTGTAAAAATCACACAGCGCATTATGCCCGGTGTGGTTGCATTACAAGCCGGAGCTTGGTGGCTGCCGGACAACAATGGCATTGATCAGGGCGGATGTGCCAACGTGCTCACCTCGTCACGCCGTACCGCGCTCGCCCACGGCAATGCGCACCAAACATTATTGGTTGAGGTGGAAAAAGCATGAGCAAATTCATCGTTTATCCGGCAGTCAGCAGCAAACAGTTAGGTTTTTATATTGACTCCGCCCGTTGCTCCGGTTGTAAAGCGTGTCAGGTAGCGTGCAAGGACAAAAATAATCTTGATGTCGGCCGCCGCTTCCGTCGGGTGTATGAAATGACCGGCGGCGGGTATAGCCGCAATCAAAACGGCGCACTGATTAATAACGTGTTCGCCTATACGCTTTCTATTTCCTGTAATCACTGTAAAGACCCGATCTGTGTGCGCAACTGTCCGACAACTGCGATGCATAAACGCGAAGGGGATGGCATTGTGATGGTCAATACTGATAAATGTGTTGGCTGTGGTGCCTGTGCGTGGTCGTGTCCGTACGGCGCGCCGCAGATGAATCCGGAAACAAAGCAGATGTCGAAATGCGATTTTTGTATCGATCTTCAACAAAAAGGTGAACAGCCAGTATGCGTTAGCACCTGTCCACTCGGGGCGATTCAGTTCGGCCCAATAGACGAACTGAGGGCGAAATACGGCGACCTTGATTACGTGACTGGGCTACCAGATCCGTCAATAACTCATCCGAATCTGGTGATTAACCCGCACTGGGGCGCGAACTTTGATGATATGAACAGTGAGAGAAAAGAAAAATGAATGAGTGGTCACTTTTAATTTTCACTTACATGATGAATGCGGCGGTGGGGCTGTGCGTTGTGAGTGGGGTATTTGCCATGCATTTCAGCCATCGCCTCCCGACAGACAGCTTTAAGCGTTTTATGATGCTGATGATTTTTATTATCTGCGGTATTGCGGGTATGGGATCTGTTGCATCAATTACTCACCTCGGCGTGCCACTCAATGCGCCGAATGCCATTAATAATGTATTCAGTGCTTGGCTTAGCCGTGAAGTAGTGGTTACCGCATCATTTGTTGGCGTATTGGGTATCAGTTTTCTCTGGTTGTGGAAGACGGGCAAATTTTCTTTTCTGTTATATGGTGGAGCGATGGCGATCGGGCTGTTCGATATCTTCTGTATGGCATCGATTTACCGTTATACCTCGATTCTGACTTGGAATGATATCAATACCTATCTGATGTTTTACGGTACGACGCTGACACTTGGTGCAGTGCTGTTTATTCTGCTGGTGGTGATAGTTGAGAAAACCGGACACAGAGTTGGGATTGCGCTGCCCGCTGATACATTGTCATTATCACAGCTGTGGCTGTTGTGGGGGATGATGGTGGTAAGCCTAGCTGGTCGTCTGCTGTATCAGCCATTTTATGAGCATTACCTGACCCTCACACAGTTGACTCACAAATCCATTACATTTCCGCTGTCACCGATTGATGCGTATGACAGTATCGCCGAGCTGCGGATTGGTGTCCTAGCGGCAGCCACAATTGGTGTGGCACTCTGCTGTATATCTCTTGTTCGAGCGCAGAAAAAAGCACACAACGGCGTATCGGTCTGCGGCGGGTTTATCACCGGCTGTTTACTGACTATTGCGGCAGAATTTATGTTGCGTTATGTGTTCTATTATATTCATATCTGAAGGGAGATGTAATGAATAAGACAGCTCACTATGCGGCCGCGTTTAATGTACTGGGGATCTGCTATCTGTTCCCGCCGGATGATGACAGCAACCGGATGGCGATGCGTCTGTTTACCCTGCCGGGATTTGCCCAGCAGTGGCCGTGTGAGGTGGATAGTACACTCTGCATGCAACTGAGCCGCACGGCCGCAGAGGGGGCGGAGGTACTGAAATCGGCATGGCAATCTCTGTTCGTCGGGCCTGGGACGTTACCGGCGCCACCTTGGGGCTCGGTGTATCTTGATGCGGAAGGATTGTTGCAGGGGGATTCGACTCTTGCGCTGAGCGCTTTTCTAAAACAGGAGCGGCTAAAACTAAATACCCCGTATCCGGAACCCGCTGATCACATCGGGCTGATTTTATTTCAGGCGGCGGTACTGGCATCTGAAATGCGAGAGGTGGCGGTTAATACACTGCTCAGTCAGCACCTGATGAGTTGGCTACCGCGTTATTCGCAGCGTCTGGACACGCACGGAAATAGTCCATTTTACTCCGCACTGACCCGACTGACAGTGACCACCGTGCAATCATTTATAAAAGCATAATCTTCACAGTGATTGATTACATACCCATAATCTGATGCGCCTCTTTCTCTGGGGCGTTTTTTTGTGGCAGCACCAAGTGCCTTTCCTTAAGGTAAATTACCTGCCCAGACTTCATTAGGGGCTACAAGATTAAAATTTTGATTCAGCAAATTATCCGCCACGGCATCACTGTGTTTGCGTTTGGTAGCCATTTTATAAACGATACGTTGAGTAACGATGAGACCCAATTGAGCTATTAGCCTTCGAACATAAAGATTAACGAGATAGACCAATTGGAAGAGCGGTTAAAAGTCAATTATAACCACGCAAATTTCATGGATCACAGCTTGCGGCATCAATACCTCAAAGCATCCAAAAGCGGTAAATCAGTAGAAATTCTTCAATACGACTATGTCGCTTATACATACAAAGAAACCAGCATTTACTTCAAACCTAACAAAGTTGGTATCGAAGGGGTCTTGCTACTGACAGATAAACGTTTATATGAAGAGAGAGATTTTTCGATCTTGTCGGTACTTGTTTGATAAAAGGGATAAAACGGATAAACGTACTATAATAAAAAGGAATATGTTTTTATTGTGCGATTGAATGATGCAATAGAGCCGTTTCACCTGATGTTTTTGCAGTTTATTGAACCGCCAAAACAGTATGCCGATATTACCGAGCTTCGTGATGGTAAAAACCGCGTTAAAAGCGAAAATCGGTAAATTTTGCAAGACTAAACAGCGTTAGACTGTTTTGGCATGGAAAATAATGAAAGGGGGATACAATTATGCGTCTTTGTGACCGCGATATTATTCAATTGATGGATGAAGGAAAATTAGTGATTAACCCACGTCCATCTATTGAACAGATCAATGGAGCAACTGTGGATGTGCACCTATCATGCGAATATTTCATTTTCCATGGATATACTTCAACTACTATTGACCTGAGTGAGCCGGATGATGTTCTTAGTAGGGGAATTAGAGGAGTCATGAGTGATATAATACATCTCAAAGCCTATGAGCCTTTTTACCTCTATCCTGGACAATTAGCACTTGCAATCACTCTCGAGTCTATTACCCTGCCTGATAATCTGGTGGGGTGGATAGAAGCGCGTTCATCATTATCACGATTGGGGTTAATGGTGCATATTAATCCTCAACGACTTGACCCCGGTTGGAGTGGGTACGTTGAGCTAGAGTTTTATAATGCAGGGAGACTTCCATTGATCCTACGTTCTTCGACGGTGTTTGGCACTTTAAGTTTTGAGCCATTATCTGGTAGTGCAGACCGCCCTTATAATAGCCGACAAGATGTGTAATATTAAAATCATCAAGGAATGGTAGGTCATCGTATCAGTGAAGATTGATAAGAAAAGTATTGCGGAATTATCTTTATGTTAATTTGAGGTAATTCCGCCTATTGTGCAGAAATTAGTATTGTGTGAGTTTTTGTGGTGCGTAGCAGATAAAAAATGAAATGATTTCTGACGGAACTGGTCATCTTGCTAGTCGTGATTATAGTTAGGCCAACAGCGTTGGCATGTCTGGTCGACCCCTAGTATGATGACAGGACTTGCTTCGAACACCGCTCTTAATGCAAGCCAACCTGTCTTGAACGCTGAAATATGCGTCTTGACGTAGAATTATGGCCTTTGCTTTCTTATCGTTTATCTCTATCGTTTATCCATTGAACAAATTGTTTTTAAACGATGCCGTCGTTCATCATACGCCAGAAAGTGAAACTCAAATGGATGTTAACCCACTGATTGCGCCAATGGGTAACAAACACCAAACTCTATAGAGAAGAGTCAATGGTATTGAAAAAGTTGAAGCATCAAATAGTTTAGCGCTCAGGAAAACTCAGAATGATGAGTATAATATTACGTAACATCAACCTTCCCTTAAAAACGATGAGCGAAAAATAACGGATAATAACTATCTTAGAGGGAGAAGGGCGTAAAACGTTTTAATTGTGCCTGCTGTAGGTTGATAAATAACGGCATGCCGATAACAGGGATCTAACCGCAATTGAATTCCCCTTTTATGGATATTTCTTCTTATTATTTAGTGTTTTTTTAGCGAGTTTGCTTTGTGAAGCTGGAACCTCACGCCATTAACTCCTATAATTCCGGCAACCATAACTTCATCAATATGAAGTCATGCATTTCATTTCAGATTTATTTAACCAGGTTATCATTTTATGACTGACATAGCGCATCACTGTACCATTGTTGGTATATCAGGAGCTTCTGCATCCGGAAAAAGCCTTATCGCGAGTACGTTATATCGAGAGTTACGGGAAAAGGTTGGTGATCATAATATCGGTGTTATACCAGAAGACTGCTACTATAAAGATCAAAGAGATATACCAATGGAAGAGCGGTTAAAAGTCAATTATGACCACCCAAATTCCATGGATCACAGCTTGCTGTATCAACACCTCAAAGCGCTCAAAAGCGGTAAATCAGTAGAAATTCCTCAATACGACTATGTCGCTCACACACGCAAAGAAACCAGCATTCACTTCAAACCTAAAAAAGTTATTATTATCGAAGGGATCTTGCTACTAACAGATAAACGTTTACGTGAAGAGATGGATTTTTCGATCTTTGTCGATACTCCGCTTGATATTTGCTTGATGCGACGGATAAAACGTGATGTAAATGAGAGAGGCAGAACGCTGGATTCTGTGATTGAACAATATAATAGAACCGTTCGTCCGATGTTTTTACAGTTTATTGAACCGTCAAAACAGTATGCCGATATTATTGTGCCTCGTGGCGGTAAAAACCGCGTTGCCATTGATATCTTAAAAGCGAAAATCGGCGAATTTTGCCAAGACTAAACAGCATTAGACAGTCTGGCGATGGAAAATAATGAAAGGGGGGATACCATCATGCGTCTTTGTGACCGCGATATTATTCAATGGATGGATGAGGGAAAATTAGTCATTAGCCCACGTCCACCTATTGAACGGATCAATGGAGCAACGGCGGATGTGCGCCTAGGAAACCAATTCCGCGTTTTCCGTGGGCATACCGCAGCCTTTATTGACCTAAGTGGCCCGAAAGATGAAGTTAATGCGGCGCTTGACCGTGTCATGAGTGATGAAATAATTCTCAAAGACAATGAGCCTTTTTTCCTCCATCCAGGGGAATTAGCACTTGCAGTCACTCTCGAGTCTGTTACCCTGCCTGATAACCTAGTGGGGTGGTTAGATGGGCGTTCATCGTTAGCACGATTGGGGTTAATGGTGCATGTTACTGCTCATCGAATCGACCCCGGTTGGTGTGGGCAAATTGTGTTAGAGTTTTATAATTCAGGTAAACTCCCATTGGCCCTGCGCCCTGGTATGGTGATTGGCGCTTTAAGTTTTGAGCCATTATCTGGCAGCGCAGATCGTCCTTATAATAGCCGACAAGATGCAAAATATAAAAATCAGCAAGGGGCGGTCGGTAGTCGTATCAGTGAAGATTGATAACGAGAAGTATTGCGGAATTATCTTTATGTTTAATTTGAGGTAATTCCGCATATTGTGCAGGGATAGGTGTAGTGTGAGCCTTTTGTGTGGCGTAGCAGACATAACTTGAGTGAGGGAAGAATGAAACGATTTCTGACGACACTGGTCATCTTGCTAGTCGTGATTGTAGTTGGGCTAACAGCGTTGGTCATGTTAGTGAATCCAAACGACTTTAGACAGTATCTTGTGGAGCAAGTCGAGAAAAAGAGCGGCTATCAGCTCGATTTTAAAGGCGATATGCGTTGGCATGTTTGGCCGACCCTTAGCATTATTACAGGACCTGTTTCGGTCACCGCACCTAATGCAAGCCAACCTGTCTTGAGCGCTGAAAATATGCGCCTTGACGTAGAATTGTGGCCTTTGCTTTCTCATCGTTTATCTGTTGAACAAATTGTTTTAGACGGTGCAGTCATTCGTCATACACCAGAAAGCGAAGCTCAAACTGATGCTAACTCACCGATTGCGCCAGCAGGTAACAAGCAAACACCAAGCTCTACGGAGAAGAGCCAATGGCTATTGGATATTGAAAAAGTTGAAGTATCAAATAGTTTAGTGATCTGGAAAACTCAGAATGATGAGTACAACTTACGCAATATCAACCTTTCCTTAAAGAAAAATGATGAGCGAAAAATTACGGCTAAATTCAGCGGTAATTTAAATAAAAACCAGCAGGAGCTGCGCTTTGATGCGCGAGCAGAGCTTGATCTCTCCCAGCTTTCACATCAAATTAGTGGGCAATTAACTCAATTTGATTACACCTTTACAGGTGTTGATTTGCCTGAAGGTGGCATAACGGGTCAATTCACCAGTGATTTTGCTTACATTAAAGAGAATGTTGCGACAGCCAGTTTAAATAACATTGTCATTAAGGCGAATGAAAGTGAATTAACCGGTAAAATCGCAGCACAATTAGGCAATATCCCTGATGTTCGTGTTCAGTTATCTTCTCATCGCTTAAATTTAGATAAATTACTGGGTACACCGCATACAAATGCAGGCTCCCATAATGCGAATGAGTCCGATAATCCTGCTCGAGTGGGGGTTAAACCTGTTATTTCTGGGAAAGAAACCCAAAAATATGATTTATCGAATTTAAAATCCTTTACTGCCAATATTGATCTCAATATCGATAATTTGATTTATCGTGGAATGGAGGTAAGCGCAGTAAAACTTGCAGCACAAAATCAAGCGCCTCAATTAGTCATTTCTCAGTTAGAAGGGAAGGCGTTTGGGGGACTATTCTCACTGCCTGTGACCATTAATTATGCTGCGATCCCCGCGCAAGTCATGGCGAAGCCTAATATCCAAAATATTAATTTAACGCCGTTATTAAAGGCATTTAATATGCCCGAAAAATTGAGCGGTATTGTGACTATCAATGCGGATTTATCGGGGCCTGGTTATGATGATTATGCCGTGAAACATTTATGGCAAGGTCCTGTGAGTTTCAGTTTACAAAATGCACGCTTAGCGGGCTTAAATATTCCGTTATTGATCCAACAATCTATTTCACGGGTGACTAATAAAATTAATGCGCCGGTCAATACGGGAAATTATACGGAAGTTGAATTGTTCACCGTTAATGGTCGTTTAAATAAAGGAACCGTCAATATTGCCTCAATGAATGCAACGTCTCCACTCATCTCGATTACCGGACAAGGTTGGGCAAATGTACCAGCCGAAACCCTAGATGTGAATTTGGGCGTACAAATCACTAAAGGTTGGGGCGGTGATTCTCGCTTTATTCAGCAGTTACAAGCGATGACTATTCCACTGCGTATTTATGGTGGATGGAGCAATCTGCAATATCAATTGAATGTCGAAAAATTGCTACGTAACGAATTAAAGACACAAGCAAAAGAGGCATTAGGTAACTTTTTGAAGAAGGAAGAACAAAAAGGGCTAAGTGATTTGTTGAACGCATTATAGTTTATAAATCAGAAGAACTCCGGCTATAAGCGGGAGCTCTTCTTTATCTATTATTGACTATCAATAAGTTACATTATTATTCATACTTTGATCTGCTAGCTTCTTGGGTTATTCTTTCATTAATTTTTTCTTGGCTATCTAATCCAATAGTATTGTTTTGTCGGCGTTCAAATTGGAATTTATTTTCCGCCAGATGAATTTTACCTTCAGTGCTTTTTACTAAATTATTCAGCTTGGTTATTGTTTCTTTCTTACTTGTATGATGTTTGTAAGAAGAACTATCTAATTTAGTTTGGTAAGATTTAATCTCATTTTTTAATGAAGACAATGTTGTTGAAATATCTTTCATATTGACACCATTTCGACTAAAAACATCGCCGCTTTGAGCGGTTTTTAGCTGGCTCACAATTTTTTTAATACTATTTTTAATTTTCGTATTAAGTTGTTTAACATCTTTTACATGTACAGTTTTCTCTGCTGTGACAATTTTAGGTTGTTGGTTTGATGTATTACTAACATTTGATGTAGAGCTGGCAATAGAAGAATTATTCGCTTTAATTGGGGGCGATTGAATATTTTGTTGCGATTGAACATTATGGATGCTTTGACTAGATACTTTCATCTCTAACCTCGAATAACATTATTAAGTTGCCTAAATTATTGAACAACTCAATAATTAATTCTTTTAAAAAACGCTACCATTTTTGTGTTTTAAGACATCGGATAAAGCAACTTTAAATATTTATGTAAAAAAATACCGGCTCACTGGCCGGTATGGTTCTAAATGAAGCTTAATTACTCTTCTTCATCTTCTTCAGGCTGTTTAGGTGGAATAATCAGCACCTTGCTAATACGGTGGTTCTTGACCTCAAGCGGTTGGAAAATACAACCGTTCACCTCAATTTGTTCACCTTCTTCAGGAACACGTTGAAGATGTTCCATCAATAGGCCTGCAATGGTTTCGTATTCACGTTTTTCATCCAATTCCATTGGAACAAATAAGATCAGGTCTTCTAATGGCATAAAACCATTGGCAATCCAGTGACCATCCTCCAACTTTTGGATGTCATGACGCGAATCATTTTCTTCTTCCCCATCTGGTAAGTTACCAGCAATGGTTTCCATTACATCGGTTAAGGTGACGACACCCTCAACAGTACCAAACTCATCGACGACAAAGGCAAAGTGTGTTTGAGCTTTACGGAACTGCTCTAGCGCTTTTAGCAGCGAAAGGCCTTCAGGGAAGATCAGAGGTTGAGTAATAAGAGCACGTAAATCAAGAGGTTGACCACTGAGCTGCTGTTTAACTAAATCAAGCACATGGATAACACCAACAGGCTCATCACTGATGTTCTCATCAATCACTACAAAGCGTGAATGCGGATTTTTTTCCAGCAATTGTAGTAATTCACTGGCTGATTTATTGATATCTAAATATTCCACATCATGGCGTGATGTCATGATACTTTCGACATTACGTTCCGCCATTCCCAAAACTCGGGCAATCATTTGACGCTCTTGTGGATCAAAAACAGATTGGTTATCCGCTATCAAGTCCGATGTATGAGCATCCAATTCCGCACGTTCATGGTTACCGCTTAGAATACGTAGCACCGCTTCTGCTGTGCGCTCACGTAATGGGCGACTACCTTTTAGGAATTTGCGACGGTTAAATTGTGCGAACTGATTTAAGACTTCAATCATGATGGAGAAACCAATCGCAGCATATAGATAGCCTTTCGGTATCGAGTAACCGAAGCCTTCAGCAACCAAGCTAAAGCCTATCATCAACAAGAAACTGAGACACAGGATAACGATAGTAGGGTGGTTGTTAACAAAACCAGTTAGTGGCTTACTTGCCCATATCATCAACATCATGGCAATCGTCACAGCAGCAACCATAACACCAATATGGTCAACCATCCCAACGGCGGTAATTACCGAATCGAGTGAGAAAACTGCATCAAGGACGATGATTTGTGCCACAACAGCCCAGAAATTCGATGTTTTCCGCTGGGTATGCGCGTGTTCATCCCCACCTTCTAGCCGTTCATTAAGCTCCATTGTTGCCTTAAATAGCAAAAAGAGACCGCCGACCAACATGATCAGATCTCTGGCACTAAATGGATGATCGAATAGTGTAATTAAAGGCTTGGTGAGCGTGATTAGCCAAGACAAGCTAAATAGCAGAATGACTCGCATCACTAGTGCTAGCATCAGACCCGTTACACGAGCCCTATCACGCAATTTTTGCGGAAGCTTATCTGCCAAAATGGCAATAAAGACGAGGTTATCAATACCAAGAACGATTTCTAGAACGATAAGGGTGGCAAGCCCCGCCCAAATCGAAGGATCTGCGATCCATTCCATACAGTTTGTTTTACCTTCTGATATGACGGCATATGCCGACTGGTGAATAATGCGGTTTGTTTACTCAAATTTCAATAAAAATTCACGTTAATGAGACGATAATCTACAAATAATATTCCGTTTGCGTCATCGATTGCATCAATAACTACCCACCAGAACAAACCTGAGTTAACATGTGATCCTGTTAACAGAATTGCCAGCAAGTAAAATGCTGGCTTAGGTCCTAATCAGACAGGAGTTTTTCATGTCAAAGCAACAGATTGGCGTTGTCGGTATGGCTGTCATGGGGCGCAACCTTGCGCTAAATATTGAAAGCCGTGGTTATTCCGTCTCTATTTTCAACCGTTCTAAAGATAAAACGGATGAAGTTATTGCTGAAAATCCAGGGAAAAAATTAGTTCCCAGCTACACTATTGAAGAGTTTGTCGACTCTCTGGAAAAACCACGCCGTATCCTGCTAATGGTGAAAGCAGGTGAAGCGACAGATAAAACGATTGCTGCATTGACTCCGCATTTGGACAAAGGCGATATCCTGATTGATGGTGGCAATACGCTATATAAAGACACAATCCGTCGTAATCGTGAGCTATCAGAGCAAGGCTTTAACTTTATCGGTACAGGGGTTTCTGGTGGTGAAGAGGGTGCACTAAAAGGCCCATCGATCATGCCGGGTGGACAAAAAGAGGCTTATGAACTGGTTGCACCAATTCTAAAAGAAATCGCCGCTAAAGCAGAAGGTGAGCCTTGCGTGACTTATATTGGCCCAGATGGTGCTGGTCATTATGTTAAAATGGTTCACAATGGTATTGAATATGGTGATATGCAACTTATCGCTGAGGCCTATTCATTATTAAAAGGTGCTTTAAACCTAAGCAATGAAGCGCTTGCAGAGATTTTTGCAGATTGGAACCAAGGTGAACTAAGTAGCTATCTGATTGAAATCACCGCTGATATCTTTAAGAAAAAAGATGAAGATGGCAAATATCTTGTTGATGTTATTTTGGATGAAGCGGCAAACAAGGGCACAGGTAAGTGGACTAGCCAAAGCTCTTTAGATTTAGGTATTCCAGTAACACTTATCACTGAATCGGTATTCGCACGTTATATCTCTTTCCTAAAAGATCAACGTGTTGCTGCTTCTAAAGTGTTAACTGGTCCGGCATTAAAAGCGGTTGAAGGTGATAAAAAACAGTTTATCGAAAAAGTACGCCGCGCGTTATACCTAGGTAAAATCGTCTCTTATGCTCAAGGCTTCCAGCAATTAAAAGCGGCTTCTGACGAATATAACTGGGATCTTAACTACGGTGAAATCGCGAAGATTTTCCGTGCTGGTTGTATTATTCGTGCTCAGTTCTTGCAAAAGATTACAGATGCCTACAATGAAAACGCACAGATTGCGAACTTGTTATTAGCGCCATACTTTAAGCAAATCGCAGATGAATATCAGCAAGCGTTACGTGATGTGGTTTGTTATGGTGTACAAAACGGTATTCCAACACCCACATTCTCAGCCGCAATTTCTTATTATGATAGCTATCGTTCAGCGGTATTGCCTGCTAACTTAATTCAGGCACAGCGCGATTATTTCGGTGCTCATACTTATAAACGTACTGATAAAGAAGGCGTATTTCATACCGAATGGATGGAGTAATTCATTAAAACAATGAGTTACATAAGTGAAGGGTGCTGGTGAACCAGCCCCTTTTTTTATGCATACAACTCCCCCTATTAGGCAGGGGAAGTCATGAATATTAAAAACATTATGCTAGGCTGAAGGAGATATACTGTTATGACCCATTAAGCCATTTAATAGCGTAATCTAAGATGATATTTAAATTTTGTGGGCTTCCATAGCCTTTAAATTCTTTATCAGTTGTAATGATATTTAACCAATCATCATTGCTATTATTAACAATAAGGTTTGATTTATTTTTTCCACTCTCACCATTAATATGAACTCGCCAGCCTGGATTGTCTAACGTACTGATGTCTAATCCATATTCATGCTCCCAAATTCCATCGCATTGAGATTTATACCAATTTTGTAATTGAGTAATTAGATTATTATTCATTTTTTAAGTATTTATTTCTCAGTTCGCTCTCTTATTATGCTAATACTCGTCAAAACTCAAAGTTGATAATGTCATAAATGTAGGTAAATCAACTGGGGTTGTCAGCTAAAACAAATTAGACAAGAACTCGCAAGAGACAGCGTAAGGGGAATAGAAGGCTTATGCAAATTATGGTGTGACTTCATGGATTGCCATTACTCGAGAATATCGCCTTATTGAATTGATGATAATACTATTTTTATTGAAGTGAGCTTACTCTACGATAGGGTGAGAAAATAGGCTTCGACTAGGAATAATACATAGCGATTATTTACCTGATGGATCCGCAAGAGAAGAGTTTTGAATAACAAACCATAACTAATAACACTATAAAAAATGAACTGGTATTCATCAATTGGCTATTACGTTGCGGGGAGTGACTGATACGACGCTGTTCATTCGCTTAGTCTAAAATACTCGTTTACTTAGTGATAGTTAGAGGATCATAAGCTGCCTAACAGAGCATCTGTACTCTGCATTCAAGCGTTAAATTTACTTAACGGTGAGTTTTTTATGCTGAAAGATATTCGGACAAGAAAATCGGGTATCGCTTTGATTGATTCTACTGATAGAATTATCAGTTCATTTTTATTATTAGGCTGAGAAAGCTTCACTGCAAAGCCTAGATTGATCATTTGATGATTGTTCACTAAGAATTCTATTTATGCGAAAGTTCCTTGTCCTGTTACTGTTACTCGTACTACTTAGCCCACTGGCGATTGACCTATATTTACCGACAATCCCTGCTATTGCGATTGCCCTTGGCTCCCCAGAGTCACTGATACAATCAACAATCGCGCTGTTTATTTTAATTTTTGGTATAGGGCAGTTGGTCTCAGGGCCTTTAATTGATCGATATGGACGTAAACCTATCGCCATCATAGGGATCTTAATTTATATCATCGGGTCGACAGTTGCAGCATTATCCACTGCGGTGGAGATCTTTATTGCTGCGCGAGTGCTGCAAGGCGTCGCGGTCTGCTGCACAGGTGTAGTTGCTTTTAGTGGGGTGCGAGACCGTTTAAATGGTACAGAAGCGGCGCGTGCATTTGGCTTCCTGAATGGCACATTAAACATTGTGCCAGCGCTTGCTCCGCTATTAGGTGGCTTTTTGGCAGAATATTGGGGATGGCGCGCACCTTTTTGGTTCCTTGCCCTCTATGCATTACTGCTCTTAGTATTGGTGATAGCTTTTTTACCTGAAACTCGCCCTGCAAGTTTGCAACATGTGAAAAAACTGCAACTTAACCATTATCTGCACATTTTGCGTAATAAGTATTTTATGATTTTTGCATTGGTTAATGCGGGTAGTATGGGAATGGTACTGACTTATGTCTCCTTTGCACCGAGCGTGTTAATGGGGGATTCAAAGCTAACCCCGCTAGAATTTTCGCTTGTGTTTGGGGCAAATGGTTTTTGGATCATGTTTGCTAGCTATATTGCTAACCACTATATCCCGAAAATTGGTCGCCCTAATTGCTTAAAAGCAGGTAGCTTATTTATGGGGATCGGGTGTTTAGGCCTCGTATTAGGCTTAATGTTACTGCCCTATGCGTTACAAAACCATTGGTTAGTCTATATGTTACCTGTTGCTTGTGCCTGTACAGGACTCGCTTTTATGATGGGAACCGCAACCAGTTACGCGTTAGAACCTTTTGAAAAAGAGGCTGGAACAGCCTCTGCACTGGTCGGGTTTATTCAAATGGCGGTTGGTGCGGGGTTAAGTTTATTGGCGATTAATGCCTTCTTACCAGCAAAGTGGGCGCTAGCTATTTTAATGTTGTTAGGCTGTATCATTGCGCTGGTGGCAAGGAATGTCAGCTTAAAATTAGCCGCACAGAATGAGGCAGCATAAATGATAAATCCCTTATTAAAACAGCCAAGGGTTGCTAAAGGTGATGTGTTTTTGAGCGCGAATACATCACCATAGACAGCGTTCTATGGTAATAATAATTTTACGACGAGGATTGTTACCATGAATCAAAAGCATTGGTCAAAATATCAACTATTACACGAAGTTGTCCAAAACCCCAATATCCATATTAAAGGGCGTCACAGTTATTACAGTGACTGTTGGGATAATGGCTTTGAAGCCTCCGTTGTTCGTTACCTACAAGGAGATGAAGGGAGTCGTGACTGGCAACTTCCTTGGCAAGTCGATCAACTCTATATTGGCGATTATGTCTGTATCGGCAGTGAAGCCGTGATTTTGATGGGAGGAAATCACACTCATCGAATGGACTGGTTTTGCCTGTATCCTTTTATTGAGCATATTAATGAAGCCTATGTAGGGAAGGGAGATACGATAATTGGTGATGGCGCATGGATTGGTATGCGAGCATTCATCATGCCCGGCGTTCATATCGGTGAAGGCGCTGTTATTGCCGCCAATAGTGTTGTGGTAAAAAATGTGGCGCCATATAGCATTGTTGGGGGCAATCCAGCGAAACAGATTGGATACCGTTTTTCGCCTGAAATTATTAGTGAGCTGCTCGCATTGAGAATTTATGATTGGCCTGAAGAGCAATTCAATGCGTTAAAACCTCATTTATGTCATTCTGATTTGGCCGCATTAAAAGCGGCATTGTTGGAATATCAAAACAAATCATAACAATGACCGATAGGGAATGATGATATGTCATTCCCTTTATCGCATAATATAAATTTACTTCTTGCTGGCTAAGTAACCAAATATAAAGCCGACTCCGGCAGCGATAGTGGCTGCGGCAAGTGGATGGCTTTTTACGCTATCCACAGCGGAATTTAAGGTATCACAGCCTTGAGCCGCACATTTTTTAACGGCACCTTTAATTTGATGTTCTGTAGAGTCGGTGACTTCACCATAGGCTTGCTGCGCCGTGCCAGCGGCTTCTCTTGCTCTGTTTTCTGCTTTGTCGAATAAACTCATGATATTCTCCTTTATACTGAACAACAGTTATTACTAAGTGTAGCAGCCGCATAAAAGCGCGAGACCTATTTTACTTAAAATCAAGTTATTTTACGTTGTTTCACTATCACGAATAAAACTAACTAGCGTGGGATTAGCAATACGCCGATAGTCTTCGGTATTGAGGATAACTGAGCGTTCAAGTGTGCCAGCATTAAAGGCTAATTCTTCAAAACGGGCAAATAAATAAGGATCAGCAATTAATTTTAGCGAGGGGTGGAAGCTAAAAGGAGGAATGGCGCCAAATACACATTGGGTTAAATCATCCACTTCTTTTGGACTCGCTAATGAGGCTCGCGTTCCGCCAATGGCATGGGCTATTTTGCTTAAATCAGCCTGTTTATCCGCAGGAAGAATAGCTAAAACATGTTGGCGGATCCCATTTCCTTTGACATGGCATACCAGACCTTTTGCACCTTGACCTAATTGGGTTCCTCGTACTTTAGCGACTTCCTCAGATTTACCTGCGGTTGGGTGTTCCATCACACGGTATCTGGCATTATGTTTATCAAGTAACTGGGTTAATTGAATAAAAATAGGGCTTTCTGACACGACGGTTCCTTTTTTATAAAAATAAACAGTTGAGATAGTAGCAAAATTAGATAACAAGCTAAATACCATGGATATTATCTGAAAATTGAAAGAAGCAATGAGCGTGTTTTTAAGTTAATAGCGAAATCATTGCCTAAATAGCATTTTTATTAAAATAGGCTTTCACTTGAATTGATTGACTCAATTAGCTAAACAGTCATTTATAGGTAAGATAATAGGAGGGCTTAGGTCGACGAACAATAATCAGTTCACCTTTTTTATATTGGGTAGCCCACCTTAAGCAGGCTACCGTATTATTATTGATGGCGCTCTTTCAGTCGTTTGATGATAGTGCTTAAATCAAGATCTTGGTCTTGTAAGAGTACCAGCAAGTGATACATCAGATCTGCGGCTTCATTCGTGAGTTCAGCACGATCATTCACGGTGGCAGCTAGTGCGGTCTCAACCCCTTCTTCTCCCACTTTTTGAGCGATACGTTTAGTTCCACTAGCATATAAACGCGCGGTGTAAGAGCTTTCAGGATCTGCTGTTTTACGTGATTTTAGTAAGGTTTCCAGTTCAAATAAGAAGCCCCAATCACTTTGGGCTGGAGCAAAACAGCTTTCAGTGCCCTTGTGACAAGTTGGTCCAATAGGTTGTACTAAGGCGAGCAGGGTATCGCTGTCACAGTCTGGATAGATATCTACCAAATTGAGAAAATGGCCAGACGTTTCCCCTTTGGTCCATAGGCGCTGTTTGGTTCTTGAATAAAAAGTGACCTTGCCACTCTCTAAGGTGGTTTGTAAGGCTTCAGGGTTCATATAACCCAACATTAGTACATCACCAGAGGTGGCGTGTTGTACAACAACAGGCATTAGCCCATCGACTTTTTGCCAAGCAAGTTGGTGACATTGTTCTGTGGTTAACATACTCTAATTTGAACTCCATTTTCTGCAAGGTATTGCTTTAATTCACCGATATTGATGATTTGCTTATGGAACACAGAAGCAGCAAGTGCGCCATCAACGTTTGCATCGCAAAAAGCATCAAGGAAGTGTACTTTTTCACCCGCGCCACCAGAGGCAATTAAAGGCACTTGGCAGATTTCGCGGACTTTTTTCAGTTGTAGCAGATCATAGCCTTGGCGTACACCGTCTTGGTTCATCATGTTTAGAACGATTTCGCCAGCACCGCGTTGTTGAACCTCTTTAACCCAATCTAAGGTTTTCCAGCGGGTTTGTGTGGTGCGCTTTTCATCCCCAGTAAATTGATAAACCAGATAATCTCCGCTGTCATGGTCAAACCAAGTGTCGATACCAACCACAATACATTGAACACCAAAGCGCTCAGCGAGACGGCTAATTAAGGTTGGATCAGACAATGCAGGTGAGTTAATGGAAATTTTATCTGCGCCAAATGACAGGATTTGTGCTGCATCTTCGACACTTTTAATACCACCAGCCACGCAAAACGGGATATCAATGACTTCGGCGACTTTGGAAACCCAACTCTTATCGACCACACGGCCGTCAGATGATGCAGTAATATCATAAAAAACTAATTCATCTGCCCCTTCTTGGGCATAACGCTGGGCGAGCGGCACGATATCACCAATAATTTCATGATTACGGAATTGAACACCTTTAACCACTTGCCCATCACGAACATCCAGACAAGGAATTATGCGTTTTGCCAACATGCGATTGCCTCCGCGACAGTGAATTTACCTTCAAGTAGGGCGCGACCAACAATCACGCCTGCCGCTCCTGATGATGGAATAGCGGCGATATCAGCTAAAGAGCCAATACCCCCTGAAGCTTGAAAAGCAATATCAGGGTATTTTTGACTGATTTCACGATATAAGTTGACATTGGAACCCGCCAAGGTGCCATCTTTCGAAATATCGGTACATAAAACGTGTTTTAGCCCGTATGGCTGATACATCTCAATGGCCTGTTCCAGAGAAAGGTTTGAATTCTCTTGCCAGCCACTGATGGCAATTTCTTTAACGCCTTGTTGATTGATACGAACATCCAGAGCAAGCACGATAGCTTCACCGCCGTAACGTTCAAACCAAGTTTTCACTAATTCGGGTTGCTTGACCGCGGTTGAGCCAATAACCACTCGCGTCGCTCCCGCGTCTAACAGCGCTTTTACGTCTTCTTCAGTGCGGATACCACCGCCAACTTGTACAGGAACACAAACGCCAGCTAATAATTTTTTGAGTAGGGAAATTTGGCGTTTTTGTGGGTCTTTGGCTCCCGTTAAATCGACTAAATGCAGTAATTTCGCCCCTTCTTGCTCATATTGTTGCAGGCGAGGGAGAGGATCATTACCGTATGCCGTTTGCTTGGCATAGTCTCCTTGGTGTAGGCGAACAACATTACCATCAATTAAATCTAAAGCAGGAATGATCATCTCAATTACATCTCCAAAAAGTTTTGGATCAGACGGGAGCCTGCGGCACCCGAACGTTCAGGGTGGAATTGAACCCCGTAAAAGTTATCCTGATTGACAGCACTACTAAATGGGTTCCCATATAAGGTTTGAGCTAGGGTATTGCCTGAAATTGGCATCGAATAGCTATGCACAAAATAGAAGTAGGCATCCTCACGGATCCCTTTGAATAAAGGGTGGCCTGCTAATGCTTTAACTTGGTTCCAGCCACTGTGCGGAACAGGCAAACCGTTCGCATCCATTTTTTTGACCGGGCTATCAATGAGGCCCAGTAATGGGATCAATTCTTTACCTTCTTCACTCACACTGCCCATTAATTGCATACCTAAGCAGATGCCTAAAACAGGTTGAGTCAGCGTTTTAATTAACGGAATGAGTTCACGCTCATTCAGTTGTTCCATGGCGGCACTTGCTGTGCCGACTCCCGGTAGAAACACTTTATCAGCCTGTAAAATCGTCTTAGTATCACGGCTAATTTTTGGGGTGTAACCCAAACGCTTAACGGCGTAAGCGACCGATGACAAATTAGCGCACCCCGTATCAAGGATCACAACATTCATTAGAGAACCCCTTTCGAGCTAGGCAAAGTATCCCCTTCAACACGGATCGCTTGGCGTAAGGTGCGACCAAACACTTTAAATAGGCTCTCTGCTTTATGGTGATCGTTTTTCCCTTTAGTTTTCAGGTGTAACGTACAACCCATCGCATAAGAGAGTGAACTGAAAAAGTGTTCGATCATTTCAGTGCTCAAATCACCAACGCGTTGGTATTTAAATTCTGCTTTGTATTCAAGGTGTGGGCGGCCAGAGATATCTAATGCACAGCGTGCTTGGCACTCATCCATCGGTAGCACAAAGCCAAAACGCGCAATACCACGTTTGTCACCTAGCGCAACACGCAGTGCCTCACCAAGGGCTAAACCTGTATCCTCAACGGTGTGATGGTCGTCTATAAATAGGTCACCTTTAACGTCGATATTTAAACGGAAACCACCGTGAGTCGCGATTTGGTCAAGCATGTGATCAAAGAAGCCAACGCCGGTATTGATTTGGCTACCGCCTTCGCGATCAAGCCAGACTTCGACGCGAATATGGGTCTCTTTTGTGACTCGTTCGACCAAGGCATGACGATCGCGTTTGGTTAACTTATCAGTGATAGCGACCCAATCAAGTGATTCAGGGCTATAACGTAGGCCTTGAATACCCATATTTTCAGCTAATTGGATGTCGGTTTCACGGTCGCCAATCACATAGCTGTTTGCTTTGTCTAATTTACCTTCAACAAGATAATTTTCGACTAAGCCTAACTTTGGCTTGCGGCAGTTGCAGTTATCCGCAGGTTTGTGAGGGCAGATCAGCACTTCATCAAATTGGATACCCTGAGATTCAAAAACCTGCATCATTAAATTATGAGGTGGCTCAAAGTCAGCCGTTGGAAAGCTATCCGTTCCCAAGCCATCTTGGTTAGTGACCATGACTAAACGGTAGTTGGCTTTTTGGAGCGCGAGTAAGCTCGGGATCACCGCTTTTTCAAATGCTAATTTGCTTAGGCTATCGACCTGAAAATCAGTAGGTGGCTCAGTGATTAATGTTCCGTCACGGTCAATAAAAAGTATTTTTTGGCTCATGAATGTTTCCTATTTTCAGGTTTAGCAAAGGGCTTCAATAGCGTCAATAACACGTACATTTTCGGTTTCTGTGCCGATAGTGATACGTAAACAGTTGGCAAGTCCTGGCTGTTTACTTTGATCACGTAAAATAATGCCTTGATCCCACAGGGCTTTAAACACCTTATTGCCGTCAGTAAAGCGCACTAAAATATAGTTAGTTTCGCTTGGGTAAACCTTTTCTACGATAGGCAATGCCTGTAAAGCTTCTGAAAGCGCAATGCGGTTATTGGTGATTGTCGTAACACGGTGTTTCATGGTCGCTATCCCCTCCATATTCAGCGCTTGAGCCGCTATCATCGCCACAGGGGTAGAAAGCGGATAAGGAGCGATCACTTTTAGCAAAACTTCAATAACATCGGGGGCGGCTAATGTGAAGCCACAACGCAGGCCTGCTAGTGCAAATGCTTTTGATAAAGTTCTCAATACGACTAGGTTAGGGTAGTTGTTGAGCCAACTGGCTACGCTATATTGAGGGCAAAATTCAATATAAGCTTCATCAACAACCACTAACGCTCGACCTGCCGCCATTTCAAGGACTTCAACCAGTGCCTTGTTATCAATAATATTGCCGGTTGGATTATTAGGGCTGCAAATATAGATCAGCTTAGTGTTGCTCAAGTTTTCACGAATAGCATCCACATTGAGTGACCAGTCTGGCAGAGCAGGGATCTTCTTCTGTTCGATACCAAAAGTTTCAGCGCTGACACTGTACATGCCATAGGTAGGTGGACAAAACATCACCGCATCTTTACCGGGTTCACAGAAGGCCCGGATCAGCAGCTCGATTGACTCGTCAGCGCCGCGGCAAACTAACACTTGCTCAGGAGAAACCCCTGCATACGCCGCGTAATTGAGGATCACATCGGTAGGCTGGCATTCAGGATAGCGGTTTAAATTACGTTCATTAAACTGAAACTCTGGCGCAATTGGGTATTCATTCGCATTTAACCAAACATCACCACGACCGCCTAAACGGCGAGCAGACATATAGGGTGTCATCTCTTTGACATTGTTACGTGCAAGGCTAGCGGCTTTAAAGGTTTCGCTCATCACTCACTCCTATTTTTGTTTGTTCAGTTCAGTGACACGTAAGGTCACGGCATTTTTGTGAGCCGTTAGGCTTTCTGCTTGCGCTAACGTTTCAATGGTAGTCGCTAACCCTAGAAGCCCTTGAGGCGAGAGTTTTTGCACTGTCATACGTTTCATAAAATCAGCAAGGCCAAGACTTGAATAGGTTGATGTATAACCGTAAGTCGGCAACACGTGGTTAGTTCCAGATGCATAATCTCCCGCGGATTCAGGTGACCAGTCACCAACAAAAATCGATCCCGCACTGGTGATGTCTTCGACTAATTCGTCGGCATTGCGTGTTTGTAGAATTAAATGTTCTGGACCGTAGCGGTTACTTATTTCAACGCACTGTGCAATGGAGTCAGCAATAATGACACGACTGGCACTCAATGCTGCTCTTGCAATATCAGCACGCGATAGCTCTGCAAGCTGTTTTTCCGTTTCATCAATAACACGTTGAGCAAATGTTTGGCTGTCGGTTAACAATATGACTTGTGAATCAGGGCCATGCTCTGCTTGCGATAATAGATCCGCCGCTGTAAAAGCAGGGTTGGCTTGGCTGTCAGCAATGACTAACACTTCTGATGGCCCCGCTGGCATATCAATTGCGGCCCCTTCGTGATCTTGGCTGACTTGGCGTTTGGCCTCTGTCACGTAGGCATTGCCCGGGCCAAAAATTTTATCAACGGCGGGAATACTTTCGGTTCCAAATGCCATAGCGGCAATTGCTTGTGCTCCCCCAACTTGGAAAATATCGGTAATACCGCACAATTTAGCGGCATAGAGTATTTCATCTGCAATAGGTGGCGGTGAGCAAAGGATCACTTGCCGGCAGCCTGCAATATTTGCGGGTGTGCCTAACATCATTACCGTTGAGAGAAGGGGGGCCGAGCCTCCAGGAATATAGAGACCCACGGAATCGATCGGGCGTGTAATTTGTTGGCACACAACCCCAGGTTGAGTTTCAACTTGAATAGCCGCCGGTTTCTGAGCCTCATGAAAACGACGGATATTGCCGATGGCCGTTTGCATCGCAATTTTGATGTTGTCATCAAGGCGTGTTGCGGCTTGTTCAACAGCATCTTGTGAAACACGAATAGTTGAAATAGCTGTTTTATCAAAACGTTGGCTAAATTCGATTAATGCACTATCACCGCGGGCTTTGACCTGTTCAATGATCTGGGTGACAGCAGCGCTAATGTTTGTAGACGCAGCGATGGCAGGGCGTGTCAGTAGCGCTTTTTGTTCATTAGCATGACATGATGACCAGCGAATCGGTTGATTAAATCCCATTTCCATCGGTATTACTCCATCATTTTTTCAATCGGTAGAACCAAAATGGAGCTTGCGCCTAATGCCTTGAGTTTTTCCATGGTTTCCCAGAACAGGGTTTCACTGCTGACCATGTGCATTGCAACACGGTTTTTATCTCCCGCTAAAGGCAACAAAGTAGGGCGCTCTGCACCCGGCAGTAATGCGATAATCTCTTCTAAGCGCTCACTTGGAGCGTGTAGCATAATGTATTTGGATTCGCGGGCTTGGATAACACCTTGAATGCGTGTCATCATGCGATCAATCAGTTGTTGCTTGTCTGCTGAAATTTCCCCGTCTCGTTGGATCAAACAAGCTTTAGAACGATAAATCACTTCGACTTCTTTTAGGCCGTTGGCCTCTAATGTTGCCCCTGTTGAAACAAGGTCACAGATAGCATCGGCAAGACCTGCCCGAGGGGCGACTTCGACAGAGCCGTTTAATAAACAAGATTTAAATTGAATGCCTTTTTCATCGAAGTAACGTTTTAATAAGTTCGGGTAAGAGGTGGCAATACGAGAGCCATTTAAGCACTCTGCACCTGTGTAGTTAAAGTCAAGAGGCGCGGCTAATGATAAGCGACAAGCACCAAAATCAAGGCGACGCAGTGTCTTATAAGCGGGATTATCGCCTTGAGCACGGCGGCTTAATAGCTCCTCTTCAAGGACGTTTTCACCAATGATACCAAGGTCAACGACACCATCCATAACTAGCCCTGGGATATCGTCATCGCGTACACGAAGTAAATCAATAGGCATATTTTCTGCATAAGCAATCAATCGCTGTTGTTGTAAATTGATTTTAATTCCGCAGCGGGCAAGCAGTTCTCGTGAGTCTTCACTTAAACGACCTGATTTTTGAATAGCAATTCTTAACCGTGATTTATCCAACATAATTTTACCCTGCTTATTCTGTAATATATTTTTGATTAATAATAAAAAAACCCTCGGAAGATATTCTTCCGAGGGTTTTCTCTATTTCGCATTTCAGCCACCGGAAGAGTTATTGAACGTCTTCCAGCACACATCGCCCGAAAGACTAATCAGGATGATGGTGATGATGATGGTTGCGAGAAATACGAGTCATAATAGCTTCCGATAATAATATTGTTAGTTGCTTAAACATTCACTACTCATCAACCTATCCGATTTCATCACTAGAATGCAACTCTTTTTTTAAAAATAATCGATAATAATTGGATAGTGCCGTTTTATAGTGAATAATCGCCTGAATAATATATTCGGAAGTTAAAAGGTTTTTCGATAAGCTAAGCAGAATTAAGTTATTGTCGGTATGTAGGGGGGAATGATGAAAAAGGTCGCAATTGTTGGATTAGGGTGGTTAGGGTTACCCCTTGCGAGAGCGTTGTTGGCTGAGGGGATTGAAGTCTCTGGCACAAAAACGACCACGGATGGTATCGCTGCCGCTCGTGCTGTAGGAATTGATTGTTATCATTTGCAGCTCACTCCCGAATTAGTGTGTGATGGTGATGACTTACAGCAATTAATGGAAGAGGCTCAGGCGTTAATTATTTTACTACCGCCTTCAAAAGTGAATGTATCAGCTTATGTCAACGCCATCGAACAGCTTGTTGATACGGCAATAACCTTTCAAATTCCTCGTGTGATTTTTACCTCATCGACTTCTGTTTACGGTAATGCGATTGGTGAAATTGATGAAAATAGCCAGCGACATGCAGAAACCGCGTCAGGGCAAGCCTTGATTGAGGTTGAAAACTGGCTTCATGCACTGCCGAACATTTCAGTGGATATTTTACGGCTAGCGGGGTTGGTAGGAGAAAATCGTCACGCAGGGCGTTTCCTTGCGGGCAAAAAATCCCTAAAAGGAGCAACACAGCCTGTTAATCTTGTTCATCAGGATGATGTGATTGCTGCCATCCTATTATTACTCAGTCAGCCCAAAGGAGGACATATCTATAATTTATGTGCTCCTCAACATCCTCAACGCGCGGATTTCTACCGCCAAGCGTCTCAATCATTAAATTTGGAGGCACCTGAATTTTGCACTGAACCGGCAGAAAACGCAGGGAAAATCGTTAAAGGTGAACGTATCTGTCAAGAACTTGGGTTTGAGTATCAATACCCAAACCCAATGCAGATGCCGATGACTATTTAAGCGGGATCATCACAATTTTTTGGAAAGCAGGACGGGTTGTTAACTGAGAGTACCAACGTTCTAAGTGAGGGAATTCAGGGCGTTCTGTGACGATTTCGTGCCATGGGTAAAACAGTGGAGCAATAGCGATATCAGCGATCCCAAATTGTTGACCGCTAAAATAGGGCTGAGTCGCTAGGGCTTCATCGGCAATTTTGAGCAACTTTTCAATATTGTGATAAATGGTACGTACTGTTTCTGGATCTCGTTCGTCAGGGGAAACGCGGACAATTTTATTCATCATCTGTTTGATATTATCGAACAAACTTCCACATCCCCAATCTAACCATTTGTCGGCAGCAGCCTTTTCTTGAAGGTTTTGTGGGACCAATAAGTGAGAATGATCAAACTTTTCCGTAAGGTATCGTAAAATGGTATTTGATTCCCACAGGGTAAAGTCATCATCCTGTAAAGTTGGAATGGTGCTGTTTGGATTCATTTTTTTATATTCAGGTGTATCAAGCCCCCCAAAAGGGCCGCCAACATCTTTTTGATGATAAGCAACGTTCAATTCTTCAAGGCACCAAAGTACTTTTTTGACGTTTGATGAGTTTTTACGACCCCATACAGTTAACATAGTTTTCCCCATGATTTGATGTTTCGTTGTTTACCCTAATTAAGATAGATGAAATCGTATTATGGGAACAATCTTTATTTGTTGTGTGTAGCTTAATTGTGTAAAAAGCCCTACATTAATAATGAATTAACCGTTTTAGTATTTGTAAAGGAGTAACCGATGAACAAAAAATTTTTCACCTTAAAGGCGCGATACCTAGGAACTGGATTAGGCCTTTTAGTTGCGGTAAGTCATTTTGCTTACGCGGCAGGAACACCGGTTGCTCCACAGGTTGATGCAAAAGCTTTTGTATTGATGGACTACGACAGCGGTAAAATTTTGGCGTCAGGTAATCCAGATGAGCGTTTAGATCCTGCTAGTTTGACGAAAATGATGACCAGCTATGTGGTCGGTCAAGCAATTAAAGCGGGTAAAATCACGCCACAGGATATGGTCACGGTAGGTGTAGATGCGTGGGCAACGGGCAATCCCGTCCTAAAAGGCTCATCACTGATGTTTTTAAAGCCTAAAGATCGTGTCTCGGTATTGGATCTAAATAAAGGGGTCGTTATTCAGTCAGGGAATGATGCCAGTATCGCGCTCGCGGATTATGTCGCTGGTAGCCAAGACTCGTTCGTCAGCTTGATGAATGAATATGTGAAGCAGTTAGGGTTAAAAAATACCCATTTTAAAACAGTGCATGGCCTAGATTCTGAAGGGCAATACAGCACTGCTCGTGATATGGCAATTTTAGCCCAAGCGATGATCCGTGATGTGCCTGATGAGTACGCTTTACATAAAGAAAAAGAGTTTACTTTTAACAAAATCCGTCAACCTAACCGTAACCGTCTGTTATGGAGCCAAAATCTCAATGTTGATGGTGTGAAAACGGGTCATACCAGTGGGGCAGGGCATAATTTAGTTGCTTCCGCGACGGATGGCCCAATGCGTCTGATTTCTGTGGTGCTTGGTGCTCCGAGTGACCGAGTACGTTTTTCGGAAAGTGAAAAATTACTGACATGGGGGTTCCGTTTCTTTGAAACGGTGACTCCAATCAAAGCCGATCAAACATTGCAAACACAGCGCGTTTGGTTTGGTGATAAATCAGAGGTAGCACTTGGCGTTGAAAAAGACACTGCTATCACGATACCAAAAGGCCAGTTACAGAATTTGAAAGTGAGTTATACGCTGACGAATCCATCAATTGAAGCACCACTGGCTAAAAATCAAGCGGTTGGAACAGTCAATTTTATCTTAAACGATCAAATTGTTGAACAGCGTCCACTCGTGGTCAAAGAATCAGTTGAAGAAGCGGGCTTCTTTGGGCGTATTTGGGACTATATCGTAAAAACGGTCAGTGGCTGGTGGAATGCTATTTTTGGTTAAATTCTGATTAAAAGCACGCTGAGGTGGCGCTGTTGCAAAGCTCAATTAGCCGATGGTGAACAATTAACGATTGGATTGCTGAGGCTTTTTTGTTAGATGTGTGCAACGGTCACCATATTATTTTTGAATGGTGTGCTGGTGTTGTAAGTACAGCACCAGCAACTCCCCTGTAACTCATTCTATGTATTCGCCTTTCATTAAATGTGGCCGTTTGGGCCGTTACCGAACGCAATAATAAAATGACTTAATGCTTGTTTCCCGTATTGGATCAGCATGCTCCATTTTTTAGAGGCCGACTCAATCACTAAATAAATCACTCTACGTACAGAATCATCGTTCAGGAAGAGTTTGCGTTTCTGAATTGCATGGCGGGTGAACGATATAATACGAGGATGTGAGGGCCTTAAGGCACTTAGGTATAATCTTGGATTGAAAAACGCTATTTTACAAATGAAAGATTATTAACTTATCGTAATTTTGAATATTTAAATAGAGTTAGTCTTAATTTATAATTATTTTTTACAGATAAACTTCAATTGCAATATTTTATTTTTAATTCAA
The DNA here is from genome assembly GCF_028477945.1 of Providencia sp. PROV261. Taxonomy (NCBI): domain Bacteria; kingdom Pseudomonadati; phylum Pseudomonadota; class Gammaproteobacteria; order Enterobacterales; family Morganellaceae; genus Providencia; species Providencia sp. PROV261. The sequence continues at coordinate 134,412 of NZ_JAMPMC010000003.1, read as the reverse complement.
TAATTATATTAATCGTTTGGTGTTTAATTATTTTTATGAATGTAATTTATTCAATGGAATTGCCAAACCGATATGAAGTATTTTATTTATAAATGGATTTAATTAGTGTATTTAATACGGAGAATGATATTTATGGCTATGACAATTGAAGAAAGAAAAGCACAGCTAGAAAGAAAACAAACAACACAAGGATTGGGTGAGAACACGACAATAGGCGGAGATGCTACTAATCATGGCCGTAATAAAGGCATTATTGAAGGTGGCTTAGCTCACGATGGTGGGTTAGGTAATGGTAGAATTAAAGGTGGTAGCTCAATTAATAATAACCATAATGAAGATATTATTGAAGCTGGAGCCGCCATTAATCATGGTAAAAACAATGGTGATATCGGTGGGGGTCATAGCAGTAATTATGGTATAAACAAAAATACGTTAAAAGGCGGTTTAGCGAATAACGAATTTGGTTCGGTTAATACAAAATACTCTTATTTAAAAGGGGGGGATGCCGTCAGGGAACTACAGCACTGTGTAGAAACTTATGATGGAAATCAAAAGCAGCTTAAAGCGATGAAAGACGATTTTGCCAAAATAAAAGAAAGTTTCAGTGATATGCAAGCTGATGGTAGCGCGCTATCTCAATCGGAAAAAGATAGATATGAGACATTACTAAAAGAAAAAAATGAGGAAATTAAAAAATTAAATGAAGTTATAAGTAGTGACCTTGAGAAAATTGATAATTTGGTATCTCAATTGTCTGATAAAGATCAAGAGATAAAATCGATGGCAATAAAAATAAAACAAGCTATCGAAGATAAAAATAAACTTGAAGAGAGACTTGTTGATATCAATAAAAAAATAATTAAAGCAAATGACCGTATTGAAGCATTACAGTCGGATATCCATAATAAGGAATCTAAAATTGCTGAGTTAGAGCAGCAATTAAATGACGATTGTGCTAATAAAGAAGAGCTCAATAAAGCGATTGCATCATTGAAAAAAGAACTTAATGATACACAAGACAAATTAGAAAATAACCAATCCTTAATTTCAAAAAGAGAAGAAACCATTTCTCGTTTGAATATTAAAATCACCAAAATGGAAACAGAATACAGCCAAAAACAGCAGGAGTTTGGTAAAAAACTGGAAGTTCTTTTAGAGCAAATAGCTTCACTGGCTAATGAAGGTAAAGAAGAGCTATCGGATTCTATAGTGACGACGAGCAGCAAAACTACCACAGTGACAATTTCAAATACTGCCGATCCATTGGGGGATATTAAAGAGCAAATGGCTCCTGCTGTGACGGGCGGTAATGCTGAAAACCTAGGTATAAACTCAGGTACTATTAAAGCAGGCGATAGCAATAGCCAATCTATGGTGATGAAGAATGAGATAAATATTAATGTAGATGGTAAGGCGGACACGGTTGTAAGTACATTGAGAGAGTCAATCAGTTCAATGGGGAGTAGAATCGAAGGCGTTGCAAACGGCATTGTAAATGAGGTGAAGCAAAGAGCACAATCGGTATCGATGCTGGTTAAATCAGATATCGCGTAATCATAATAAAATTAACGAAACACAGGAGTCAGTATATTGCTGACTCCTGTTTTTTTATGACTTTAGCCAGTTTAAGTCGCGTTAACGTCTTAAACATAAAACCACCCGCTTTGCGGGTGGTTATGATTGCCTGAAACCTGCATCTATCCTAGTATTTACGTACTTAACTAAAATATGGTGATGTATGAAAAAGGGGTTGGTGTTAGGAATTTTTGCTGTCTCATTGGCTGGCTGCGGTGGGAAAGATGTAACGTATGATGGAGAATACGTCTGTATTATAGATCAGGATATAAACCGTGCTGCGGATCTAACGGGTAATGAATATGAATTCCCTAGTAATTTGTCAGAAGCCGTCATTGTGATTGACAATAGAGTAGTTACAGTAAAGGGAATGAATCTTGGAGATTATGTAACTCCAAGGCTTGAAGAGAAAAAAGGGAAAGAGGGTGATGAACTGTTCTATGATAAAGATGATGTTCATATTGGTTATATGAAAAGGTTAGGGATACTTTCATTCAGACTTCCTGACGGAAGCGGTCAAGTTTTAACAGGATGTAAAAGTAAATAACCTGAACTCGGGATAAGAAAAACAGAAAAGAAAGGAACTAAAAGCGGGAGTAAAAGTGGTTATTGATGCAGGGGGCGAATTAACCTTACAGGCAGCAGGGAACTTTGTTAAGATTGATGCTGGCGGAATTACATCTAGTAAAATGATTAATTTTGGTACTGGGGCACCTTCAAGTGGTGGGGGGGAAGGACAATTACCTGATGTTGTGAAAATATTAGGGACTTCAATCCCACAAAGTTCATTACCTGATATTCCTTTTATTCCTGAGAAAATATGTATTAGCTGTTTGATAAAAGCGGAAGAATATGGTGAAATTCTTGTGAAAAGGGAAAATAATGTATGATACCTAGAACTATGCATTTTTATTCTTTTTTTAAAGAATATCCTCAATATTGTAATGAGGATACAATTATACTTTTTTCTCTCACAACACGACAAAGTTGAACGGGTATGTTAAGTCAAAACGATTGGGGATTTAAAGGGGAAATAGTTACGTTTTTGTTCATCCATACTATGCCTGCTTTATGATAAGATTTCTCATATTAAAAGCAGGCATATAAAGTGACATTACTGTCGATTAAAAACAGGGTAATTATTCACAATGCGCCAATTTAATTGCTAGACCACCTTGTGACGTTTCACGATATTTGGCATTAATATCTTTACCCGTTTCATACATGGTTTCGATAACCTTATCTAAGCAAACTCGCGGGTCACTCACACGGCGTAATGCCATGCGTGCCGCGTTGACCGCTTTTACTGCGGCTATTGCATTACGTTCGATACAAGGCACTTGAACTTGTCCGCCAACAGGGTCACAAGTCAAGCCAAGGTTATGCTCCATCGCGATTTCTGCTGCTACACAAACTTGTTCTGGACTTCCTCCCATCAACTCGGCAAGGCCTGCTGCTGCCATTGAACAAGCGACACCGACCTCACCTTGGCAACCAACTTCTGCACCAGAGATAGAGGCATTCATTTTGTATAATGAGCCGATAACACCTGATACTAAGAAATAGCGAGTATAGGAGTTCTCATTTACAGGACGAATAAATTTGTCATAGTAAGCTAAAACGGCAGGGATAATGCCACATGCGCCATTAGTTGGCGCGGTGACAACACGGCCTCCCGCAGCATTCTCTTCGTTGACGGCTAAGGCGAACATATTGATCCAGTCAATTACTGCCATTGGGTCAATATTGGTATTATCGCTAGTCACAAGTTGACGGCGTAATGCTGCGGCACGACGAGGTACTCGTAGTGGCCCCGGTAATAACCCTTCGGTGGTGACGCCACGCTCAATACCCGCCTTCATGACATCCCAGACAGCCGCTAAATATTGATGGATTTCTTCTTTACTGTGTATGGCTAACTCATTTTGCATCACGAGAGCAGAAAGGGATAGGCCTGTCTCTTTACAATGCTTTTGTAAATCTGCTGCATATTTATAGGGATAGGGAACTTGTACTGATTGTTCAGTCGATTGACCAAAATGCTCCTCATCGACAATAAAACCCCCACCGATAGAGTAGTAGGTCTTTTTGTAGATCACGTTATTATCGGCATTAAATGCACTAATGGTCATGCCATTTTCATGTAAAGGTAAATTGGTTGAATGGAAATTCATCCCGCCTTCAATGGGGAAGTCAACCTCATGCTGCCCTTGAGCCAACAGCAATTTACCACTTTGCTCAACGTGACGGATAAAGTTGGGTATGGCATCAATATCAACAGTATCAGGTAAGTTACCAGCGAGACCCATAATAATCGCGATATCAGTTGCGTGTCCTTTCCCTGTCAATGATAAAGAACCATAGACATCAACCGCAATTCGTGAGGTGGCTGTCAGAAGGTTTTGTTGGATTAAATCCTCAACAAATTGTTTACCCGCTTTCATCGGGCCGACGGTGTGGGAGCTAGATGGACCAATACCAATCTTGAAGATATCAAATACGCTAATCATATTCAGCGCTTCCTATATAAAGTCTTAATTTCTTAGGCATGTGATGCCGTATCTTCCGGCATCTTATTTGAGAAGGGGAGGCATACCCGCCGGAGTGGATCCCGCCTCCCGATAAAGGCTGACTTAGAAGAACAACTTATAAGTTGCGGCTGAGATAGCAATCAAACCCATGATAACGATAAATGCATTGCTTAACTTACCTGAGTACTTACGCATTGCTGGAACTTTACTGATAGCATACATAGGCATTAAGAACAGTAAGATAGCAATGATTGGGCCACCTAGACTTTCGATGATATCCAGTACGCCAGGGTTTAATGTTGCCACTAACCAAGTGGTGACTAACATGAAGATAGCTGTACCACGATTCAATTTACGAACGTCAATTGTTTTGCCTTTCGCACGATAAGCGCGCTCAACGAGGCCATTAAAGCCTTCTCGTGCACCTAAATAGTGTCCGAGGAATGATTTAATTATAGCAACGAAAGCGATAATTGCGGCAGCAAATTTGATGAAAGGTTGATCAAAGTAACCAGATAAGTAGTCAAGGATACTAATGTTCAGTTTTTTTGCTTGAGCCAAATCTGCCGAAGACAGGGTGAACACGCAGCTAAACACAAAGAACATAACAGTGAATACCATTAAGATGTGTGCAGATGCGAGGATACGTGAGCATTTTTGTTCAGCCTGTGCACCATATTCTTCACGCTTCGCTACAGAGAACGCTGAAATGATAGGTGAATGGTTGAATGCGAACACCATAACAGGAATGGTTAACCAGATAGTTACCCAGATACTCTGACCACCACTGTGTTTTGCCGCTTCTGTGATGCCCTCTATGGTTAAGGTATCAAGTACCGCACCATTCCAATGGGGGATCATATATAAAGAGAAAGCGAGTAGCACGGCGATAAATGGGAACACCAGCATACTCATCACTTTAACAATATATTTTTCACCGAATGCCACAATGGCCATGATGCCACCCACCAAAACCAACGCTAGCAACCAACGTGGTGGTGCGGTAAAGCCCATGAGTTCTGTCAGGAATTTGTGCACATTATTGGTGATAGAAACACCATACACCAAGAGGATTGGATAAATTGCAAAGAAATAGAGCAGGGTGATCCAGTTACCCGCAGTACGTCCAAAATGTTCTTCAACCACTTCAGTGATATCACCTTCAGGCTTTGAACCTGAAAGAACAAAGCGTGTTAAACCACGGTGAGCGAAGAAGGTCATTGGAAAAGCGAGTACTAACATCAACAGGACGGGAAGTAGGCCGCTCATTCCTGCATTAATAGGTAGGAACAAGACTCCAGCACCGATAGCTGTACCATATAAACCAAGCATCCATACAGTATCTGTTTTACGCCAAGCAAGGGCATTTCCAATTTGCGAGGCTGTTTTATCGATGGAACCAACTCGAGTTGTATCCATAATAGTCTCCGAAATAAAAGTCAAAAAATAGGCATCTCGGTGAAGGCATAAGCCATCACTGATGTTTTAATCTTTTGGTACGAACAAATTATCGCCAAATATAATGTGCAGTTTTGTTTCTACCTAACAATCTGATTGGAAATAAATATAAAACTGATAGTAAATTTATTTTCAATCAGTTTTGTTAGTTTTGTAGGTAGATTTGATAAACCACTTTTGATGGTGCAAATGTACCTATTTTTAGTATAAATCACCGTGATCATACTCTCAAAAGAGAAAAATGTCTTTAACGTGATTATTTTTCGATTTTTATAAAATTGTTAAGAAATTTACCTTAAGATTAATAAGGGGAGGGAAGCTTTTAATATCGGAGAATAACCAATGGAGAGTAGTTATGTGTCAATTTATATTTGTGTGGAGGAATATTATTATATTAATGAATAGAATGGATTTATTGAAGTAGTAGGAAAATGAATTAAATCCAGAAATTAATATTGAATCAAAACCAATTATACACTGTTTTTGAGTTATTTAACTTGTTGTTTTTAATGTGTTTATTTTGTTTTGTTATAGTTGTTTACTTAGTGATTAATTATTATTTTTTTAGTTTTTTTATTCTAAAGACATTAATGAATAATAAGATGGTTTAAAGAGCGGTTGAATACTTATTTTTCGAAGGAAAAAATAATTAAAAAGCGTAACAAAATATTTGTTAATTAAATGTTGTTTATTCTGGTGGTGAAAAGGCTTTTTTATTCATTTTTAGAATGGAAAAATAAAACTAAATATTGATTCAACGCAAAATTTAAATTGTTTAAGTACTGGCGTAAATAACGCCAGTACTGATTAATGAAAAAATTAGGGTTGTACCCAGCCTTTGCGAATAAGAACTGAAAATATGATTTGGTAAAGATGTGTGAGCGGGGCTTGGATTTTATGGCCGATAAGTCCCCAAAGAATTTGGGCTAAACCACACGCGATAAGACCCAAGATAAATGCCCCTATCATATCTAAAGGCCAGTGGACGCCTAAATAGATACGTGACCATGCAATTGCAATAGCGGGAACGAGCATCAATAAACCAACCCATGTTCTTAGCCAGAACAAAAATGCGAAAACAAAGGTAAAGACGATAGTACCGTGATTGCTAGGGAAAGAAGCGGTTGGCTCGTGCTCAAGGAAATTGGTGCCTATTCCCATAACAAAAGGGCGTTCATGAGGTGCAACTAAGCCAATCAACCATGAAATAAACAGACCGATCACTAAGGCGTATGCTGTTTTGCAGACGAATGCTCTTTGGCGGGTCATATCCTGTTTGGCACCCCATAACCAGCATGCCGCAGTAAACAGAGGGAAAAGGAGAATTAAGCGTTTAGCGATAACGGTTGCAAGTGCGATAGTACCACTTGCAGACGCTGGGGCCGCATTAATGAGATTAAAGAGATCTTGATTAAGTTGTTCCAGCACGGGTGTATACCTCAGAAAATGGGTGATAAATAAGACGATAAAGCGAGAGAGTAAAGTCTCTTACATGGCAGGTAAAGTGCCTTTATCTTAATATTACTTAAATAGAGCGATAAGTTGACGTTTTGTTGATGATTTACTCAATAGCGATAAGACAAATTTAAGGTGCGATAAAGGAATAGCTTATGTGGTTTCAAAAAGAGATAAGATTAACAGCAAAAAGCAGAGGGTTTCATCTAGTGACCGATGAGTTGTTACAACAGCTTCCTGAGTTGAAACAGATCCAAGTTGGGCTGCTGAATATCTTTATTCAACATACATCGGCTTCACTGACAATCAATGAAAATGCAGACTATACGGTAAGACAGGATTTTGAAAGCTTCTTTAACCATGCTGTTCCTGAAGATGAGCCTTATTATCAGCATAACTATGAAGGAAGTGATGATATGCCTGCCCATCTTAAAGCGAGTATTTTAGGCGCGAGTTTGGTTATTCCTGTGAGTCGAGGACGTCTGAACATGGGGACATGGCAAGGAATTTACCTATGTGAACATCGAAATTATGGTGGGGAACGCAAAATAGTTCTGACATTGCAAGGGGAATAGAACGGTTAAGCAATAAAAAACCCGATAGCGATAAAACGTAAGTTGGCTATCGGGCTCCTCAATATGGGGACATCAAAGAAAAGCAGTGGCATAAATTAAGACCCCCCCTAAATAAGAAAGTTCGCATAGAGAAAAAAAATTTGCTTTATTTTTTAGCAATGGGAAGGAAATAGCACAAATTGAGAAAGGAAGCGACTCGGATTAGAGACTGAGCCGCCCATGGGGATTATTGCTTATTTATAGAGATCGAGGTGCTCTTTTGCGTAAGCTTCGAAATCAGTGCAGCCGCCGATGTGTTTCTCATCGATAAAAATTTGTGGCACAGTCAGCACTTCTTTACCGACTGTTTTAGATAGATCTTCTTTGGTGAGGCCTTCTGCTTGAATATCGACGTAGCGGTAGTCAAAGTCATCGCGGTCATTTTTCAGTTTTTCAGCTAACTCTTTAGCACGAACACAGTATGGGCAGCCAGGGCGACCAAAAATCACAGTGTACATAGTATCTCCTATAAGACTAACACAGTTTTTTTATCCACAATGCCCAATACTATGCCTCCATACTCGTCATACTTCAAGATGCAGCTTTATTGATTTGTCTTTGTCACCGTGCACTTATTGAGGGGAATAATAAGGTGAATGATTTGCCAGACAATAAGCTAGAAATAAATGGTGATTTTACCTTTTGCTAGTATAGCTCTGATGCAGAATCCGCTAGTATATGGGGTATACTGCATCGCTAAACAATACCCCGTTGTAGTGCTGTTTATTCGGTTGGGGGTATATAGTTATTGTTCTAGAAGGGGACTTGATGAATAAGAAACCACAGCGAGAAATGCGTTCGCTATCCGATCTCCCTAAGCCGATTCTCATCTTAGAAGCAGTAGGGATTTTACTGCTTATTGTTGTCTTACTTGCGATGAATGGCTATCTGACCTTACCTGAGCCATTGATGCAGAAAAATGTTTTAGTCGCGATTGTTATGGTTGGGATTGGTTGCTTGATACCAGCCACTATCAATATTGTTTGGCGAGCGATACATGGATTAAGCTTTCTTGGTATTGATAATCAAAACTCATCTAGGCCGGGAAGAAAGAAAAAGCAAGATGACGATGATGATAAAGAGGAGAAAAAGGGGGAGTGAGCATGGTTTTACTGGTGTTTTCACCACCAATGTGTGAAAATTATCCGCTTTTCTAGCCAAAAAAATTCGGTTTGGTTAGGTAAGTGTTATTCTATTAGTTTTTATTTGAGTTGAAGAAGGTTATTACCCATGGATTCTATTTGTTACCCTGACATATCACAGCTTCGTGAATGGCTTGATCAACTCAAAACCTCTTATTTCGAGTGTGATTCTTGTGCTGCTCTACATTTGCCGCATATGCAAAATATAGAGGGCATTTTTGATGCCAAACTCGACATTATTAATAATGTTCTTGTCCTTTCCGCTCTGGCGGAGCTTAAGCCAACGGCGATCGTGACTTTAGTGGCCAATATCAGCCAAATCAACGCTAGCTCACTGACAGCCAAAGTCTTTCTTGAAATTAATAATGAAAACTTACCTAAGTTAATCGTCAGCCAATCCTTCTCGCTTGAAGCTGGGATGACTTATCGCCAATTTTGCCATTTCTTACAGCAAGCAGAAGATCAAATATCATCGATCATTTTTGAAATTTATAGCAATAATTTGTTGTATTCGAACCAAGATGAGTTTGATGAAGAAACTGTTGACCTTGATATTGATGATAACCCTTCCGTAACGCTCCATTAAATTTTTATATTATGCATTGTGAGAAATATGAGGCAGGCGAATGTCGTTCCTGTCAATGGCTTGAACTACCAGCTGATCAACAACTCAAACTAAAACAGGAAAACCTAGTTTCTTTATTACCAATGGTGGCTGCCGACGCATTTCAATCGCCAGTTGCCAGCCCTTTATCAGGGTTTCGTAATAAAGCCAAAATGGTGGTGAGTGGAAGTGTCGAAAAACCAATATTGGGCATTGTGAATTCACAAGGGCAGGCAATTAGTTTAACGGATTGTCCGCTTTATCCTGAGCCATTTTCAGCCGTTTTTGATGTCATTAAACCTTTTATTGCGCGAGCAGGTTTAACGCCTTATAACATTGAACGTAAACGTGGCGAATTAAAATACTTATTATTAACGCAAAGCCAGCATACGGGTGAGTTTCTGTTGCGATTTGTCTTGCGTTCAGAAAAAAAAGTTGAGCAGCTAAAAAATGCGTTACCGTGGTTGCAGCAGCAATTACCCCAATTGGCGGTGATCACGGTTAATTTGCAGCCTGTCCATATGGCGATATTAGAAGGTGAACAAGAAATTTATCTCACTGAGCAGCAGGTTTTACGGGAACAGCTAAATCAAGTGCCACTGTTTATACGGCCGCACAGTTTTTTTCAAACGAACCCTGTTGTGGCTGCTCGGTTATATCAAACAGCGCGTGAGTGGGTTAAAAAGCTTAATATCACTAGCTTATGGGATCTTTTCTGCGGTGTTGGCGGATTTGGCTTACATTGTGCGGAAAAGCAAACTCAGTTAACGGGAATTGAAATTAGTGCTCCTGCGATCGCTTGTGCCAAGCAATCAGCGCAAGAGCTTGGACTACAACATGTTGAGTTTCAAGCATTAGATTCAACGAAGTTTGCAACGGCTAAAGGAAATATTCCTCAATTGGTATTAGTCAATCCACCTAGGAGAGGCATAGGTAAAGAGTTATGTGAATATCTTTCGACTATGCGGCCTAACTATATTTTATATTCAAGCTGTAATGCTCAGACCATGGCAAAAGATATTGAGCAATTGGAAGGCTATGCTGTGAGTAAGGTGCAGTTGTTTGATATGTTCCCACATACTGCGCACTACGAAGTGATTGCATTATTAGTCAAAAACTAAACAACTTACCTAGCGAATTATTTAGAACATTTTTATTAATCGAATAGTGTGATAATTAAAGCAGCTTATTAAAAGATAAGCTGCCGGATAATGTTAATTAGAAATGATAGGTGACACCTAATAAAATATCATTAGACTGAGCTTTAATTTTGGATTTAAAGGTGCAGCCATCTTCGATAGCGGTAACTCAAATCCATTGACAGATTGTCATTAACGGCATATTGAACCTCTAAACCTAAGCGCCAAGCAAAATTGTTTTTCGTTTTAGATTTAGACAATGAACATCATCCGTTAATCTCCCTTCGGGATCCCATTCTCTATATTGATAGCTGGAATTATATTTAAGGTTGGTCAAGCCGATACCTGCACGAATATACGGGGTAATTTTCGCTATTTACCTGTTGATTGCTATCAACAACAATCAAGCAGGAACACAACGTGGTTTGTGGAGAACGTCATCAAGTACCATCGTATGGTGGAAAATTATGTCTCAATCTTACTTGATTGTGGTTTTACGCTTGAAGGGTTGAAAGAGCCTAAACCGCTTGCTAGTGCGCTAAAAGAGCGCCCTGATCTTGAACGCTATACCCGTTATGCACCATTTTTAGTGTTAAAAGCGGTAAAACGCTAGCCCTGATGGTGAATCAAACAGACTGCTGATAACACGAAGAGGGAAAAACTAGGGTTTTATCCCTGTTTATCAGCAAGCCTCAAGGGCTTATTTTCATAAGCCCTTTTATGACTGCGATAGGTTAAATTCAAAAATAAAATGGGTTAGTTCCTTTGCTCAAATGCAAGAGCGTGACGTTCAATAAATCGCATGATGATCGTCAAAATTGCGTTAACAACGAGGTAGATGATCCCCGCAGCCACAAATGCCATTACATCCCAACTTTGACCAAATACTTGGCTACTGTAACCCATAATATCCATCATCGTGATCGTACTGGCGAGTGAGGTACTTTTAAAGATTAATACCACTTCGTTCGAATAAGATGATAAAGAGCGCTTAAACGCATAGGGAAGAATAATCCGCATGGTCTGGGCTTTAGACATACCTAATGCTTGGCATGATTGCCATTGCCCAGATGGAATTGCTTTTACGGCACCATGAAAGAGTAATGTTGAGTAAGCAGCACTATTGAGGGCTAATGCAATCATCGCACATACCCAAGGCGTTGAAATAAACTCCCACAGTACAGGATAGTTTTGTAATGATTTAAATTGGCTAGGGCCATTATAAATCAGGAAGAACTGCACCAATAATGGTGTGCCGGTAAATAGGGTAATATAGACTTTGACGGCTTGCGAAATAATTGGCGTTTTTAATGACAAAATGAGCGTAAATAATACGGCCAATATAAATGCCACAAATAATGCGCTGAAGGTTAACGATAAGCTCGTTGGTAAGCCAGGTAAAATATCGAGAATTAAATCAATCATTGCGATTCACCTCTTTCAAAGCGAGTTGTACGCAATTCAATTCGTTTCAAAATAACTTGGCTTAATAAGGTAATCGCAAGATAGATAAGCCCTACAATAGCGTACCATGTAAAAGGTTCATGGGTACGGTTAACAATGGTCTTAGTCTGTAACATAAGATCATTAACACTGATTAAAGAAACCAGTGCGGTATCTTTGAGTAATACCAGCCATTGGTTGCCCAAGCCGGGCAGCGCATGACGCCACATTTGTGGCATGATAAAACGAAAGAATATGGTTCGTTTGGTTAATCCAAGCGCTAAACCTGCTTCCCACTGCCCATAAGGCACCGCTTTTAAGGCGCCGCGTAGGGTTTGTGATGCGTAGGACGCATAGAGAAGGGCTAATGCAACCACACCGCAAGCGAAGGGGGTAAAGTCAAACTCACCGCTGTCTGCAAAGAAAATGCTCGGATCAATCTGTAAGGTGGTTTGCCAGAAACCCAGATTGATCTCTATCCCATCACCTAAAATATTAATCAGTTGCAGTGTGCCGAAATAGACAAATAACACAACCAGCAGTTCAGGTAGACCGCGGATCAAGGTGACCCAGCACGTTCCTAAAAAAGCGATAGGTTTAAAACGCACGGACTCCCATGCCGTAAATAACATGGCGAGGATCAGGCCCAATATGAGAGCAGAAACAGCAAGGCCGACGGTGATACCGGCGGCACTTGTTAGAAAAAGAAAATTGTTCATTAACAGTATCGATTATTGTTCAAACCATTTTTTATAGATAACGTCATAAGTTCCATCAGCTTTTACTTCTGCCAATGCCTTATTCATTTTATCTAACAACTCTTTATTACCTTTACGAACCGCGATACCTAAGCCGATACCAAAGTACTGTGGATCAGTGACTTTTTCACCAACAGGCGCTAAGTTTTCGTTGCCTTTGGCTTTTAGCCATTCGTCAGCAACAGCAGTATCACCGAACACAGCATCAATACGACCATTTTGCAGATCAAGGATAGCTGATTGGTAGTTATCATAAGGAACGGTCGTCATATCCTTATGCTGTTCCATGATATATTTTTGGTGAGTTGTGCCATTTTGAACGCCAATTTTTTTCCCTTTTAACTGATCAACAGAAGAGACTTTCTCTTTAATGGCAATAAACTCAGCCGAATTAGGGTAATAAGTGTCGGTGAAGTCCACTTGTTTTTGGCGATCAGGCGTAATATCAATACCTGCCATCAATGCTTCAAAACGACGGAATTTCAAACTTGGGATCAAGCTATCGAAAGATTGATGGGTGAATGTGCAAGTTGCATTCATTTTTTCACACATCGCATTGGCAAGGTCGACGTCAAAACCCACGATTTGGTTGTTTTTGTCAAACATTTCAAATGGGGCATAAGTCGCTTCTGTTGCAAAACGGATGGTCTCTTTTTCCGCCGCAGTTGCAGATAGGGTTACAGCGCCAAGTAGTGCAGCTAATATAATTTTTTTCATTGCTTAATCCTATATCTATTAGTGTGACAGATAATTTGCAAATGCTTCAGTTTGAGGTGCTGTGAAATGGCTGGCATCCCCTTGTTCAACAATATGACCGTTTTCCATATACACCACACGGCTAGCGGCTTTACGGGCAATCTCAACTTCATGAGTCACGATTACCTGTGTAATTCCTGTTGCAGACAACTCGCGAATGATATCGACGACTTGTGCTGTAATCTCGGGGTCAAGGGCTGCCGTTGGTTCATCAAATAGCAGAACTTGTGGTTCCATCATCAATGCACGAGCAATGGCAACACGTTGCTGTTGGCCGCCAGATAAATGCAAAGGGAAACGCGTTGCAAATTGTGTTAATCGCAAACGTTCTAATAATTTTTCCGCTTTTGCTTTTGCTTCTTGACGTGACAGCTTTAAAACTCGGCACGGCGCTTCAATTAAATTATCCATGACGGTGAGATGAGGCCATAGATTGTATTGTTGAAAAACCATTCCGACATTTTGACGTAATGCACGGATAGCTTTGGCATCAGGGGTTGAGGCAAAATCAAAATTTTGACCTGCAATGTTAAGTACACCTGAACGTGGCATCTCCAACAAATTCAGTACACGTAGCAAAGAGCTTTTGCCTGCACCGCTAGGCCCGAGTAATACCATGGTTTCTCCGGCAGGGCACTCTAAGTTGATATCAAAGAGCGCCTGATGAGAGCCGTAAAAACAGTTTATATTTTTTAATTGAATGCTCATGCTTACCAATAATACCTTGTTTAACTGACACAGATATTAATCCCGTAAGCATATTTATGCAATAATATATGCATAAAAATTTGGTTTTTTGTTATTAAGCAATCATCATTTTGGCGGCTGTTGCCCAGTTGATGACTTGCCTGCAAGTTGTTTATCCCGCTCAAACGCCAATTCACTAATACGTTTAGCCATGCCTTTAAAAATAAATAGATGGGCAGGCATCATGGCAAACCAATAGAGCAACCCACTAAATCCTGCGGGGTGCCACCATGCACGTACATCAATTGAACGGCGGCTACCGCTATCGTGAATGGTGAAAGTCAGGCGGCCTAGCCCAGGCGCTTTCATCCCAAAGAGCAGGCTAAGCTGTTTATTAGGCTCCAAATTAATGACGCGCCAACCATCAATTTCATCACCTAATTGCAGCTCTTCACGAGCGGGGCGACCATATTTCACTTTGTTTAACATCATGTCATCCATAATGGCACGGGTTTTCCAAAGTGCGTTGGCATAAAAATAGCCATTTTTACCCCCGATTTGCTGCACAACATGCCATAGCGACTCTGTACTTGCCGAAGTACCGAGTGTGGCACCGGCCTGTTTAGGGTAAAAACCATAACCCGGTCGCCAGCGTTTTTTGACTTCAGGATCATAACCCCAATCTGCATTGTCGATAGCATCGGCTTCTTGAGCTAAGGTGGTTTTGACCGCCTCATCAAATGAAACCAACGTTTGTGGGATCAGTTCGCGTAAGGCTTTATCGTCGGCAGGCAGGTCATGCTGTAATCCTTGGATCAACTCTTTAGCAATTGCCGGAGGAACTGAGGTGATCAAACTGATGAAGTGGACGGAGATCATGCTAATAGGAATAGGGATAGGGATCAGCAATCTACGCTTACCGCTGATTTTTATAAAGCGCTTGAATAGCTCTTGGTAGCTCATGTACTCAGGGCCACCCGCATCGTAAATTTTACTTTCAGTCACGGGGCGTTTTGCTAATTCAGTTAAGTAATGCAGTATGTTACTCAGCGCAATAGGTGAAGACTTTGAACGTACCCAACGCGGTGGGGTTAAGATAGCGAGGTTGTAAACCATATCACGCATGATCTCAAAAGCCGCCGATCCTGAGCCAACGATGATTGCTGAGCGGATCTCTGTGACTGGCACCTGACTCTCACGTAAAATCTCCCCTGTTAATCGACGAGAGATCAAATGTTGAGAATAGCTGTGACCATGTTGTAGTGAACTGAGATAAATAACATGCTTAACATTCGATTGATCAAGCGCTTGCTGAACATGGCGGGCCGCCGTGCGCTCACGTTCAATCAGGTTGGCATGATCAGCCATGCTATGAACGAGGAAATAGACAATATCGATCTCCTTCATCACGTCTTTGAGTGTTTCAGGGTCTTGCAGATCAACATAAACACATTGTGTATCTTGCCAGCCTTGTGAGAGCATCCAATCCACCCGCCTAGCAGCGGCTGTCACTTGATAGCCTTGCTTAATTAATTCGGGGATTAAATTTTGCCCAATATAGCCACTGGCGCCCAATACTAAAACACGTTGCTTTTCGTTCATCTTGGTTTCCTGTTTCACTCTCATCTGTCGCTATTGTGACTGAAATTCTACTTATGTAAAGTGCTGTTAATTATAGTCATTTTAGGACTTGCCACTTATCTATCATGTTATAAATAAGTGGCAATCTGTGAGTGAAATATAGCTAAGTGAAAAATGCCATTAAGATCGGGGTAACGAGGCTGAGCACGAAACCATGCACAATAGCGGCCGGTACGATAGAGACGCCACCACTTCGCTGGAGGACTGGGAGGGTAAAATCCATTGATGTTGAGCCGCAAATACCTAATGCGGTTGAGCGGTAGCGGTTAATAATTAAAGGGATCAACATAATCGCAGCGAGTTCACGAGCGAGGTCATTAAAGAACGCGGCGCTCCCCATGACAGGGCCATAGGCATCGGTTAATACAATCCCTGTTAATGAGTACCAGCCAAACCCAGAGGCCAATGCTAGCCCCATTTTTACGGGTAAACCTAGTAATAATGCGGCAATTGCGCCACCAGCTAGCGCGCTGATTGCCATCACAAAGGCGATTGTGGTTCCTCGGCGGTTAACTAAGATTTGTTTAATACTCATGCCACTATTGCGAAGTTGCAGGCCGACAAGAAGCAGTAACATCATTAACGCAATTTGGCTGCCTTTATCGGCATAGTGCAGGAAATCAAATCCAGTTAAGCCAACTAAGAAACCAATCAATAGCACACCACACAGTTGCAATGATTCAAATACCATTTTTAAACGTGATGGAGGCTTTTCTTGTTTATGCTTAGGGATTTTCCAAGGATCTAACTTATCTAATAGCAGTAGTGAGATAAGGTTAAGTGAAAATATACAACCAAAGAATGTGAGTGCGTAGATTAAAATTGAAAATAGGTGAACACTTAAGTTTTCAAGTAAAGCGAGTGTAATCCCCATTAAAAAGAGAATGATATAAACCATTGAATTTAACGCTCGATGTATAATATCTAAAATCTTTTTATTTTTTATAGGGATAAGATAACCTAGCGTTAACGGTAGTAAAATAATGAGTAGTCCTGAATACATTTTGCATCCTTATAATTATCCCATTAACAAGGGGTTATATATTAATTATTATATTTGATATTAATTTCATTTATTTGCTGTTTTATCAGTCTGGCAGATGGTTCTAAGATAGCGTCTTTTTCTCCAGTTATGGCTAAAAAATAGGATAAAAAGACTAAAAAATAAAATTTAACTATTTTATAACACTATAAATGGAGGCTCAACTTAGTCAGCTCTATTGTTATCTGCCGTTGATACGTCGTCAAGTGGCTTTACGGACGAGCCAGCCGCGTCTGTTGCCGAAATACAACTTTAGTTATTGAGTGTAAAAATATATTTAATTTTCGAGCTGTCTTATAGTCATACCAGCAGTTAAGAGGTAAGCTCTAAAAATAGATTAATAGCAAGGAGAGGGTGTATGTATCTGGAACGAGTGGAAATCTACGGTTTTAGAGGGATTAACCGGCTCTCATTAGCTTTAAATAATAATACGGTGTTAATTGGTGAAAACTCATGGGGAAAGTCGAGCCTTTTGGATGCACTGACGATTTTACTTTCGCCTGAACAAGAAAATTACCAATTTAATAAGCATGATTTTCATCATCCAACAGGGGATGATGCCTCTCGATTTCGCTCATTGCAGATAGTGTTGAAATTTTGTGAAAACCGCCCAGGCCGACATCGCTCATTTCGCTTTCGTAATCTTACCTCCGTTTGGGTCGATAACGGTGATGATCTTAAGCATATCTTTTACCGCGTTAGTGCTGAACTAAAAGAAGACGGCAGCATTAGCGTTGACCGCAGTTTCCTCAATGCAGGGGGAAATAAGTTGTCATTGGATAATGTCGGTAAATATATCAAAGAAATTATTCGCTTATATCCAGTGATCCGTTTGCGTGATGCCCGTTTTTTGCGCACATTAAATACTGAGACGATTGTTGCGGGTGAAAAAGAGGTACGCGATATTTTTAACTCGCGAATGGAAGAGCTGACTCGTGCATTAATCAATAATCCGCAACGCTTGAGCGACGAGGAGTTGGTTGAAGGGGTGGATGCGATGCAGCAACTGCTCAGTCATTATTTTGCGGGGCAAAGTAACCATCTGTTTCAAGAGCATAAAGCAGCAATTAAGTTTGAACCACGCAAAAGAGGCTGGCATGCTTTAGATAATATTAGCCGTATTATTGCAAAACCAAATCAGCGTAATATCCGTTTAATTATCTTAGGCATGTTTTCTTCTTTATTGCAGTCAAAAGGCAATATCCAACTCGATAAATATGCACGCCCTTTGGTTATTGTAGAAGACCCCGAAACACGCCTGCATCCAATTATGTTGTCGATTGCTTGGGGTCTACTCAATCTCTTTTCTTTACAACGCTTGACCACAACGAACTCCGGGGAGCTTCTGTCGCAAGTGCCGATTGAAAATCTTTGCCGCTTGGTGCGCGATTCCGGCAAAGTTTCGGCTTATCGCTTAGGTGAGAATGAGCTATCTGCGGAGGAAATTCGGAAAATCTCCTTTCACATCCGCTTTAACCGGCCATCAGCGATGTTTGCGCGTTGTTGGTTATTGGTTGAAGGCGAGACTGAAATTTGGTTAATGAATGAGTTAGCGCGGCAGTGTAACTATTACTTTGAAACAGAAGGCATCAAAGTGATTGAGTTTGCACAAAGCGGTCTTAAGCCTTTGTTAAAGTTTGCCAGCAAAATGGGTATAGAATGGCATACACTTGTTGATGGCGATGAGGCTGGTAAGAAGTATGCCGCCACCGCGCTGAGTTACGCTGAAAAAATGCATGACACGGAACGAGACCGATTAACTCGATTGCCGGCACCGGATATGGAGCATTTTTTATATCGCGAAGGATTTAAACATCTTTATCATGAGATATCAGGGATACCGGATAACGCGAAAGTTTCGACTCGACGTGTGATTATTAAAGCAATTTCCAAAACATCCAAACCTGATCTTGCTATCGCTATTGTCAATCGAGCAGCAGAATTAGGGCCAGATTCTATCCCATCACAACTCAAAAATATGTTTTCTCGGGTAGCTTGGTTAGCAAGAGGTAAAGCTTACTAAATTATTCACGAATGCTCGGCTAAATAGGTAAATTTTATGAGGGGGCGTAGCCCTCTCTTTATTGGTATAGGTATAGATTGAATGAGAGCAAATTCACGTAAGAAGTGGCTGGTTTCTTTACTGGTTATTTTAATTGCGATTGGTATCGCATTCTTTTTTTTCACGGAAGATAAAAAAGAGGCTTTTCAAACAGTCGCAGTGGCCCGAGGTGATCTCAATAAACAAGTTCAAGCAACAGGTAAACTGGATGCTGTGCGCAAAGTTGATGTCGGTGCACAGGTCAGTGGGCAGCTACAAACTCTGTATGTTCAAGAGGGAGATAAAGTCAAAAAAGGTGATTTGCTGGCGGTCATTGATCCACAAAAAGCACAAAACGACGTGACAGAATCTCAAGAAACGATCCATGAGCTGGAATCACATTTGGCGTTAGCGAAAGCAGAGTTACGCTTAGCTGAAGTGACTTATCAACGCCAATTGAGTTTATCTAAGCTCCAAGCCGTCTCAAAACAAGATTTAGATAAAGCGCAAACGGATGTCGCTGTGAAAAAGGCGCAGGTGGCAACATATCAGGCGCAAATTAAGCGCAACCAAGCGACCTTAGATACGGCAAAAACAAACTTGAAATATACGCAAATTACCGCGCCAATGGATGGTATTGTCACGTTTATCAAAACATTACAAGGTCAAACAGTGATAGCGGCTCAGGAAGCGCCAACCATTCTGACATTAGCTGATTTGAATACAATGTTAGTTAAAGCTGAAGTGTCAGAGGCGGATGTTATTCATCTTAAACCGGGTCAGGCAGCGTCATTTACTGTATTGGGCGCGCCAGATAAACGCTTCTCAGGGGTATTGAAAGATATTTTACCGACTCCTGAAAAAATCAACGATGCTATTTTTTATTATGCACGTTTTGAAGTGCCCAACCCCCAGCATTTACTGAAATTACAAATGACGGCACAGGTCAAAATTGATCTTGAATCGCATAAAAATGTATTACTTTTACCGCTCTCTGCTTTAGGGGATGAAGTTTCCCCGCAAATTTATGAGGTAGAAGTGTTGCAGGGAGAACAGGCTGAAAAACGGCAAATAAAAATCGGTAGCCGTAATGATGTATATGTTGAAGTCACTGATGGACTAAAAGAAGGCGAACAGGTGATCACCGGCCGTAACGCGGAGAGTTAATATGTCAGCCTTATTAGAACTTAGAGGGATCACGCGACGTTATCCTGCTGGTGAAACAGAAATTACGGTATTGAAAAATATTTCATTAACTGTTGATGCAGGGGAAATGGTGGCCATTATTGGTGCATCTGGCTCGGGGAAATCAACTTTAATGAATATCATCGGCTGTTTGGATAAACCTAGCTCAGGGGAATACTTTGTTGCTCAGCAAAATATTTCTCAGCTTGATAACGATCAGCTAGCTGAGTTACGCCGTGAACACTTTGGCTTTATTTTCCAGCGCTACCATCTACTTAGCCATTTAACGGCTGAGCAAAATGTTGAAGTTCCCGCCATTTACGCGGGGGCAGGTAAGACTCAACGCCGTAAAAAAGCCATTGAATTATTAGCGAAACTCGGGCTTGGTGAACGAACAGAATATCGACCAAGTCAGTTATCGGGAGGGCAACAACAGCGGGTAAGTATCGCGCGTGCGTTGATGAATGGTGGTCAAGTTATCCTTGCTGATGAGCCAACTGGTGCCCTTGATAGCCACTCTGGTGAAGAGGTAATGAAAATCCTCAAAGAATTATGTGCGCAGGGGCACACCGTTATTATTGTTACCCATGACCCCAAAGTCGCTCAGCAGGCTGAACGCATTATTGAAATTAAAGATGGCGAAATTATTAGTGACTCAGGCTCTGCTAAAGCTCCAAACGTACCTTCATTGGAGAAAACATCACCTAGGAAAATGTCGTTAGGGCAAATCTATGGACGGTTTAGCGAAGCACTGTTAATGGCTTGGCGCGCCATGGTGGTTAATAAAATGCGCACACTACTCACCATGTTAGGCATTATCATCGGTATTGCGTCAGTCGTCTCTATTATGGTGATCGGTGATGCCGCTCAAAGCATGGTTCTCAATGATATAAAATCAATCGGCACGAATACCATTTCGGTTTACCCTGGGGAGGATTTTGGTAGTGATGATGCAGAGAATCGGCAATCTTTAAAGCCATCCGATGTTGACGCCATTGCCAAGCAACCTTATGTGCAAGCCGTATCGGGGGAGTTATCTAAATCAACTCGATTGCGTAAGGGGAATTTAGATGCTTCAGCCCAGCTATTAGGGGTTGGGCGTGATTATTTTCAGGTCTACGCTGAAAAGTTTTCCGAAGGGATGAACTTTACTGCAGACATGGTAGAGCGTAGGGCGCAAGTGGTTGTGATTGATGCGAACACAAAACGTCGCTTTTTTCCTAACCAAAAGCAAGTGGTAGGGGAAACCATCTTGATTGGGAATATGCCAGCTACCGTGATCGGTGTTCTCGCGGAGCAAAAATCAATTTTTGGTTCAAGTAATTCGCTGTCAGTGTGGCTGCCGGATACGACGGTAAATAGCAAAATCTTAAATCGACCTTACTTGGATAGTATTGTCGTAAGGGTTAAAGAGGGGGTTGATGCCAAAACAGCGGAGCAACAGATCACCCGCTTATTGACATTGCGACACGGTAAGAAGGACGTTTTTACTTACAATATTGATACGCTTGTGAAAACAGCGGAGAAAACCACTCGTACCATGCAACTGTTTCTAACCTTGGTCGCTGTTATTTCGCTGGTGGTTGGTGGTATAGGCGTGATGAACATCATGTTAGTTTCCGTTACTGAGAGGACCCGAGAAATTGGTATCCGTATGGCGGTTGGTGCGCGCACAAGTGATGTGATGCAGCAATTTTTGATTGAAGCGGTACTGGTCTGCTTGATTGGTGGGTTAATGGGGATTGGGCTTTCCTATGGCATTAGTGTCATGGCACAAATGGCGTTGCCCGGCTGGACTTTCGTTTTTCAACCTATGGCGCTGATCAGTGCATTTATCTGTTCGACAGCAATTGGTATCATTTTTGGATTCTTACCCGCGCGAAGTGCAGCAAGATTAAACCCTATTGATGCATTAGCAAGAGAGTAGTAAGAGATCTATCTGTATTTTTTCAAGTACCTCTGTAATGGTCAGAGGTACTTCAACATCCTTATTTTTATATCAATTTATCTCCCCAGCCTTTAGTTTTCCCGTTATAGTTATATCTACATACACAAAAAGCTATGTAAAAAGTTAAATTCTACTTGCGATTTGGTATCGAACATGGATATCATTTGTCTCGTAGAATAAATGAAACCTAGTTCCATAAAATGGAACAAATAAAATAAAGCCAATAAACTTAATAGCAAAGATCCACACAGCAGGAATACTAAATGGCGAATAAAACAGGTGAAGATTATTCTCTGGCTCGGGTGCCCTTCAGTGCTCGCAGGCCATTCTACGAAGTTCTTATAATCCGAATTGGCTCACTAGCCTGTGTATCTCAGGTGATGTTAGGTGCAGCATTGGGTTATGGACTGACGTTTTGGCAAGCGTTTTGGGCCACAATGTTAGGTTCAGTGATTTTACAAGTTGTTAGCTGGGCTTTAGGTGCAGCTGCGTGCCGTGAAGGAATGTCAATCAGTCTACTATCAAGGTGGTCTGGATTTGGTAAGTTAGGCTCTGCTTTAATTGGTGGCGCAATTGCGATTTCACTGATGGGCTGGTTTGGCGTACAAAATGGCTTCTTTGCGGATGGAATGTATAAAGCGACGAATGTGCTAACACCAGGGACTTGGTCGCTTATTACAGGTATCGCGGTGACGATTATTACGGTATATGGGTATCGCTTTTTATCTATTACCGCAAATATATCAACGCCGCTATTTTTACTCGCATTAGCTTGGGCAACCTATAGCTTGCTTTCTGGGCAAGATATCGGAGCGCTTATTAATCGCACTGAACCTGCGGGGGCTTTTATGACTCTACCAGCAGCCATTACGATGGTTGCTGGTGGGTTTATTATTTCAGCTATCACAACGCCCGATATTAGTCGTTTCATGAAAAGCCCGAAAGAGGTTTTTTGGATGACCCTTATCGGGACTTTTTTTGGTGAGCTGTTAGTCAATATGATTTCAGTGTTGATGGCACTTGCCCTGCGTACCAATGAAGTCTTTGACCTGATGTTGACGTTAACTGGGTTGGTTGGAGCATCGATCGTTATCTTCTCCACTATCAAAATGAATGATATTAACCTCTACTCTTCATCACTAGGTTTATCGACTTTATTGAATGCCATCTTCAAAAAACGGTTTGACCGTCGTTATCTAACGTGGGTTATCGGCATTTTGGGTACGATCGCCTCGATGCTCGGTATTTTAGATAATTTTGTGGGTTTTCTGATTTATTTAGGTATAGCAATCCCACCTGTGGCGGGGATCATGGTGGTTGATTATTATTTATTAAAGCGTGATCGGCGTGAGTTAGATACAACCAGAGCAGCGGGTGAACTTCCAACTCTGTGTGAGGCAGTTAATCCCATTACGTTGGTTGTTTGGGCTATTGCTGTTGTTGTCGGTTGGCTAAGCTCGGCATTAGGCCCTTGGGATACTGATTTTGGTGTGCCAGCGCTTAACTCTTTGCTAGTTAGCGGAGTCCTTTATTGGATGATGATGCTGCTGCAAGCTCGAATAAAAGGTGTCGATACGCTGCAATTTCGTAAAGTTAACCATTTAGATTAAGGATGAGAGCAATGGATCATAGCAGCGTTAAAGTTGCTCTTGCGCAATTTAACTCTTTACTTGGTCAAAAGCAGCATAATTTAGGGCGGATGGCCGCATTCTGCCATCAAGCTGCGGAGCAAGGTGCCAAATTAATCTGTTTTCCTGAACTCGCTACAACAGGCTATCGAGGCGATTTGCTTGCGACCCAACTATGGGATCTCAGCGATGATGAAGGCAGCGAAACTTATCGCTTGTTTAGCGCACTAGCGACGCAATTGGATCTCACTATTGTTAGTGGCTTTGCTGAACGTGGAAGCTACTTAGGCGAGGTTTATAACGCTGTTGGGGTGTGGAATCCAGGTTGTGAAAGTGTCAGCGGGGTCTACCGTAAGGTCCACGCATTTGGCATTGAAAAACAATGGTTTAGCAGTGGTAATAGCTATCCGGTATTTGATACTCCATTCGGTAAGATTGGTGTGATGATCTGTTACGACATGGGGTTTCCTGAGGTGGCTCGTATCTTAACCTTAAATGGTGCTGAATTGCTGCTCGTGCCTTCTGCATGGCGTATTCAAGATAAGGATATGTGGGATATCAATACCGCGTGCCGCGCTTTGGAGAATGGTAGCCACTTATTAGCAGTTAACCGTTGGGGGAATGAGGAAGATCTTCATTTATTTGGCGGTAGTAAGATTGTAGGGCCTCGTGGGCAAGTGTTAAGTGAAGCCAGTTGTGATGGTGAAACGTTGCTCATTGGTGAGGTTGATTTTCGTGTTCAGGCTCATACGCGTTTGAACATTCCTTATTTAAGAGATAGAAAACCACAAAGCTATGAGGCGTTGGTGCAGAATTCTCAGGTTACAGGTGAGTTATGAGTATTCTCTCAAGTGTTGTCGATGTATATCGGTTGTTTCTTCGCTCTGGCGATGAACTGACGGTGACAACGTTAGTGAATGAATTGGGAATGCCAAAAAGCTCAGCATCACGTTTATTAAAACAGATGGCAGAGCATGGTTTGCTCGAAAAGAAAAATGATGCGCCCATTTATCGTCCGGGGCTGATCATTATGGAGTTAGCGCATCGTGCTCGGGGTATGAACCCGTTGATTGATATGGCACTTGAATCACTCGATGAACTGACCAAAGAAACGGGGTTCACCACTTATGTCTCTTTAAGAGACAAAGATAAGGTAAGAGTCGTGCATGCACGTATTGGTAATAGCATGCTTCAAGTGATCACTCAGCCGGGAACAAAATTGCCTATAGCGGGAACTTCTACAGGTAAAGCGTTATTAGCTCGTTACTCTTTGAGTGAACGTGAAGTGATCATTTGCCAAGAGCCGCAAGAAAAGCAAGACAAGCTACGCCAAGAGTTAAATCAAATTGAGGAACGAGGCTGGGCATTTTCAATTAATGAGTCCGTTCCGGGGGTCGCCTCTGTCTCAAGTACAGTGTATGACCCTGCGCAAGGTACACTCTATGCCTTATGTTTGAGTTTACCTGCATCGCAAATTACCTCTGAATTATTGGCGCAATTAGCGACAAAAATATGTCATAAGGCATCCTACCTTGGCAGTATGGTAGGTGACCCTTATTGGTTAAAACGTAGTAGTGAATCATAAAATAAAAATATTATATTTATTGTGCGTGTATGCGCCTTCACCAGGAAATAGGCTAATTTTTGACGGTTATACACCAACCATTAAAGGAGAGTGGTGAGATCGAGAGAAATAAGCTGAAAAGTAGTGCATAACAAGGGAAATATATGAGTTTAAAGCAGACCCTGTGTGCTTACGAGTTAATCGATAGCGCCGTTGTTAATGGGGATGATATTGTCGCTTTGTTTAAAAACTTTACTACCATTGAAGCATCATCAAAAACAGTGCGAGATGGAAAAGGGCAAAGTGATTTTGTGCGTATCGTGATCCCAGGTACTCATGGTAAACGCCAAGGTAACCATGCCCCAACATTGGGGATTATTGGGCGTTTAGGGGGTATCGGAGCGCGCCCATCTCGTATTGGGCTGGTTTCTGATGCTGATGGCGCTATTGCTGCCATTGCGACGGCATTAAAACTTGCCGAGATGAGAGAAAAGGGTGATGTCCTCATGGGGGATGTGATCATTACGACGCATATTTGCCCAACAGCGCCAACACGTCCTCATAGCCCCGTTGATTTTATGGACTCACCACTCAACGATGAGACGATGAATGAAAATGAGGCCATCCCAGAAGCGGATGCTATTTTATCTGTGGACACGACAAAGGGAAATAGGCTGATCAACCATAAAGGTTATGCCTTGTCACCAACGGTAAAAGATGGCTATATCTTGCCTGTTTCTGAGGACTTACTTCATTTGATGGAGTGGAGCAGTGGGCAGAATGCGGTGACGTTCCCGCTCGCGGTACAAGATATCACGCCTTACGGCAACGGATTACATCACATCAATAGTATTATGCAGCCAGCAGTCTCAACAACAGCCCCTGTTGTTGGTGTGGCTATTTGTACGCAGACAATTGTGCCGGGTTGTTCAACAGGCGCTAGTCATGAAGTGGATATTGCCGCATCGGTGAAGTTTATGATTGAAGTTGCGAAGGCATTTGGTAGCGGTAATTGCCAATTCTATGATGAAGAGCAATTCGCACTGCTTAAATCACTTTATGGTGATGTCTCTTTTTTACAAACCCACGGCCGTCCCCATTGATATCAAAAGATTGATATTAAAAAATAGACACAGTTAACGACCAATCATGCAAACCAGTTATTGCTAAATGAAAAGTAATTAACTGTGCTCTATTACACGGGGGTTATTCTTGAGGCGTTGCCTCTGCACTTGTATGATTCAACGTACTGCTTTCAATCGGAATGATGAGGTTGGCATGGTTCCCTTTTGGGCCAGTATTAATACTAAAATTGACTTTCTGACCAGCTTTTAATGTCCTGTAACCTTCCATTTGTATACAAGAATAATGAGCGAAAATATCTTCGCCCCCATTTTCTGGGCAGATGAAACCAAAGCCTTTGGCGTTGTTGAACCATTTAACTGTACCTGTCTCCATACATCGTCCTTCGTATTTACAAGTTGTGTTTGACATAAATGCATAACCACTATGCATCGACTAAGTATAATTACACATATTGACTGTCTGCAAATCATACTGTAGTGAATTGCCTTCGGACGTCAAGCGATCAATTTGCTGATTTTTGGCGAAGTGATAAAAATTTGATATGGCTAACGCTCTCCAGTTTATTAATTTTGAAGCAGATCACAAAATTTAGGCCATATGAGTTGCGTTAGGTTGCGTGTTACACTGTTATTAAGCGGAAACAGCAATTGATAAAACAAATGATTTTATTTATGTTTTATTGTTATCTTGATTAATAGAAATCATTGATAATAAAGGCTATGCTTAATAAATCTTAACTCCGAGCACGACAAGTAATGAGCGATTTTCTTGGTACATTTAAAACAGATGTTGTTTTTAAAGATGAAGTGGAGCAAGTTTTACAGCCCCCTTCGATGTATAAGGTTATATTAAATAACGATGATTACACTCCAATGGATTTTGTTGTTGAAGTGTTGCAAAAATACTTTTCTTTTGATGAAGAACGCGCTACACAGATAATGTTAGATGTCCATTTTCAGGGGAAAGGGGTTTGCGGTATCTTTACGGCAGAGGTTGCGGAAACAAAAGCGGCACAAGTTAACAGCTATGCGCGCGAACATGAGTACCCTTTGTTGTGCACAATAGAAAAAGTGTGAACTCGCTAATATCAATTTTGGGAGGTGCTTATGCTCAATCAAGAACTGGAGCTGAGTCTAAACGTCGCATTTGCAAAAGCGAAAGATAATCGACATGAATTTATGACAGTGGAGCACCTGTTGCTGGCATTATTGAGTAATGCGTCAGCACGTGAAGCATTGGATGCCTGTAAAGTTGACCTTGTTGTTCTGCGACAAGAGCTTGAGCACTTTATTGCGCAAACGACGCCACTGTTGCCTGAAAATGATAATCGCGATACTCAGCCAACATTAAGTTTTCAACGCGTTCTGCAACGTGCGGTCTTCCATGTTCAATCATCGGGTCGCAATGAAGTAAGTGGCGCGAATGTACTGGTCGCAATATTCAGTGAGCAGGAGTCACAGGCAGCTTATTTATTGCGTAAACATGATGTAAGCCGTTTAGATGTTGTCAATTTTATCTCCCACGGCACGATTAAAGGGGAAGCTTCGGCATCATCCGAGCAAGATACGCCAAACAGCAACGTCAATCATGAAGAACAGCCTGTTTCTGATGATCATATGGATAATTTCACAACCAATCTGAATCAACTGGCTAAACAAGGCAAAATTGACCCGCTGGTAGGGCGTCAGGCAGAGCTAGAGAGAACGATCCAAGTTCTTTGCCGCCGTCGCAAAAACAACCCATTGCTGGTGGGAGAATCTGGCGTTGGTAAAACAGCGATAGCGGAAGGGCTAGCATGGCGCATTGAGCAAGGGGATGTCCCCGAGGTCATGAACGGCTGCACTATCTATTCATTAGATATTGGTTCTTTATTAGCAGGCACTAAATACCGAGGTGATTTCGAAAAACGGTTTAAATCACTGCTAAAAATGCTGGAAAAAGACAGTAAAAGCATTCTATTTATCGATGAAATTCACACGATTATTGGGGCTGGTGCAGCGTCTGGTGGTCAAGTTGATGCGGCAAATTTAATTAAGCCATTGTTATCAGGTGGCCGTATCCGTGTTATTGGTTCAACGACTTATCAAGAGTTTAGTAATATTTTCGAAAAAGATAGGGCGTTGGCACGCCGCTTCCAGAAAATTGATATTGTAGAGCCAACAACCGAAGAAACGGTACGTATCATTAATGGATTAAAACCGAAATACGAATCACACCATGATGTTCGTTATACGGCAAAAGCCATTCAAGCCGCGGTTGATTTGTCGGTTAAATACATCACGGATAGGCATCTGCCAGACAAAGCGATTGATGTTATCGATGAAGCAGGCGCTCGGACACGTTTGGTTGCACCTAGCAAACGTCGGAAAACCATTGGTGTGCCTGAGATTGAATCTGTGGTTGCGCGTATCGCACGTATCCCAGAAAAAACCGTCTCTTCGAGCGATAAAGAGCGCTTAAAAACGTTAGATTCGCGCCTGAAAATGCTAGTGTTTGGGCAAGATGATGCGATCACCGCATTAACAGAAGCTATTAAAATGAGTCGAGCGGGGTTAGGCCAAGATCATAAACCGGTAGGCTCCTTCTTATTTGCAGGCCCTACTGGGGTAGGTAAAACGGAAGTCACAGTCCAACTCGCTAAGGCATTGGATATAAAATTATTGCGCTTTGATATGTCTGAATATATGGAACGGCATACCGTGAGCCGCTTAATTGGTGCACCTCCTGGGTATGTAGGGTTTGATCAAGGCGGGCTTTTGACGGATGCGGTGATTAAACATCCACATTCTGTTGTGCTGCTTGATGAAATTGAAAAGGCGCATCCCGATGTGTTTAATATCCTTCTACAAGTTATGGATCACGGCACACTGACAGACAATAATGGGCGCAAAGCCGATTTCCGTAATGTGATTGTTGTCATGACAACCAATGCAGGGGTTCAAGAAACACAGCGCCGCTCAATTGGCTTTGCAGAGCAAGACAACAGTACGGATGCGATGTCTGAAATTAAGAAAGTCTTCTCGCCTGAGTTCCGTAACCGTCTTGATGGCATTATTTGGTTTAATTCATTATCCATGGATATCATCATACAGGTGGTGGATAAATTCATTGTCGAGCTACAAGCGCAACTTGATGAGAAAGGTGTTTCGATTGAAGTTAGCCAAGAGGCTCGCCGCTGGTTGTGTGAAAAAGGCTATGATAAGGCGATGGGAGCCCGACCTATGGCACGTGTGATCCAGGATAACCTGAAAAAACCATTAGCAAATGAGCTACTGTTTGGTTCGTTAACTAATGGCGGCTCAGTACGTATCGGGCTTGATAATAAAAGTAACACACTGACATATAGCTTCAGTAGCGTGCACAAGGCCTCTCCGGAGGATGCGGTATTCTGACAACAAATAGACCACAGGTGTCTTGTGCACCTGTGGCTGTATCAGGCCTTGCCTGAAGAGATAGAATCAGCGGCTACGGAAAATGATACGGCCTTTGCTCAGGTCGTACGGAGTTAACTCTACAGTTACCTTGTCGCCTGTCAGGATGCGGATATAGTTTTTACGCATTTTTCCAGAAATATGGGCAGTCACAACGTGACCATTTTCCAGTTCAACACGAAACATTGTGTTTGGCAGGGTATCCAGTACTGTGCCCTGCATTTCAATATTGTCTTCTTTGGCCATCTAATCCTCTAAGTCTAATAACCATGATTTTTAACGGGCAAGATAATGCCCAAAAACCCTCACTAAGTAAAGAAATGTTGCATTTTAAAGCGATTTTTCTTGAACAGTATGGGCATAAAATAACGTAAAGCCAAAATTCGCTATTCGAATAATGGCGGTATTTCAATCGATTGCGGTAACCAGCAGGCGGGATCAATCGCTTTGTTACGCCACCGATAAAGAATATGTAAAAAATCCCGACGGGATATTTCTTTTGCGCCTAATGAGGCGGTATGGTGGTTAAGTACCTGACAATCAAAAAGCTGCCCATTATAGCGCAAAAAATGAAAATAAAATGTAATAAAAGCAAATTTGGAGGCATCATTCATCCGACTGAACATAGATTCCCCACAAAATAGGTGCCCCATGTTCACGCCATACAGGCCGCCAACCAGTTCTTCACCATACCACGCCTCAATAGAATGAGCGATCCCCTGCTCATGAAGTGCCTGATACCCCTCACGCACCTCAGGTAAAATCCATGTTCCTTCGTCACGTATCGCACAAGCTGCGATGACATCTTTGAAGGCATGGTTGACAGTGACGCGATACTTTTGCTTTCTCAATAACTTTTTCATCGAACGGCTAATGTGCAATTCGCCAACCATTAAAACCGCTCTAGGATCGGGTGACCACCATAATGGCATTTCGCCCGGGTTAAACCAAGGGAAAATGCCATCATAGTAGGCAGCCTTCAGCCGATCTGGCGCTAAATCGCCACCAATAGCTAACAGGCCATTAGGTTCCCGCATCGCTTCATGGACGGGCGGGAACAGATAGGAGTCATCATCGAGCTGGTACATGATGTGCCTCACAGGGCCTGCTGTTGTAAATGGCGCTGGCGAAACTGAAAATAGCGGCCTTTTAAATCTAAAAGCGCCTGATGTGAGCCTTGCTCAACAATTTCACCGTTATCCATCACGCAAATAGTATCCATTTGCTCGATACCTTGCATGCGATGGGTGATCACAATTAGTGCCTTATCGGCACATTTCTCTTTTAACAGGGCAAGGATCTGCTGCTCTGTTTGTGCATCAAGCCCTTCGGTTGGCTCATCCATTAAAATTAATGGCGTATTATGTAATAGCGCTCGAGCGATCCCTAAGCGGCGCTGCTCTCCACCCGATAATTGTCGACCACCTTCACCCATCCAAGCGTTAAGTTTTTGCTCATTTTCCAACAAATTACCAAGACCAACTTGGTCTAACACCTCAATGAGCTGTTTGTCGGTTGCCTTATCGTTAGCGAGCAGTAGGTTATTACGCAAGGTATCACTAAAAATGTGTACCCGTTGTGGAACGACTGACATGAGCGAACGCAGTGCTTGTTCACTATAGTCACTAATATTTTGACCATTAATTTTGATCATACCACTATCAACATCCCATGCTCGAGTGAGTAATTGCAAAAGTGTTGATTTCCCACAACCTGTTTTACCTAATAAGGCGATGTGTTGCCCCGGTAGCAGTGAAAGCGAAACCTGTTTTAAAACCGCGAAAGGTTGCTCGGGGTAAGTAAATGAAATATTGTCGACAACAAGGCTTTCCAATTGGGGAAGGGATAAACCGTTGTCAGGGAATGTTACCTCTGGTTTGGCATCAATTAGCTGAGAAACACGTTCAGCAGAAGCAATCACTTGCCCCATATGCTGAAAGGCAACGGCGACAGGGCCTAAGGCTTCAAAAGCGGCCAGTGCACAGAAGACAAATAAAGCAATGAGTGCTCCTGGGTTAGTATTCCCCCCCACATGATCTGCCGCCATCCACAACAACAAAGTAGCAGTAAAACCAGAGGCAAATAGAATAATGGCTTGAGATACCCCTGTTAGATTGGCTTGCTGTTGTTGGCGCCCTTGCCATTGGCTTTCAATATTTGCCAATGTTTGGCGAAAACGGGGAAGCGCTCCAAACAAAGTCAGTTCCGCTTGCCCTTGTAAAGCGGATGTCAGGACAGTGCGGTAATGGGCACGTAAGTAAGTCAGCTCTTGTCCGATGGGCTTACCTGCACGATAAAAGACAAACGGTAAGGTAAATAATAAAAACAGCATAATACAACCGAGTGTCCACGCTAGGCGAGGGTCAAGGAAGCTCAACCCAAAAATCAGGACAAAGATCACGACAAAAGCAGCAAAAATCGGCGATAAAACACGTAAATATAGGTGATCGAGGGTTTCGACATCCGCCACAAGGCGGTTAAGAATTTCCCCTTGGCGGAAGCGGCTGATCCCCCCCGGTGAGAGCGGTAATATTTTACTAAAGGCGAACACACGTAAATGGGCCAAAACTCGGAATGTGGCATCATGGCTAACCAGTCGTTCGGCGTAGCGACCTGCGGTCCGGAAAATAGCGGCACCACGGACACCAGCAGCAGGCAGCATATAATTAAAATAATAAAGCCCCGGAAAACCTGCAATTGCCGCCCCAGCGAGGAACCACCCTGATAGAGTAAGTAGCCCAATACTGGCAAGTAAAGTCACGATGGCTAAGATCATGCCGAGCAGGATCAAAAACCAGTGTCGGCGATAGAGAGCCAAAAAAGGTAATAGAACTCGCATTATCAAAGCTCCTCACTACGGTGAGCCAACAAGCGGGCAAACGGCCCTTCCGATTGGCTCAATTGTGCATAATGACCACGCTGAATGATTTGACCATTTGCCATCACCCAAATTTGGTCGTAATTAACCGTTTCTTCGAGTAAGTGGGTGACCATAATTGTCGTTTGCTGTTGAGCTAGTTGATTAAGAGTATGCATGACCCGTTTTTCACTGTGCGCATCAAGGCTAGCAGCTGGTTCATCCAGTAATAAAATACGCGATGGCTTTAAGAGTGTACGCGCGACAGCAACACGTTGAGCTTGCCCAACGGATAGCCTGGCAGCATAGTCGCCAAGGCGTGTATTTAAGCCATCAGGTAGCATAGGGAGAAACTCGGAAACATAGGCATCATCAATGGCTTGTTGTATTTCAGCCTCTGAAGCAGTCGGTTTACCTAAGCAGATATTCTCGATAAGCGTTTGTTCTGGTAAATGAGGGTTTTGACCCACCCAGCCAATTAATGCACGCCATTTATCTGGGCAAAGCTCTTTTAGCTCATCCCCATTAATTTTAATCGAGCCTTTATAGGGAAGAAAACCTAACAAAAGATTGAGTAAAGAGCTTTTCCCGGCACCACTTTGCCCGACAACAGCGATACGCTGTTGTGGCTCGATAGTAAAATCGAGAGGACCGACAAGACGTTGACCGTCGTGGGAATAGATTTCTAACTTATTTGCTTCAATTTGAATGGGTTTATCTTGCGGTGTCTTATCCCCAGTTTCTGTTTTTTGTTCGCCATCGCTTTCTAATAATGTCACCAAACTTTCTGCTGCGCCTACCGCTTGAGCTTTGGCATGATAATAGGTGCCTAAATCACGTAGAGGTTGGAAAAACTCAGGCGATAAAATTAATGCCAGAAAACCGGCAAACATGGTGACTGGTAACCCATAGCTTCCAAAATTTAATTCGCCAAGATAGGAAAAACCGAAATAGACGGCTACGATAGCGATTGAAATTGAGGCGAAAAACTCAAGCACACCAGAGGAGAGGAAAGCCATTCTAAGGACTTCCATGGTTCTTGAGCGAAAGTCTTCGGTAGATTCACGAATTTGTTGCACTTCTGCTTTTTCACGGAAAAACAGTCGTAATGTATCTAAGCCGCGTAACCGGTCGAGAAAACTACCGCTGAGGCGACCTAAAGCAACAAAGTTACGTCGGTTAGCATCTGCGGCACCGAGTCCCACTAAGGCCATAAAAATGGGGATCAATGGGGCGGTTGCAAACAAGATTAAGGCGGCGGCCCAGTTAAATGGGAAGATGGCAATCAAGATCATAATAGGGATGATACCAGCAAGATACATTTGTGGTAGATAGCGCGAATAGTACTCTTGCATATCTTCTATCTGCTCTAGAACGATAGTCGCCCAGCTACCGGCTGGTTTACCTTTTACCCATACAGGGCCTAGCGCTTGTAGCTTATTTAAGACCATGTTGCGTACTTCTTGGCGTACAACTTGACCACAACGAAAGCCCACTCGCTCTCTAATAACCGTTAGGAGTGCGCGTAGCACAAATACGGCAAGGAGTAGGATAAAAGGGGTCAGAAGTTGCTCTCGAGGAGTGTGTTCCATAATCAGAGCTTGCAATATTACCGCCAAGAACCACGCTTGTGCGATAATCAGCAGACCACTAACAACGCCTAATAGCATAGATATACGCAGCCAACGTTTTGCGGATGTACTATGCTGTTTCAACCAACGTACCAATTCAGTCTGTCTTGTTTTATCCATAATGATCAGTGTGCAGGTATAGTTTTATATTGAGAGTGTGCCGCTAGCTAAAATAAGCCAATGGATTAAAGCTTAACGGAGTTTTTACCTATCATAGCAGCTTATTCGCGATATGTTGCATAATAAAAGTGTGTTATTAAAATAGCACAGATGATTGTTATCAATATGTTTTATAAAGGTAAATGATAATTGTCATCCATGCAAAACTAAAATCAATAAGGTAGTTAAACCTGTTAGAGCGATGTCGGTGAGTTTACAAGATGTGTGGCATTTAGCATACAAGGGATAAGCTGTAGGTTCATAACAACGAATGGCTTTACATAAATGAGTAAAGCCATTTATCACGCATAAATATTATTGCTCTGGTACCACTTGTAGCCATTCTTTAGGCACTAATTTAAATTGACCATTTAATAATTTATCCCATGCGTTATCTCGCTGTGCCACCGAATCATAATGACTGATTTGGTGATCAATCAATTTCCAATCAGTAATTTGATATTGCCAAATAGTACAGGCTAAAGAATCACTCTTAGGGGAAGCACGGCATATGATAACCTCGTTTTGTCCATCTTTATTGATATCTGCCATAAAACCTAGGCAATGAGGTGGATGATAATTATTGATGCAGCTCGATTCGCGTGTTTGGGACCACCAACTTTCCGGCAATTCGGCACTATTTTTTGCGATAATTATGGCCTCTTTGGGGGATTTACTCATTTTTTCATTACCAATATCGATATCTGTATAGAGTAGAGCGGTGTAATTGGGATTTAATTTGAGCCTTTCGATAGCTTGTTGGCCTTTGGGCCCGAGTTCTTTTAAGGCAAAAGCGAGCCGAGGGTTAACGTCAATTTTACCATTTTCGATACTGGCTAATATGCTGTTTGCGGTAATACGGTTAAAATCAGCAATCGGACTATTAATCATAAGGATGGCAGCCATTAGCCCTACAATCCCTACTTTGTTTATGGTACCTAAAGATTTTGCCCAAAGCGTTCTTCGGCGAATAATAGCAAAGCTGTAGGCGAAAATAATGACGGTGAAAAAGAGTGCGATGCTAAAGGCATAGAGGCGAGAGACACTCCAACTGTATTGGTTGACACGCACTAAAATGCCGTAAAGTGAAAAAAGTGAGAAAAAATTCAATAAAATGATACTAGACAGCGTTAAGGTGTTTAGCCATGTAAAACGTTGGTATTGGTGGTGTCCATTCCCATAGGTCAAATTAATTAAAATGATATTTAAAGCCAAGAACCACAGTATTGCGCTAGCCCCCACCTCTAATATCGATAGTTTCATCACAAATGAAAATAAAAAACCACCGACAAATATGGCAGCAATAAGATGGAGTATTATCAGGAAAAAGCGGGCGATATAATGGATAAATTGGCTAAAGCGAAACTCAAATATTGAGCGTAAAAAAACCAGCCCAATATTAAATCCTAAAATGAAACCTGAATATAAAGTAAAATTGTTATCAATAAGCTGACTAAGAGTAGAGAGATTGACAATCGTAAATAAAAAACTGGCGAGATAAAGTAAAATAACCAGAAGCCCACCAATGACGGTGGCAATAATCATTAATAGCGTATTTTTAATATAAAAATCGAGTAAGTGGCTATAATCAATATGCCATCTACCCACTAACTGACGTGTCTGCAACCAAGGTAGCAAAAAGAAAAAAAGAACAATTAAGGTAGCAAAGGCAGTAAATTGAGGTTGACTGTAACTTAATTCTAAGTTCTTTGCATCCCATAGCGTGATCCAGACTGTTAATACAGCAATGATCAAGATATTAGTATAGAAAATAGCTGATTTGGCATTCGTAATTAAGTAACTGACAGCAGAAGGTACAAAAATTGCGACCATAAAAGGAAGGTAGGTATATGGGGCGCTTAAATTATAGATGAACGAGAATGAAGAGTCCGTTGACAATACAATCAAGGTCGATTGGATAATAGCAAGTAGAGCGACAAAAAGGTAGGCATAGCGGCTGATAGCTTCTCGTTGTATTTGTTGACCCATAATATTTCCTAGCGCGAATTGTCAAAAATAATGTATCAATAATTTGATTATTGTAGATTGATGGAGGAAACTCCCCTATGAACTTACTCTGAAAAAAAAGGAACTTATCCTATAAAGAGGGGGCAAAAAAGGCACCTATTTGAGGTGCCTAAAATGATCAGGATGGATGTGGTTATACTATTTTTTATCCGCTAAACCATCTAAGTAGCGTTCTGCGTCTAGGGCAGCCATACAGCCTGTACCTGCTGATGTAATTGCTTGACGATAAATATGATCCATTACATCACCTGCGGCAAAGACTCCTGGGATAGAGGTTTGCGTTGCATTACCATGTGTACCGGATTGCACTTTGATATAGCCATTTTCTAAATCTAGCTGGCCATCAAAGATAGCGGTATTTGGGCTGTGACCAATCGCGATAAATGCCCCCATCACCTCTAATTCTTCAGTTTCATCGGTTTTGGTATTACGCAAACGGACGCCTGTCACGCCCATATCGTCACCGAGTACTTCATCAAGTGTACGGTCGGTATGCAGCGTAATATTGCCGTTCTTCACTTTATCCATTAGGCGATCAACTAGGATTTTTTCTGCGCGGAAGCTATCACGACGGTGAACCAAATGGACTTCTGAGGCAATGTTGGATAGATAAAGGGCTTCTTCAACCGCAGTATTACCTCCGCCGACAACAACCACTTTTTGATTACGATAGAAGAAGCCGTCACAAGTTGCACAAGCAGAAACGCCACGGCCTTTAAAGGCTTCTTCAGAAGGTAAGCCGATATAACGCGCCGATGCACCTGTCGCAATAATCAGGGCATCACAGGTATATTCGTTTTCATCGCCAAAAAGACGGAAAGGGCGCTGCTTAAGATCAACCTTATTAATATGATCTGAGATAATTTCTGTTTGGAATTTGGTCGCGTGTTCATACATGCGATCCATCAAACCTGGACCAGTCAAGCCTTCAGGGTCACCCGGCCAGTTCTCAACCTCAGTCGTAGTGGTTAACTGACCGCCTTTTTCCACGCCAGTAATCAGAGCTGGACTTAAGTTTGCGCGTGCAGCATAAACTGCCGCTGTGTATCCTGCTGGGCCAGAACCCAAAATGATTAGCTTGCGATGTATGGCTGTGCTCATGAATACCTCATTTTCAGTATAAAAATAGCGATAATGGGATTGTAGGAGAATTGGCAAGCTAAAAAAAGTGATTTAAATACTAAGTAAATTATAGCTGAGCTATTTTTGCGATAGATAATAGTGATTAAAGTGAAAATTTAGTATGGCAAGTATGCTTATGTCACGTGGTAGGATTTTTAGGAATATTCCTGAATCCGGACAGCGAAACGTTTAAATAGAAAAAAAATCGAAATCTTGTACTGATTTTTATTCATTTGCTTTGACAATCGGCTGTGCATTTGCGAAAACATCTATGTAAGAGTTAATTATCTAGTAGACCAATGCAAATGGTGTGTTTTTGTTCTTGCCGGAAAGTTAACTTTACAGCACTTATAACTTAACAAACAGGTGATCATTGTGAACAGGGGTTCTGTTCACGTCGATTTCAGCATTGCGCATAAAATTTGCTCCTGAACACGAATACCTAAATAAATAAAGTATGAGCGAGGATGGTGCTGTTTTATAGGTGTGGAAAATAACAATTAGAGAAAGAGAGATAAAGAGATGATTGATAATAAAAAGCGTCCAGGAAAAGACCTTGACCGTATTGATAGGAATATACTTAACGAACTACAGAAAGATGGGCGTATCTCAAACGTAGAACTGTCTAAGCGTGTTGGTTTGTCACCAACGCCATGTTTGGAGCGTGTGCGTCGTCTGGAAAGACAAGGGTT
This sequence comes from Providencia sp. PROV261, assembly GCF_028477945.1. Classification (NCBI taxonomy): domain Bacteria; kingdom Pseudomonadati; phylum Pseudomonadota; class Gammaproteobacteria; order Enterobacterales; family Morganellaceae; genus Providencia; species Providencia sp. PROV261. The sequence continues at coordinate 96,195 of NZ_JAMPMC010000003.1, read as the reverse complement.
TATTTCTGGCTATACAGCACTTTTGAATCCTCACTACTTAGATGCTTCACTCTTGGTGTTCGTTGAAATTACACTAAACCGTGGTGCACCAGATGTGTTTGAGCAATTCAACACAGCGGTTCAAAAGCTTGAAGAGATCCAAGAATGTCACTTAGTTTCTGGTGATTTCGATTATCTGTTGAAAACGCGTGTGCCAGATATGTCCGCTTACCGTAAACTGCTTGGTGAGACTCTTCTACGTCTACCGGGTGTGAACGATACTCGTACGTACGTCGTTATGGAAGAAGTGAAGCAAAGTAACCGCTTGGTTATTAAAACACGCTAATAGGCTTGTATAGTCTCATTTCTGCACAACATCATTTATGGTTGTCGCACTGCAGTTTCAACGCTGAGTTTACTCAGCGTTGTTCCGTTTTAGAGGCCAATATTTTATCTCTCTTAGCGCTTTTTTGACTCTGTTTCCGATTAAAGGCACAGCGTCGATATGATTTTTTCTGAAAATAGGCTAAATAGCTGTAACTCTTCGTTTTAATCTATTGATATTAAAGCCATAAATAATTAAGATTTTTAACGTAAAATAGAAATTGAATCCTCAACTGTAAGATGAAATACTGCATCTTGCTGTGTCTACAGTCGTTTAGTTTGCCTGAGAGGCAACAAGTCACGCACAAGAAGGTGATTGGTGTTAGAATGGCTTTCAATATGTGCTTATCATCATTGCGAATTCAAGTGAGTTCGTTTCGGCATGGGTGACATCATCAGTCAGTAAAGAAACAGTAATGAGCCAAGAATATACAGAAGACAAACACGTTCGATTAAAAAAACTCAGTAGTGGAAGACGGCTACTCGAAGTCATTTTGCTTGCCATTTGTTTAAGTGCCATTTTCTTAATGGTGGCATTAATGAGTTTCAATCCTTCAGATCCAAGCTGGTCGCAAACCACATGGAATGCACCGGTTAAAAATTTGGGGGGAAGTGTTGGCTCTTGGAGTGCGGATATTCTCTTTTCGGCTTTTGGGATTTTAGCATTTGCAATTCCACCTCTACTGCTACTCGGTTGTTGGGCGATTTACCATTATGAAAGCCAACGTCGTTATATTGACTTCTTTTCGTTGTCATTGCGCTTAATTGGTGGGTTAGCGCTGATCCTCTCATCATGCGGTCTTGCTGCGCTTAACTTTGACGACTTACCGAATTTCGCGTCCGGTGGGGTGATTGGCAGTGTGTTTAGTAATGCGATCATGCCATGGTTTAATTCTTTAGGTGCAACACTGGCATTGCTCTTTTTATGGGCAATTAGCTTTACACTGTTTACGGGCTGGTCATGGTTGACGATTGCCGAAAAAATTGGTGCGGCGGTATTAATTCCTATCACATTAATGACTAATCGTGCGCGCGGCGATGATTATGATGCGTATGATGTTGAAGAAACAGAAGATGCGTTACAGCGGGCGCAGGAGGCAGAGCGCCAAGCGATTGATAATGTAGACAGTGACGATGTTTTGTTCTCCGCTCCCTCAATTAGTGAATTAGCCGCAGTAGAAACCGAAGAGGTTCAACCCACAGAAGAAGCGGCTCCTTTGGCTGCCAATCAACCTATTGATGAAGTTGAAGAACCCCTTGCGTTTTCAGCTTCTGAGCCGCAAGAAGCTTATCATTTTGAAGTGCCGGATGATTATCAACCTGTTGTATATGATAGGGATTTCCAATTCAAAACCAGTGAGCCTCAGGCACAAGTCGCGGAGCCAACAGGCTACCAACCTGAAAGCCATAATGTATCTCCAGAGAATGGTGTGGTTAACCAACCTGCCAATCATCATACACATGAGCGTTGGGGGGCAGAGGCACAACCTGCTGCAACGACACCGACAGAACATACTGATAATCCATCATTAGCAAACCTAACAGGGCAGCAAAATGTATCGATGCCAGCTCCTTCTATCAGTGAGGCGGTTTCACAGGCAAGTGGGCGATCAGTAACAGATAGGCTAGCCGATCCCGCTGCATTGGCAGCCGCTGGTATTTCCGTTGCGGCTCTTGAGCGCCACGCTCAGGTTAAACAAAATATGGAGCCTGAATTGCCTCGCCCAAATCCTGTTCGGTTACCAACCCGTCGGGAGCTATATGGCATTCGCATTCCTTCTCAACGTGATGCTGAACTTCAGCGCCGTAAAGAAGAAGCTTTGCAACGTGAGCAGATTTATCAACAATGGTCTGCTGCGTCAGAGAATGAACCACAACAAGATGAAGAACAAGAAAATAGGCTCCGTGAGCAATTTTTGCAGCAACAGCGCGAACGGTACGGCAGTGATATTGAGCATCATGATGAGACTGAGTCACCAATATCTCATCAGGCTGAAGTGACGCCAACGCCAGAAAAAGTGGTTCATTATACTCAACCTGAAATAGAGCATCGTTGGTCTTCTGCGCCCGCTTCTGTTGAACAAACTGAGCAAAATACTCATCACTTTAGCCAGTCTAAAAATACCTTCTCAGCGCAAGATGATGATGAGAATGCGGGTTATAAAGTTGAACCTAAATTCGATCTGAGTGAACATATTTCGGTATTAGATGAATTTTCGCCAGTTAATGATTTGGTTAATGAAGAGCCTGCAGATCCTTTATTTATGCCGTCATTTAGTGCAACGAGCGTGGAGAATACAAATAATACACCTCAAGTAAATGAGGTGACAAAACATGTCGCTCCAACACCGGATATCTCTGCTAATCAGTCGCACACTTTTGCTCCGCTGCAACAACCACAACCGCAGCAGCAACAACCACAACAACCACAACCGCAGCCACAACAACCGGAGCCGCAGCAAGACAGCCTGTTCCATCCGTTCTTGGTACGTAATGATCAACCATTGCCAAAACCAACGACGCCTATGCCTTCTTTGGATTTGTTAACTACGCCACCAACGCAAGAAGAGCCTGTTGACATGTTTAAATTAGAGCAGACAGCACGGTTGATTGAAGCTCGCTTAAATGACTATCGGGTGAAAGCGGAAGTGGTTGGCTTCTCTCCGGGGCCGGTGATCACTCGATTCGAGCTAGATTTGGCACCGGGGGTAAAAGCGGCGCGGATCTCCACTTTATCGAGAGACCTTGCCCGTTCACTTTCTACCACAGCGGTGAGGGTTGTTGAAGTGATCCCCGGCAAGCCATATGTGGGGCTTGAATTACCGAACGAAAAACGCCAAACAGTCTATTTAAGAGAAGTACTGGACTGTGACGAATTTAGGCATAGTGCATCACCGTTAACAATGGTGTTGGGTAAAGATATCGAAGGCGATCCGGTTATTGCGGATTTGGCGAAAATGCCACACTTACTCGTTGCGGGGACAACAGGCTCAGGTAAATCGGTAGGGGTCAACGCGATGATCCTCAGTATTTTGTATAAATCGAAACCTGAAGATGTCCGTTTTATCATGATCGACCCGAAAATGTTGGAACTGTCTATTTATGAAGGCATTCCACATTTGCTGACAGAAGTCGTGACTGACATGAAAGATGCTGCTAACGCATTGCGTTGGTGCGTCAATGAAATGGAACGTCGCTATCGCTTAATGTCGGCGCTTGGCGTACGTAACCTTGCTGGCTACAACGATAAAATTAAAGCTGCCGAAGAGATGGGGCGACCTATACCTGACCCACACTGGAAACCGAGTGACAGCATGGAAACTGAGCATCCAATGCTGAAAAAAGAACCCTATATTGTCGTCATGGTTGATGAATTTGCTGACTTGATGATGACGGCAGGGAAAAAAGTTGAAGAGTTGATTGCTCGCCTAGCGCAAAAAGCACGTGCAGCAGGTATCCACCTAGTATTGGCAACCCAGCGCCCGTCAGTGGATATCATTACAGGTTTAATTAAAGCAAACATACCTACGCGTATTGCCTTTACAGTATCAAGTAAAATTGACTCTCGGACTATCCTCGATCAAGGTGGCGCAGAGTCATTATTGGGAATGGGGGATATGCTGTATTTACCACCTAACTCATCGATTCCTGTTCGTGTCCATGGGGCATTTGTCCGTGACCAAGAAGTGCACGCGGTGGTGAATGATTGGAAAGCCCGCGGTCGCCCAGAATATATTGATAGCATTACCAAATGCAGCGATGAAAATGAAGGGGGCGGTTATGATAGCGCAGAGGAAGAGTTGGATCCTCTGTTTGATCAAGCCGTCGAGTTTGTTGTAGAGAAACAACGCGTTTCTATTTCAGGTGTTCAACGTCAGTTCCGCATTGGTTATAACCGCGCTGCGCGAATTGTTGAGCAAATGGAAACGCAAGGGATTGTCAGTGAGCCGGGACATAATGGAAATCGCGAAGTGCTTTCCCCACGGCAAGCTGATTACTAACCTTGTTGTCGATGAGTTGCGAGAGCAATAATAAAGGCATAGCGCCTATTAAGGTATCAATAAAAGGTCTTTGTTCGATGAAAAAAATGATGTTATTGGGGGCGTTGGCCCTAAGTTTACATATCGGCTCAGTACTGGCAGATGCCAGCCAAGACCTTCAGGATCGCCTGAATAAGGTCAATAGCTTCCACGCTAGCTTCTCTCAAAAAGTCACCAGCCCAGAAGGTGACCTCGTACAAGAAGGTGTGGGGGAATTATGGCTTCAGCGCCCTAATTTATTCAATTGGAATATGACGTCACCTGATGAAAGTGTTTTAGTGTCTGATGGCAAAAATTTATGGTTTTATAACCCGTTTGTTGAGCAAGTCACTGTCACTAACTTAGCGGATGCGACTCAAGATACCCCATTTTTATTGATTACACGTAATAACCCAAGAGATTGGAAACAGTATTCTATTATTCAGCAAGGTAATACATTCGACTTAAAACCCAAGTTGAGTAATGGCACATTAAAACGTTTTTCAATTACGGTTTCTCCAGAAGGCACCATTGAGAAGTTTTCAGCCGTTGAGCAAGATGGGCAAACAAGTGCTTACCAATTGAAAGAACAAAAAAATGGTAATGTCGATAAGCGTAAGTTTACATTCACTGTGCCGGAAGGGGTCACATTGGATGACCAACGCTCAGGTGGTAAATAAGAGGAAATAGTGGGCAACCTATCACTCGATTTTTCACAAAATGAATTTCAACCTCTGGCAGCGCGTATGCGCCCAGAGGTGCTTGAACAGTATATAGGTCAAAAACATTTGCTTGCTGAAGGTAAACCATTACCTAGGGCAATAAAAGCAGGTCATTTACATTCAATGATTTTGTGGGGGCCACCAGGAACAGGCAAAACCACATTAGCCGAAATTATTGGTCACTATGCACAGGCAGATATTGAACGTATTTCTGCCGTTACGTCCGGTATTAAAGAGATCCGTGAAGCGATAGAGAAAGCTCGCCAAAATCGAGATGCGGGTCGTAGGACTATTTTATTTGTTGATGAAGTGCATCGTTTTAATAAAAGTCAGCAAGATGCGTTTTTACCACACATTGAAGATGGCACCATTACTTTTATCGGCGCAACCACAGAAAATCCTTCGTTTGAACTCAATTCCGCATTATTGTCGCGTGCACGGGTCTATCTACTGAAATCTTTAACGGTAAGCGATATTGAAGATGTGTTGCAGCAAGCCATGGAGGATCCCAAGCGAGGCTTAGGCGGGCAAAATGTGATTTTACCCGATACCACTCGTCAATTAATTGCCGAGTTGGTTAATGGTGATGCGCGTCGCTCCCTCAATCTTTTAGAGATGATGGCGGATATGGCGGAAACCGATAGCCATGGTCAGCGTATTTTAACGGCTGAATTACTAAAAGAAGTCAGCGGTGAACGTACAGCGCGCTTTGATAATAAAGGTGATCGTTATTACGATTTAATCTCTGCCTTGCATAAATCAGTACGAGGCTCGGCTCCCGATGCTGCTTTATATTGGTATGCGCGGATTATTACCGCAGGTGGTGATCCACTTTATGTGGCTCGGCGCTTGCTGGCTATCGCATCTGAAGATGTAGGGAATGCCGACCCGCGAGCAATGCAGGTCGCTATTTCCGCATGGGATTGCTTCACTCGGGTTGGTCCTGCGGAAGGTGAGCGTGCGATTGCTCAAGCTATTGTTTACTTGGCATGTGCACCAAAAAGTAATGCAGTTTACACGGCTTATAAAGCCGCGTTAGCGGATGCGCAAATGCAGCCTGATTATGATGTACCTGCCCATTTACGTAATGCACCGACAAAACTGTTGAAAGAATTAGGGGCGGGGAAAGAGTATCGCTATGCTCATGACGAAGAAAATGCTTATGCAGCCGGTGAGGTTTATTTCCCACCTGAAATGCAACATACCCAATATTACCACCCAACGAATCGTGGTTTAGAAGCGAAAATAGCAGAAAAATTAAACTGGTTAGCGCAACAGGATCAAAATAGCCCAACAAAACGCTATCGCTAATGTGGGCAATGCGGTAAGGTTATAAGAAATATTTTTTATAAAATTATTTAGGTCGCCTTCACAATAGGCGGCTTGATGGTGTAACGAGTATAATGCCGGAATGTGTTATACTCCCTTTCAATATTGACTAACAATAATCACAGGATAAGCATGCTCGATCCCAATTTACTGCGTACGGAGCTAGACGCGGTTGCTGAAAAACTGGCTCGCAGGGGTTTTACCCTTGATGTGGAAAAGCTGCGTGAATTAGAAGAACGCCGCAAAGTTTTGCAAGTTGAAACTGAATCCCTGCAGGCAGAGCGTAATTCGCGATCGAAATCCATTGGTGCAGCTAAGGCGCGTGGTGAAGATATCGAGCCTTTACGTCAGGAAGTGAACCAGTTAGGCGAAAAATTAGATGCTGCTAAGTTAGCATTAGATAAGCTGCAACAAGAGATCCGTGATATTGCATTAAGTATCCCGAATATGCCTGATGATGCTGTTCCTGATGGGAAAGATGATTCAGATAACGTTGAGGTTGCCCGTTGGGGTGAACCACGCCAATATGACTTTGAAGTTAAAGATCATGTTAGCCTTGGCGAACTCGCTGGTGGTCTAGATTTCCCTGCGGCCGTTAAACTGACAGGCGCGCGTTTTGTGGTGATGAAAGGGCAAATTGCTCGTCTACACCGTGCACTGGCTCAGTTTATGCTGGATTTGCATACTGAACAGCATGGCTATCAAGAGCTGTATGTACCGTATTTGGTTAACCATGATACGCTTTATGGCACTGGTCAATTACCTAAATTTGGTGAAGATCTGTTCCATACTAAGCCGCTTGAAGAAGAAGCGGAAAGTACTTATGCATTGATCCCAACAGCAGAAGTGCCGGTCACCAACTTAGTACGTGATGAAATCCTTGATGAAGATGCATTACCGCTAAAAATGACAGCGCATACACCATGCTTCCGTTCAGAAGCGGGTTCTTATGGCCGTGACACGCGTGGGCTTATCCGTATGCACCAATTTGATAAAGTCGAATTGGTACAAATAGTGCATCCTGAGAAATCGATGGAAGCATTGGAAGAGCTAACCGGTCACGCGGAGAAAGTGCTGCAATTACTGAAATTACCCTATCGTAAAGTGATCCTTTGCACTGGTGATATTGGTTTTGGTTCACGTAAAACCTATGACTTGGAAGTTTGGTTACCAGCTCAGAATACCTACCGTGAGATTTCTTCGTGCTCAAATATGTGGGATTTCCAAGCTCGCCGTATGCAAGCACGTTTCCGCAGTAAAGGTGACAAGAAAACACAGTTGGTGCATACACTGAATGGTTCTGGTCTTGCTGTTGGTCGTACGTTGGTTGCTGTATTGGAGAATTACCAATTAGCAGATGGTCGTATTGAAGTACCAGAAGTATTGCGCCCATATATGAAAGGCCTAGAGTACATCGGTTAATCAAGTTAAATTAACTAAAACAGAAAACGCCACTTATTAGTGGCGTTTTTTTTACAACCCACTGATACGTTGCTGGTTATTATGCTTCACTATTAACGGTTGTTACAGGATAAGAAACTAAGGGTTTGATCTCTTTAAGCACGAACATACTTTGCATTTCTTTAATACCAGGAAGCCGTCGGATCACAGACATCGCGAAATCGGCATAGGAATCTAAATCATGGGAAACCACTTGCAATAAAAAGTCGGCATCTCCCCCGATGCTGTAGCATGAAACAACATTTTCTAACTCACTGACTTCTTGTTCAAATTTCTTTGCTTCCGTTTCACTATGGCTGTCGATAGTGACACGCACAAAAACCATAACACCTAAACCAATTTTTTTGCGGTTAAGAATAGCTCGATAGCCTTGGATCACATCATCGTCTTCTAATTTACGGACGCGTCGCCAGCAAGGGGATGCTGACATACCGACTTTATCAGCGAGTACTTGATTTGTAATACGTGCATCGTCTTGAAGGAGTTTAAGAATCTTGATTTCTGTCTTATCTATTGCCATAGCGGGTATTTCCTTTCGGAATATATTTATAAATAGGTAATTTTCTTCTTTTAGCTACTTTACTACAGATAAGATAGGCAGCAAATTTCTATTTATTGATGACATAATTGTTACAGTTCACGACCAGAAGAACCTTATGTTATCAAAAATTATGAAAAGGGGATTTTATGCAATTTGATGCATCTATTCATCGTTGTGCCATCATCGTCAATCAAGATCTAGCATTAGGGCTTGCTATGAATGCTGCAAGTATCATTGGTGTAGGGATAGGCAACAAAATTACCCAATTAATAGGGAATGATTTAATGAGTGCAGATAATATTTATTATCCTGGGGTAATCAGTGCATCATTACCTATATTAAAAAGCTCGCCTGAGCGAATAAAGCAAATTCAAAAAGAAATAGCAGAGCATGAAGATATTTATATATTACCTTTTAGTTTAATTGCTCAGTCTTGTAAAAGTTATGATGACTACACTCAAAAATTAACTAACACTCTAGATCAAGAAATTCAATTAGCAGCTATTGGTTTAGTAGGGAATAAAAATAGCATCAATAAATTAACCGGTAATTTATCATTATTTAAATAAGCGTTATATCTCGCCATTCTACTGTAGGTTAATCATATGATAAGCATAACACAATTGCTCTCTTATGCGAGTGCATTGGCGATTGCTGCCGTTATTCCAGGGCCCGGAATGACCGCAGTCGTCGCACGTACCTTGAAGGGTGGCGTAACAATGGGGTTTGCACTACTGAGTGGATTAATTTTAGGGGATATTATTTATCTCTCTTTTGCGATATTCGGCCTAGTATTCGTTGCTGACCACTTAGCCGCGATCTTTAATTTAATTTATTGGTTTGCTGCACTGTATTTATTTTGGTTAGCTTATGTCTTTTGGCGCCACGATGCCCAACCATTAAATACTGTAGGTGCTATATCAAAAAAGCAGTTAGCTATTGTGAGTGTTTCCGGTCTTGCCATTACATTAAGTAATCCAAAAACAATCGCTTTTTATATGGCAATATTACCGTTAGTCATTTCTTTAAATGAAATGACTATAACGATTTGGAGCACAGTATTAGTTCCAACTACGTTATTAATATTACTTTTAGTTGGCATGATATTTATCTTTGGTGCAAAGAAGGCAAGTAAATTTTTATCGAGTACGAAATCGCAGAGAGTGATTTTTCGAGGAACCGCTTTGATCATGTTTGCCTCAGCTATTGGTATGCTGTTTAAAACACAATAAATGATAATGGCTCTACATGAGTGTAGAGCCATTAGGGTGTTTAATACATGACCTTGTGGCCGTAGCTTTCAAGGATGCTTTTGACACGTTCCATGATCTCTTTTGAAGGGGGCTTAACGCCATCGAGTTTATACTCCTCGCCCATGGTTTCCCATTTATGTTTGCCTAACTCATGGTAGGGGAGCAATTCGATTTTCTCGATGTTTTTCATATCCTTGGTAAATTCGCCGAGCAGATGAACAGAGTGGTCATCATCACTCCAGCCGGGAACAACGACATAACGCACCCAAGTTTTTTGGTTACGTTTGGCAAGATAACGAGCGAACTCGAGTGTCCGGTGATTAGAAACGCCGACCAATGTTTGGTGAATATCATCGTTGAGCTGTTTTAAATCGAGCATAACGAGATCGGTTACCTCCATTAGCTCATCAATCACGGGATCATAGCGACGTACAAAGCCGTTTGTATCAAGGCAAGTATGGATATTTTGCGCTTTACATGCACGGAACCAATCACGAACAAATTCAGCTTGTAAAATCGCTTCGCCGCCCGATGCCGTTACGCCACCACCTGTGGCATTCATAAAGTGCCGATAAGTAACAGCTTCTTTCATTAACTCTTCGACGGTAACCATCTTACCGGTATGGGTGTCCCAAGTATCACGGTTATGACAATATAAGCAGCGCATTAAGCAGCCTTGAAAAAAGACAATAAAGCGAATACCAGGGCCATCAACAGTACCACAAGATTCAAAGGAATGGATACGTCCCAGCGTCGCAGGAGGCGCAGTGGTGCTTAAATCAGCGGTTGGGATAATATTGGTTGTTGTCGACATAGCAGGAACTCCAAAAATACCTGTTATACTTAAATATATCGTTATTAGTGGGTAATTGACTTAAAGTATTCAGGTTTAGTTCTAAAAAAGCCCCATAAGGCTGGGGCTTTTTAGTTATTTTAATTGACTTATTAACCTAATTATTACATTGAACTTGTGAAAGTACGAGTAATAACGTCTTGCTGTTGTTCTTTAGTCAGTGAGTTAAAGCGCACTGCATAACCAGAAACACGGATAGTTAACTGAGGATACTTCTCTGGGTTTTCCATCGCATCCAACAGCATTTCACGGTTCATTACGTTGACGTTCAGGTGCTGACCGCCTTCGATAGAAGCTTCATGGTGGAAGTAACCATCCATTAGACCGGCTAAGTTCGCTTTACGAACCTCATCATCTTTACCTAATGCATTTGGTACGATAGAGAAGGTATAAGAGATACCATCTTTCGCGTAAGCAAATGGCAGTTTAGCGACAGAAGTCAGTGAAGCCACAGCACCTTTTTGGTCACGTCCGTGCATTGGGTTTGCACCTGGTCCGAATGGTGCGCCAGCACGACGACCATCTGGTGTGTTACCTGTTTTCTTACCATAAACCACGTTAGAAGTGATTGTCAGGATAGATTGAGTTGGTACTGCATTGCGGTAAGTCGGCAGTTTCTGAATTTTCTTCATGAAACGTTCAACTAAGTCACAAGCAATATCATCGACGCGAGGGTCGTTGTTACCAAATTGTGGGTATTCACCTTCGATTTCAAAGTCAATTGCAATGCCGTCTTCGTCACGAATTGGTTTTACTTTCGCATATTTAATTGCAGACAGTGAGTCAGCAGCGACAGATAGACCTGCGATACCACAAGCCATTGTGCGGTAAACGTCACGGTCATGCAGTGCCATCAGAGCCGCTTCATAGCTGTATTTGTCATGCATATAGTGAATGATATTCAATGCAGTGACATACTGAGTTGCTAACCAATCCATAAAGTGATCCATACGATCCATCACAGTATCGAAGTCAAGTACTTCGTCCATGATAGGAGCGTGTTTAGGACCTACTTGCATTTTCAGTTTTTCATCAATACCACCATTGATGGTATACAGCATGGTTTTCGCTAAGTTAGCGCGAGCACCAAAGAACTGCATTTGTTTACCAACTACCATTGGGCTGACGCAACATGCGATAGCATAGTCATCGTTGTTGAAATCTGGGCGCATTAAGTCATCGTTTTCATACTGAACTGATGAAGTATCGATAGAGACTTTTGCAGCGAATTTTTTGAAGCTAATTGGCAGTTTCTCTGACCACAGGATAGTCATGTTAGGCTCTGGAGAAGGGCCCATGGTATACAGTGTATTTAAGAAACGGAAGGTGTTTTTAGTCACCAGTGTACGGCCATCAAGACCCATACCTGCCAGAGATTCTGTTGCCCAAATTGGGTCACCAGAGAACAGCTCATCGTATTCAGGAGTACGTAGGAAACGAACCATACGTAGCTTCATGACTAAGTGGTCAATCAGCTCTTGTGCTTCTTGCTCTGTCAGTTTACCAGCTTCAAGGTCACGTTGGATATAAATGTCTAAGAAGGTTGAAACACGACCAAATGACATTGCCGCGCCGTTTTGTGATTTCACTGCCGCTAGGTAAGCGAAGTAAGTCCACTGAACCGCTTCTTTAGCGTTAGTCGCAGGACCTGAAATGTCATAACCATATTTTGCAGCCATTTCTTTGATTTGGCCTAATGCACGGTGCTGTTCAGCAATTTCTTCGCGCAATTGAATGGTCATTTGCAGGTCTTCACCGTTCTCTAATCTTTCTTGCAGTGAAGTGAACTGATTAAATTTGTCTTTCATCAGGAAATCAATACCGTACAGAGCAACACGACGGTAGTCACCGATGATACGACCACGACCATATGCGTCAGGCAGACCGGTTAAGATACCTGATTTACGGCATTTTAGGATGTCTGGAGTGTAAACATCGAAAACGCCTTGGTTATGGGTTTTGCGGTATTCAGTAAAGATTTTTTTCAGGCTAGGATCTAAAGTGCGATCATAGGCTTTACATGAATTTTCCACCATTTTGATCCCACCGAATGGGATAAGTCCACGTTTTAGAGGTGCATCAGTTTGCAGACCAACGATTTGTTCTAAATCTTTGGCGATGTAACCCGCATCATGGGAAGTGATCGTTGATGCAACATCAGTGTCAAAATCAACGGGGGCATGAGTACGGTTTTCGATTTTGATTCCTTCCATGACTTTTTCCCACAGCGCATCTGTTGCTGGGGTAGAGCCTGCTAAGAAAGATTCATCACCTTCATATGGAGTGTAGTTTTTCTGGATGAAGTCACGCACATCGACGTTTTCTTTCCAGTTACCTTGGTTAAAACCTTGCCATGCTAAAGCGAATTTTTCATTTAATTCTGACATGATACTTTTACCTTTTAACAATGGATCTTTTAAGGATCTTAATAAATCTTTTCGTGAAAGTAGTGGCTATTAATGTTTTTGACCACCACGTAAATGCATGAACCAGTAAATTAGGCCGACTAAAAGTGCGCCGCCAATGATATTGCCGATAGTAACGGGTATTAGGTTGTCTGTAACAAAGTTGCTAACACTGAGTTGAGAAAAGTGTTCTGGTGAAACGCCAATTTGAGTCCAGAATTCAGCTGGAGCAAACTCTTTGATCATGATACCTAATGGGATCATAAACATGTTTGCAATGCTATGTTCAAAGCCACTCGCAACGAACATGGCGACAGGGAGCACAAGCACCAAAAGCTTATCGGCTAGGCTACGACCTGAATAGCTCATCCAAACAGCGAGACAAACCATTAAGTTAGCTAAAATACCTAAACAAACAGCCTCAATAAATGTATGGTGCAGTTTATGGTCTGCGGTTTGTAGGACATTAAGCCCCCATTGACCATTTGCCGCGGTATATTGACCAGCAAACCAAATCAAAGCAACAAAGAAGAGCGCGCCGATAAGGTTGCCAACATAGACGTTAAACCAATTTAGGAACATTTGCCCCCAAGTGATCCGCCCTGTAGCTTTTGACACAATGGTCAACACCGTGGATGTAAATAGATCTGCACCGCAAATAACCACGAGCATCAACCCAAGAGAGAAACAGACACCACCGATAAGTTTCGTAAAACCAAAAGGAGCGGCTTGTGCGCCAGTGGTCGCAGTAATATAAAAAACGAATGCGATTGAGATAAAGATACCGGCAGTGAATGCTGACAAGTATGTTATTGCAGGATGTTTATTGGCTTTGTAAACACCAGAGTCATCTGCAACTTGAGCCATTACAGCGGGAGGCAAAAGATTAAAAGGGTTGTCAGCTTTCATACTAACACTCTCTTACTAAGTTGATTAATTATAGCACGCAATCATAGTAACAAACGGCATAACTAAGAAATTTGATATGGATCATGAACCATCGTAAGAAATCGACGTAAATTGTTGAAAAATGGTTAAATTTCGATTTATCTAATTGATTTTTATAAATTAAATATTTTTTAAATTTTATTAAAAATTTTTATATTCTGACTTTGCTCAGGGAATATAGGTAAATAAAACCGGTGATTTGTTATTTAAATATTGCAAAATGAGTGGTGATTTTAATTAATTTAACTTATATAAAGATAATGGCCCGAAGGCCACTATCTAAAAATGATGATTTAGAAAACAATTAGGCATGTTCACGTTTTGCTTTTTGCAGTTTTTCATAGGCTGCAAGTAGCGCTTGGTGAGATGGAAGCGCAGTTAACTCATCATCGATGGACCACAAACCATAGAAACAAGATTCGCCAGCAATAGCAGCGGATGCCGCATCGACGGTCTCTTGCCCATACATACGGACAAAAGCGCTATAATATTGTGACGCATCACGTTGTTCTTCTTGGCTCAGTAGTAGCAGGGTATGCAAACAACGATAATAGTTAGCTCGTTCAGCGGTAAAAACGGAGCTATTAAAGTCTTGTGTCCATTCTACCCAGGCTAATGCCTGATCTAGGTCACCACCTGCTAGCGCCAGCATGGATTTTAACTCACCAATACGCAAGTTACTCCAGCCATTATCTTTACCTACGGCAAGGCCAAGTAGCTCTCGTACACGCGTGAAATCATCGAGGCCTTCATCGTCCAATTGCGCTATTAATGCCAGATAATCTTGCTTTTCCCATTGGCTATCAGGCAGCGCGATAATGGTATGACGTAAATGTGCCCCCATCGCATTGTTGGCAATATGCAAGTCTTCGACAGGATAAATATCAGACATACCCGGCACTAAAATACGGCAGGCATAAACCCCTAAGTGGTGATAATCAGCAATATAAACCTCGGCGTCGAGCTGATTAAAAATGCCCATAAGTGTTGCAAATTCTTCTTGTGTTGTGCCTTTAAAATTCCAATCGACGAAAGGGTAATCGGCATCGTCTTTAAAGAGATCCCAGCTAATAAGACCACTAGAGTCGATAAAATGGGTCTCTAGGTTAGTCTGCTCAGCCACTTCCTCATCATCGAATGTCGGCGCATTAAACACATCAAGATCTTTAAGGCTACGGCCTTGCAAGAGTTCTGTTACGGTACGCTCTAAAGCAACACCAAAATCAGGGTGGGCACCAAAAGAGGCAAAACAGGTTCCATTTTGTGGGTTAAATAGCACCACGCAAATGACTGGGAATTGACCACCAAGAGAGGCGTCATAACAGAAAATAGGGAAACCTTCTTTTTCAAGTGTGACAACAGCTTCAACCACATTAGGATAGCGAGCCATGATCTCATTTGGGATGGTAGGCAAGCTGATTCGTTCAGCAATAATGCGGTTTTTCACAAAACGTTCAAAGACTTCAGATAAGCCTTGAACACGCGCTTCATTTGCCGTGTTGCCTGCCGACATACCATTAGAGACATATAAGTTGCCGACAATATTCATAGGAATATAAACCGTTTGGTTATCGGATTGGCGAGTAAAAGGCAGT
The DNA here is from genome assembly GCF_028477945.1 of Providencia sp. PROV261. NCBI lineage: Bacteria > Pseudomonadati > Pseudomonadota > Gammaproteobacteria > Enterobacterales > Morganellaceae > Providencia > Providencia sp. PROV261. The sequence goes on along the minus strand of NZ_JAMPMC010000003.1, from coordinate 80,706 downwards.
GCACAGATACCACGCTCTTCATTACCCGATTGTAAATCGATCAACTGACTGCCTGCCAAGGCATTATCAGGATCGTAAAATTCACGTAAGCGAGTGTCTAAAATACCTTCCGGTAAGCTATCGTCTTCGGTAAGAGGAAACCATTTTTCATTGGGATAATGAACAAAATCACCTTCAGCGATCGATTTTCCTAAATAGAAATCGGCAAAGAAATAGTTAGTTGATAAACGCTCGAAATATTCACCGAGTGCAGAAGCTAAAGCGGCCTTTTTGCTCGCGCCTTTGCCGTTCGTAAAGCACAGAGGGCATGCTTTGTCTCGAATATGGACTGACCAAACATTAGGAACAGGATTCAGCCATGAGGCTTCTTCAATATCAAAACCGAGCTTTTTCAATTTTGTTTGAAATGCATCGATGGAAACTTCAAGGGCGGCATCTTTGCCAGGAATAAATGTTTGGCTCATGATTTTGTTACTTATCAATAGGGAGAATTATAGGGGGCTATGATACGGATTTTTGTTACACACCTCACGCAAAATTATCCTAATCCCCACTATTTTGCCTAAAATAATTATCGGTATCACGGAAATGCAGTTTCAAATCCACATAATAACGGTAGTTTATTTAAAGAGAGGTTATAGGATGAAACAGAGTCATAAAATATTACTGGCGACAGCGCTCTCATTGGCAAGTACATCCGTTTTTGCACTACCAAATATTACCGTATTAGCCACCGGAGGAACGATAGCAGGAGGTGGTGAATCAGCAACATCTTCAAGCTACCAAGCCGGAAAGGTCGGTATTGATGCACTCATCAATGCAGTGCCTGAAATCAAAAAAATAGCGAATCTTAATGGCGAGCAAGTGGTCAATATTGGCTCCCAAGATATGAATGACCAAGTCTGGTTAACGTTAGCGAAAAAAATCAACCAAGAGTGTGATAAAACAGATGGATTTGTGATCACTCATGGTACAGACACGTTAGAAGAAACTGCCTTTTTCCTCGATTTAACAACATCATGTCAAAAACCTATTGTATTGGTTGGCGCAATGAGACCATCGACTGCACTGGGGGCTGATGGCCCTCTCAACCTATATAATGCGGTGGTGGTAGCGACGGATAAATCAGCGGGGGATCGCGGTGTCTTAATGGCAATGAATGATAAAGTGATCCAAGGGCGTGATGTCGTTAAGATGAACACAACCGAAGTGCAAGCGTTTGAGGCAGTAAATGCAGGCCCACAAGGTTTTATCCATGATGGCAAAGTGACTTTTTATAAACCAGCAGAGCCTAGAGATAATAAAGCAGCCTTTGATGTCAGTAAATTAGACAAATTACCTCAAGTTGGCATTGTCTATAACTATGCTAATGCCTCTGCTGCCCCAGTGAAAGCGTTACGTGATGAGGGAGTTGAGGGAATAGTGAGTGCGGGGGTTGGGAATGGCAACATGTATAAAACGGTTTTTGATGCATTGGCCACTGCCGCTAAAGAGGATGTGGTTGTCGTTCGTGCCAGCCGTGTACCAACAGGCTACACCACTCGTAATGCTGAAGTGGATGATAACTTATATGGCTTTGTAGCTTCAGAGCGCTTAAACCCGCAAAAAGCACGTGTTTTACTTCAATTAGCCTTGACTGAAACCAAAGATCCTAAACGTATTCAGGCACTTTTTGAAAAATACTAACCCACACTAAAATTAGCGAATAGGGGGAATGACCCTCTATTCGCAGCTTTTCGCAGATAAATCCACCCTATTGGCGACAATATTAGCGGTAATTAGCGCAAAGCAAGGTACTAAGGAAAAGAGTATAAAGAGCCATATTGATGCCGATTGTGCACCTTCAATCCCTCCAGGTGAAGAAAGCCCTGCAAGGTTAGCGATCATACCTGCCAAAGAGGCACCAAAAGCAGTGGAAAATAGCTGTAAGGTCGTAATTGCCGACGACGCTTTTTGAGATTCACTTCCAGCCGAGACTTGCAATACTCGCGTGAGCAAATGTGGCCATGCTGCACCAATACTTGCGCCAGTGATAAATAGACCAATACAAATAATCCATACCTGAAATGCTTCAATAGCAATAATTTTTGTTATGAACAATGCAAGAGTGGTTAGGCCTACCAGTGTGAATAGTGGAGCGAAACGAATAATTCGCACGGCAACCGTCGGCTTTAGTGATGAGGAAGCAATGGCGGCACTTGACCAACCCGCACCGACTAGGGCCGCTAAATAGCCTGATAACAAGGGAGCCACACCATGCAATATCTGTAAAAAATAGGGAACAAAAACCTCTGTTTGTACACTTAGACCCAACAATGCCATCGTGAGGTAAATAGGCGCTAATTGTGCAGAAAAGCGAAATGTTCCCGAAGGAAAAAGCGTATTATGACCACGACGCTCAATAACCATTAATCGAGCACACAGTAAAACGGCAATAAACATCCCTCCAATAGGGATAAATTTGTCTTGACTCAAACTGCCTAGAGAGATGGCGAGCACGGCGCAAGAAAGCAGTAAAAGGGCCTGTAATGGAATCGGCTGTTGAGGGCAGTTTTCATGGGGATTTTTTGCCGGCAAAATCCGCCAAGTCAGCCATAAATAAGGGATACCGACTACGACCAGACACCAAAATGCTCCTCGCCATATATCGTACTCTGCAAATACGCCACCCAGTGCTGGCCCTAGTAATGTTGCCATTCCCCACATACTCGACATCATCGCTAACACTCTCGACCATAAATGTTGAGGAAATACAATGTGTACCATTGAGTAAGATAAGGTGAGTAAAATCCCGCCACCAGCCCCTTGGATCACTCTGCCAAGGAGCATCACTGGCATTGAGGGGGTGATAGCGCAGATAACGGATCCTACAAGAAAAATCAACGTCGCCAGCCCATAACTTTTTTTGGGGCCAAAATAATTGAGGATCCGTGAGGTAAGGGCGGACAAAATAATCGAAGACAGAATAAACAGTGTGGTATTCCAAGCATAGAAATTAATGCCGCCAATATCCCGTACAACGGAAGGTAATGTGGTAATGGTGATATAAACATTAATCGCATGGAGGCAAATCCCCCCCGATAAGGCAAGTGTTAAACAGAGATTCTTACCGGTGAGTAGTTTACGCCAACCTTCCTGCTGACTTTTCTCTATATTCACGTGTGACGGATCCCTCTTATTTCTCTTATTGAATCGCCTTATTTTCCCTCACTAAAATCATTCACTTGATCTGTTTATGAGTGAAAAACTATTCATCAACTAAAGCAGTTATGAATCAACTTAGCAAGTTTGAATGAAACGATTACATTCAAATGTAGTTATTTTTTATGTTGAAATAAGTCCAAAATGCCCATTCTGTCCATAGTGTTTTGCCTGCATTTTATCCTAAATTCAGGATATTAATTCGAGAAACACCATAAACTCGAATAATTAGTACTGTAAATGAATAGAAAAATTAATGTGTCTTGGCTCATATTTTAGGAATAAATATATTTTTAGTCTTGATAATTCGCGTTGCGAAAAATAGGCTAAGTAGGTACTCGTATTTTGTTTATCAAAACTAATCATTACTTAATGGGCGGCTACTGAAATTTATCACTGAAAAATAATATAAAAAACTGAGGAAACATCGAATGGTTAATAAAAATGTCAATCGTGGCAGGGGAATACTCGTGCTTAAAATAGGAATAGCACTCCTTCCTATTAGTTATCAACCAATAAGTTTTTCTGAGCAATTTTTAGATGATTCAACCCTTAAAGGCGGTTTGTATTATTGGCAACGTGACCGTTCGAGGAAAGAGTTAAATCCAGAAAGCGATAAATATAAGAAATATGTCGACAACCTTAAACATTCAACCGTGAATGCCAGCCTTGATTATTCTTCAGGTTATTTTCAGGATGTCATCGGTTTAGATTTAGCCGCATTTACAGCCATAGAATTATCCAATAGTGGCCCAGCGGCGCCTAATGAAATTGGTTTTAGTGATGCAAAAACGCGTTGGGATGAAAAATGGACCGGTGATCGAAGTGGTGTCAGCGTTTATAAAGCAGCGGCTAAAATGCAATATGGTCCGTTTTGGGGCAGAGGCGGTTATATCCAACCAACAGGACAAACACTATTAGCTTCTCACTGGAGCTATATGCCCGGAACTTATCGGGGTTTCGAAATCGGTGGGGTATTTGATTTCGCACAACAAGGGGCCTTGAGTCTGTCATATATGTGGACAGACCGTTATAAAGCGCCTTGGTATCGCGATATGTATAACTTCCGTGAAGCGGATGGCCAAACAGGGATCAGTTATTTGCAATCCCTTGGTTTTAAATATGATTTTAAAAATAACCTTGTTTTAGAGGCGGCTTATGGGCAAGCAAAAGGCTATATGGACCAGTACTTTGCTAAGGCCTCTTATGCTGTTCCTGTGGCTACCCGTGACCTGCGGATGTCTTATCAATTTTATGGAGCAAAAGATAAGGTAACCAATGGTGGCATTAATGATGTTTACGATGGACTGGCGTTCTTGCAAGCCGTGACGTTTGGCTATACCTATGATCAGTTTGATTTTCGATTAGAAGGCACTTATGTGAAGGCAAAGGGGAATCAGGGCTATTTTTTACAGCGTATGACCCCGGGGTATGCGACATCAAATGGGCGATTAGATATTTGGTGGGATGGGCGCTCCGATTATAACGCGAATAATGAAAAAGCGCTCTTTGCGGGGGTGATGTACGATTTAGCTAAATGGGATCTTGCTGGTTGGAAAGTAGGAACATCATATATTTATGGATGGGATGCTAAACCCAGCACGAATACACAATATGCTCAAGATGTAAAATTAAAAGAAACGGCTTGGAACGTTGATATTTTATATACCGTTCAGACAGGTAAGGCGAAAGATACCTTATTTAAATTACATTTTACTAAATATGACAACCATACAGATATTCCAAGCTATGGTGGTGGGTTCGGCAATATATTTCAAGATGAAAAAGATATTAAGTTTATGGTCATGATGCCATTTACTATTTTTTAATAGCGCGGTCACTGCTATTAAAAAATAAAATAGCAGTGGTTGATTTTGAATTTAATATTGAGGTCACAATGAAAAAGAATTATTTAAGTCCTTTAGCATTATTCATATCAGCAACACTTTTTTCTACCGCAGTAAATGCTGAACAATCATCGGCTCAAGTCGTCGATGCATTAAGTGATATAGATGTGAAAATAAATGTGCTTGATAACCAAGCTGGTGAGCATGGTACTCACTGTGCTGCACTGGGTGCCGATTGGGCTGCATGTAACCGTGTCGATATTACCTTAACAAATGGCGATACTGCGATTGAATCCAACGATTGGGCGCTTTATTTTCATAGTATTAGACAGATTCTAAAACAAGATAACCCGCAATTTAAGATCACACATATTACAGGCGACCTTCATAAAATTACACCAACAGAGCAATTTAAAGGGATTAAAGCCCACGAAAAAGTGGTATTACCGCTAACGGGAGAATATTGGCAGGTTAGTTATTCAGACTTTATGCCTAGGTGGTACGCGACATCGGGAGATGCATCCCCACGCAACCTTAAGAGCACTGATACTCAAGATCCAACAACCTTTGTTACCCCCTTTGAACTGAAAAATTGGAAACGAACCGACGCCGATAACAATCTATTAATGACACCAGAAAACCGCTATCAAAAAAACTTAGCGATGAAACCGTTATCTGAGCAGCAATTGCGAGGGCAAATCTTACCTACTCCATTTGATATCAGTTTGCAGTCAGAGGATGTTGATCTGAGTAAAGGCGTTAAATTACAACTAAATGGGCTAACGAAAGGTGAGTTAGCTGTTATTGAACAACACTTACAACTGAGCAAGCTAAAACAAAATAGTCACGGGTTCCCCATTGAAGGAAAAATCGCACCTAAGCAATTTTCTACTGAAGATCAAGTGAGTGGTGCTTACAAATTAGTGATCACACCGCAACGAGCCGAAATTATTGGTTATGACCGTATAGGGTTATTTTATGGTGTAGGTTCATTATTGTCAGCGGTAACTGAAAGTGACACACCGAAAGTGGCAACAATGGTCGTGAATGATAAACCACGTATGGAATATCGTGGGGTCTTTTTAGACGTTGGACGAAATTTCCACAGTAAACAGGTGGTGATGCGATTAATTGACCAGATGTCACGCTATAAATTAAATAAATTCCATTTTCATTTAACCGATGATGAAGGCTGGCGGATAGAGATCCCCGGTTTACCTGAATTAACGGAAGTGGGAAGTCAGCGTTGCCATGATTTAACTGAGCAAAAATGTTTATTGCCGCAACTCGGGTCGGGGGCTGACAATAATAATATGGGGAGCGGCTATTTCACGCGTGATGACTATATTGAAATTTTACGTTATGCCAAAGATCGCAACATTGAGGTGATCCCTGAAATTGATATGCCAGCCCATGCACGTGCAGCCGTTGTTGCTATGGAGGCGCGTTATAATAAGTTAAGCGCGGCGGGCGATGAACAAGGGGCAAATGAGTACCGCTTAGTTGACCCATCAGATACTTCAATAACCACATCGGTACAGTTTTATGATAAGCGTAGTTATTTAAACCCTTGCTTAGATTCATCACAGAACTTTGTCAATAAAGTCGTCAGTGAAGTGATGCAGATGCACGATGAAGCAGGTGTTCCACTGAAAACATGGCATTTTGGTGGTGATGAGGCGAAAAATATTCGCTTAGGTGCAGGCTTCCAAGATAAACGCGGCCCTATTGAGCCGGGCAAAGGTATTATTGATAAACAGCGCGAAGATAAGCCATGGGCAAAATCGAAAGCATGTCAGGCTTTAATTCAGCAAGGGGATGTCAGCGATTTTGACCATCTTTCCAGCCATTTTGCTAAACAGGTGAGTAAAAGTTTGCAACAAAAAGGCGTTACAACAATGCAAGCATGGCAGGATGGTTTAAAAGACGCTTCGAGTGCGAAAGATTTCGCCACTGACAATGTTCGCGTTAATTTCTGGGATACTCTCTATTGGGGAGGCTTTGACTCGGCAAATGATTGGGCAAACAAAGGCTACCAAGTGGTTATCTCCAACCCAGACTATGTCTATTTTGATATGCCTTATGAAGTTAACCCAAGTGAAAGTGGTTACTACTGGGCAACACGCGCGAGTGATGAACAAAAAGTCTTTGCTTTTGCCCCGAATAACCTCCCTCAAAATGCTGAAACCTCAGTGGATAGAGATGGGAATCCTTTCAGTGCGAAAAGCGACAAGCCTTGGCCGGGCGTATATGGTCTTTCAGGGCAATTGTGGAGTGAAGCCGTCAGAACGGATGATAAGGTCGAATACATGTTATTCCCTCGCATTTTGCCGCTGGCAGAAAGAGCGTGGCATAAGGCGCAATGGGAAAATGATTATCAATCAGGGCGTGAATATATTGGTGGTAAAACCCAATATGTTTCACAGCAAAAATTAGCAGATGATTGGAACCGTTTTGCGACTATCGTAGGGCAAAAAGAGCTTCGCCGCTTAGATAGAGCCGGAGTTGCCTACCGTATCCCTGTTCCTGGTGCAAAAATTGAAAACGGTGTGCTACTGGCGAATATCAGTTACCCTAGCTTAATTATCGAGTATGCATTGGCAGATAGCGATAACTGGCAGGTTTATTCGGCGGATAACCCACCCAAAGTCAATGGGAACGTCAAAATAAGAGCGAAAAGTCCAGATGGGGCGAGGGCGAGTCGTGTAGAAATCGTGACTCAAAAATAACGGGTATGTGGTGAGGGAGCGAATGAAGAGGCTCCCTCACGGTTTTATCGTCACCATACAATAATCACGTTCTATTACCCGCCGAGCTTGGGTATCAGAACCCTATCAACCATACGACTTAATCTTTACTCAGCTGACAAAGGATTGAAGGGGACTCGTTAGGTTCTTGAAAGATCTCAAAACAGGATAAGTAAGGCATTAATATGAAGTGGGGAAGGCTAGAGCCCAGTGAGTACTGGACTCAAATCCCACAGCCTTTTTAAAAACTATCTATAGTCAGTTAAAGGCAAAGATTTACGGTAATTACTCTTTTGGATCGTGTGCATCCGCATTTTCACGGCAATCGCCATCAGCACAGTGACCATAAAGATACAAACTGTGGTTAGATAGTTTAATACCGTGGCGTGCAGCGATATTGGTCTGGCGCTCTTCGATGGATTTGTCAGAGAACTCGATGACTTTTCCACAGTCTAGGCAGATTAAGTGGTCATGATGGTGCTGTTGAGTCAGCTCAAAAACGGATTTACCGCCTTCAAAGTTATGACGTGTCACGATACCTGCATCATCAAACTGGTTTAATACGCGGTAAACTGTAGCCAGACCGATCTCTTCGCCCATATCAATCAGCTTTTTGTAGAGATCTTCCGCACTGACGTGATGGCACTCAGGCTCCTGAAGTACTTCCAATATTTTTAATCTTGGAAGAGTGACTTTGAGTCCAGCATTCTTCAATGCTTTATTGTTGTCTGTCATGCGGGTTTGTCCTGTATCTTAAATCATAAATTTAACAATAATGAGACGTTTTTAACATAAATTCAGTTGTCTTCTAAACTGATTTACAATTATAGGCATGGAAATAAAAAATAGAAACCATGCTTTGTCGCATTATTATAATAGTATTAATAAGCCTATTTCTAATTAGTCGATTAGCCTAAAATTTCAGACAAAGACATCTCTTCTGAAATTTGCTGTACCCATGCATCAACACGTTCTTCGGTGAGTTCCGGCTGGCGATCTTCATCAATAGCAAGGCCGATAAAGTGGTTATCATCCGCCATTCCTTTAGATGCTTCAAAATGGTAGCCATCAGTTGGCCAATGACCGACGATCACTGCACCGCGTGGCTCGATAATATCGCGAATGGTTCCCATCGCATCACAGAAGTACTCCGCATAGTCTTCTTGGTCGCCACAGCCGAATAAAGCAACAAGTTTACCTTCAAAGTCAATTTCTTCGAGTGTTGGGAAGAAGTCATCCCAATCACATTGGGCTTCACCATAGTACCAAGTTGGGATACCGAGAAGCAGAATATCGAATGCTTCAATATCTTCTTTACTGCACTTTGCAATATCATGAACTTCCGCGTTCTCGTTGCCTAATCTCTTTTGGATCATCTTGGCAATATTTTCTGTATTACCAGTGTCACTACCGAAGAAAATGCCTATGACTGCCATAAAGTGAATAACCTCTTGTTTTTCCAATCTGGTTTACTAAAGCCAGATAGGGCTAAATTTGAACTAAAGTACCTAGAATTTTGACCCTATTTTGGCGAAAAAGCGTGAATAAATCTGTCGAATTTGTGTGGTTTATGAAGACGAAACTATTGACCAGAAGGCTCATAGACTAGCGCTAGCTGTGACATTAACATCTCTTCTATCAACTCACTACGGCTCATGTTTTTTTCATTCGCCAATTGATTCAATATCGTGACAGCATCTTCATTAAGTTTTAATTCAACGCGGCGTAGTCCTTTGACCTTATCACGCTTAAGTTGATTACGTTTGTTGATTCTTAATTGTTCATCCCGCGACAGCGGACTTGTTTTAGGTCGCCCAGGCCTGCGTTCCTCAGCGAACAAATCAAGGGTGGTGCGATCAGTTTGTTCTTTTGCCATATATTTTTACTGCTAAAGGGCGTATACCAATAATCCAGCGCGCAATAATACCCTAGCTGACTCCCTTGTACCATAGCGCATGTCGAGCGAAAGTTATTGATAGTAAAAAAAAGAGCTGTTTGTTGGAAAAAGCACCAGCCGAGCGCATGCTGGTGCTTTGACGGTACTATTATTGAGTTTGCTGCCGCCATAAATGTGCATATAACCCATTTTGCTGAAGCAAATTTTGATGGTTATCCATTTCAGCCACCTTACCGTCGCAAATTACACAAATGCGATCCGCATGCATGATAGTATTCAAACGGTGCGCAATACTGATCACTGTCCGTCCTTGTGTGATTAAAGGCATATTCGCCATGATGGCGGCTTCGGACTCGTAGTCTAATGCCGAGGTAGCTTCATCCAAAATCAAAATATCCGGTTTTGTCAGTAACGCTCTAGCGAGTGCGATGCGCTGGCGCTGCCCTCCCGAAAGATTCAGTCCACGCTCTGACAGAGGGGAGTTAAACTGCTCAGGAAGTGACATAATAAAGTCATAGGCGCCTGCAAGTTTAGCCGCTTCCACAACGTCATCATGATTGGCTTGTGGTTTACTCAAACGAATGTTTTCTTCAATAGTACCGACAAACAACATACTTTCTTGAAGTACGACACTCATACGGCGACGCAGAGCAACCGTATCGCTAACCGCAAGATCCATCCCATCGACAATCACTTGACCATGTTGTGGAATATATAACCGTTGCAGTAGTTTCGTTAAGGTACTTTTTCCAGAGCCTGAAGGCCCAGTAATACCGATAAACTCTCCCGCTTTAACGGATAATGAAAGATGGCTCAGCACTTCTGGGGCTTCGGGTTGATAACGAAAACGAATATTTTGGAACTCAATACGGCCTTGAATAGATGCCGAACTGACAATGCCTTTTCGTTCATTTTCAATAGGCTCATCCAAAATATCCCCCACACGGCGAAGAGAGATAATGGTATGCTGAAAATCTTGCCATATTTGCGCTAATCGAAGTACAGGTTGAGTGACATGAGCGCTTAACATATTGTAGGCAACCAATTCACCGGGGGTGATCCCCCCATTCATCACCTCTTTGACACCCACCCAAAGCAACAGCGCTGTGGTAATTTTACTGACGAGAGCCATTAGCTGTGAGGCGACCTCACTACGCAAGGTGACTTTAAAACCTTGAATAAGTTGTTTACTGAGTAACTTTTGCCAGCGACGATAAAAATAGGTTTCAGTTGCTGTCGTTTTAATCGTTTCAATCCCTGTGACAGCCTCTGTTAAGAAGGTTAGCCCATTTTCATCGGCTTGATAGGACTTCTCTGTTTGTTGCCGAATAATGGGGCCGAGTATCATCCATAAAATAAAAAAGATGACCAAAGAGCCAATGAGAAGCCATGACATAATGGCGCTATAGGTAAACAAAATGGCAATAAAAAGGCTAACAAAGAGTAAATCGATAAATAGCATCAAGGTAGAGCCAGTTAAAAACTGGCGGATATGGGCCATTTCACGAATTCGAGCGATAATTTTTCCTGTAGGGCGCCGCTTAAAATAGCCCAATGGTAGTGCCATTAGGTGCCGATAGAGTTTTCCTGATAATTCAGCGCCAATTTGTGTACTGGTATGGCTAAAAATTTTATTCCGAAGAAAACTATAAAGCGGCTCTGCAAAGGCAATACTAATAATGCCTATTGCCAAGACATGAAGGCTATTTAAACTACGTCCAACAAGTACCTTATCAATGACATTTTGAAATAATAATGGGCTAACTAAGGCAAAAAGTTGCACGACAGCTGCAAGGATAAAAACATTCTTTAATTGGGCGCGCTGACGTAATATTGAAGGGATAAACCAGCCAATACCAAACTTTCTTTTTTGCTCGGCTTCAAATTGTTCTTTGATTAATAACACGGCAAAGCGGCTATTTACCTCTGTATTATGTTCATGCCACAGACAAAGCTCACCTTGTGTGGGGTGAATTAACACTAACGCCCCCTCATGATTGTTTGCCAGCACCCACCAAACATCGTGAATACGAATTAGTGCAGGAAGGGGAAGGTTAGCGATTTGCCGTTTGTCTAAATCATCAAGCTCACTTTCATAGCCTATAATGTGGGCACATTCTCTAAGCTCCCAGTCGGTCGGTGAATCAGAGCTCATGCCAATAGCATGCATTAATTGGTCTTTAGTGACATTTTTTTGATAATGGTTTGCCACCCACACTAAAGCCTCTAAACCATAATTTGTTTCAGTCGCAGTCATGGATTATTTTTCCCTCATGGCGGTGGTGGTATATTCTTGAATAGGGCTAAGTAAATAATCGATGACGCGACGTTTTTCGGTTTTAATTTCGGCAGTGACCGATAAACCGGGGGTTAATTCGATGTGATTGCCTTCAACCAATAGGCTTTTTTTCTTTAAACCTATTTGTCCTAAAAAAACCAAACCTAATTGCTCGTCTTGGGTGCTATCTCTAGAAATCGAAATGACTTCACCATCGATAGTGCCATAGCGTGTGTAGGGGAAAGCATCTATTTTGACCGTTGCTAATTGGCCTTCACGAATAAATCCAATGTCTTTATTGAGAATTTTGACTTCGGCTAATTGCACGTCATTATTGGGAACAACCACCATCAATTGTTGAGCTGGCTGTAATACGGCACCTAAAGTATAGGTCGCGAGTTGTTGTACTGTACCATCTACAGGGGAACGAATAATTTTTAACTGCTCTCTTTCTTGGTTTTTTAGTAATTCCTGCTCCGCTGAAACTAATTTAAATTCAGCTTGACGATATTTTTCATACCACTCTTGGGTTTTCTGTGTCTGTAGTCGGTGACGTTTTTCATGTAGTGCGGAATGTTGACTATTGAGGATCGCTAGCTCGGATAATTTTGAGGTTTTCTCTTTTTTCGCCATTAACAGTTCACGCTCTTGCTCCAAAAACTCTTTTTGGCTAATCAGTTGCTGATTATTTAATACCCGATGGGCATCAAGGCGTTTTTGTATATTGATGATCAAAGTATTAACGTCTTTTAATTCACGCTCTCTTGCCGAATAATGAGTTCTATTCAATGTTATTTCATTATCAATCTCATTGAGTAACGCATCATATTCATTTTTTAAGCTTTGATAGCTTTCTAAAAGGCGTTGCTGCTCTGTAGGTAATAATTTAGCAAACTCCGGAGTGAGCTCAGGGGAGATTTGATTTAATAACGCATGATGTACCCATTTTTCAATTTGTTGAAAATGAATTTGATAATTAAGATTATGAATATCTTGATTGATCCCTAAGACATTAACACTTAATAATGGGTCGCCTTGTTTGACGTGTTGTCCATCAGCCACATAAATATGTTGTAAGCGGCTAAGCTCAAAGGCTTGAATAACTTGTGTTCGCCCGGAAACGACCAATCGGCCTTGTGTCGTCGCTTGAATATCTAATTTACCGATATATGACCAAATAATCGCAAATAAAATGCCAATACTGATAATGATGGCCGTTGTTAAGGCTAGGTAAGACGGCGGGCTTTTTAATAGTGCTAAATGTGACGGTAAAAAATGGTTATACCGTGTCGTTGCTGCTGTTTGTTTCATAACTAACATCCGTGTCATTATTTAAAAGATTGCTGTAACGCCCATAAATGTTGATAAAACTGGCCTTGCTCAAGTAATTGTTGATGGCTTCCTTGTTCAACAATTTTGCCTTGTTGCATCACGATAATACGTTGGTGATGACGAATAGTAGAAAGGCGATGAGCAATCGTAATTACCGTTCTGCCCTGAGCAATAAGCTGCATATTTTTTTGAATAATAGCTTGAGACTCATCATCTAATGCGCTGGTGGCTTCGTCAAAAATAATAATTTTAGGGTCGGCGAGCAGTGTACGTGCAATAGCAATTCTTTGGCGTTGTCCCCCAGACAGTGATGCGCCTCCTTCGGATAATATGGTGTCATAACCCATCGGTAATTTTAAGATAAAATCATGGGCCCCCGCCATTTTGGCCGCATGTATGACTTCATCCATTGACGCATTGGGATAAGTTTGCGCAATATTATCGAAAACGGTTTGGTTAAAAAGAAAGTTCTCTTGTAATACGATACCAATTTGCCTTCTGAGCGAATGAATATTCATCGATGAAAGAGGAGTGCCATCTAATAGGATCGTTCCTTTCTCAGGGGTATATAATCGGAGTAATAAACGTGCAAGAGTACTTTTCCCTGAGCCAGATGTACCAACAATGCCTAATGTTTCACCAGCCTGAATCGATAAATTAAAATTATCGAGAATATAAGGCATGTCAGGTTGATAGCGAAAAGAGATATTACGCAAATGGATATGGCCTTTTAAGGTATTATTATCCGCTTGTTTTGTTTGCTCTGTCGGCAAATTGATAATTTGCGCTAATTTTTCGATGGCAACTTTGGTTCTAATATAATCCCCCCAGAGCTTAACCAACTTAACAAGAGGCTGGCTTGCATGATTGACCATCATATGAAATGCAATAAATTGACCAATAGTAAGCTGTAAGGCTAAGACTTCAGAGGCACCAATCCACAAAATAACGGCGCTGGTTAATTTCTCAATCACCATCACAATATGTTCAGAGCGGGAGTTGATTTGGCCTGCCGCAAATGTCGTATGACTCATATCAGAAGTTTGCTGATCCCAGCGGCGAGTAAAATTGGGCTCTATTGAGAGGCTTTTGGCTGTTTCAATACCATTAATACTTTCGGTTAAAAATGAGGTGTTGATGGCAATATTTGCAAATTGCTTATGGGCCGCGGCCTCAATTTTAGGCGTCAGCCACCAAGCAACTAATAAATAGAAAGGAATTGAGCATAAAAAAACCAACATTAAGGTTGAGGATAATAGGCTCATGACATAAAGAAAAACAAATAAAAAGAGCACATCAACACAGAGTGTAAAAAAACTTCCTGTCAAAAATTCGCGAATAGTCTCTAGCTCTTTAACGCGTGTAACGATTGCACCAATTTGCCGAGTTTTAAAAAACGAAAGGGGCAGATGTAGTAAATGATTGACCAACTTTAACCCTAAAGTCATATCGATACGGTTAACGGTATGGTTATAAACATACTCACGCAGCCCTTTAAGCGTCACTTCAAGGATGGCGGCAATAATAAGACCAAAGATCAGCAGATCCAATGTCATCATACTATTATGCACTAACACTTTATCCATAATGACTTGGATAATAATTGGTGTCACTAATGCGAGTATTTGCAAAATAAATGAAAATAATAAAACGCTAGCGATAATATATTTATATTTCAAAAATTCTGTTTTAAACCAAGTAATATCAAATTGGCTTTGTTTGGTTTTAACCTGTAGCCATTTACCACTCCACATTTGGATAAACTTATCCATACTCCATAATTCTGGAGGATGGTTACCAAATCGCTGAATAAGAACTTGCTCATGATTAAAATTAGCTAATAGATAAGCTACGTTATCATTATCATAAATAATAGAAGGAGAATCTATCTTACTAATGTTTTTATTGGTTTGATTTTTATATTTACACTTTATATTAAGCTTGTTTTGAAGCGCTTTTAATGTATCACGGAAACTTTCTTTCTCTGCGGTGATGGTATTAAACTCGTTTTGACTAATATCACTTGTTAACTTAATGATGATGCCAATAAAGTAGAGTGTTGACTGAGTATTTTCACTTTCCATTTTTTCTGTGAATATTCCTTTGGGTTATTGCTTGTCATATAGGATGGTTGATATTTATTGCTGATAAAATAATGTTAGCAATAATAGATGAAATAGCATGGATAGTTTTCACAGAGATAATACAGAAATAATAGTTATCAGTGTATTGAAGTTTGTCTTATATATTATTGGTTCTTATTTGGTTTATAATGAAGGGTTATATATTCCCTTCATTATAAATAAAGCTTGAATTTATTGGTATTCGGGCAAGTCTAAGAAACGGTGTATGGCTCTAAGTACATGATCTGGTTTCTCTGCATGAACCCAATGCCCTGCATCCGCGACGACCCATGCTTTCGCATTTGGGAACTGTGCGGCAATCTCTTCTCTATATTCGGCTTGCACATAAGGGGAGTTACCTCCGGGGATTAATAGAACAGGTTTATCCCAAGCCGGAACGGTTTCCCAGCCAATAATAGACTCATAGTTTTCTTTGATGGCAGGCAGGTTAAATTTCCACTCGCCTTGGCGGAATGATTTGAGTAAAAACTGAATGACACTCTCTTCATCAAGGTATTCGCGCATGACAACCGTCGCGTCTTGGCGGCTTTTGACGCCAGCGAGGGTCACCGCTTCGAGAGCCGCAATAATGGTATCGTGGCGGCGAACTTGATAAGCGACAGGCGCCATATCAATAGCCACAACTTTTTCTACGAAATGAGGGGCAATTTCGGTTGCTGCCATCGCAATTTTCCCGCCCATGGAGTGACCAATCAAAATGGCGTTTTCATATCCAAGGGATTGTAAGAGTGTCATGACATCTTGTGCCATTTGGCGATATTCCATTGTCGTGGCACGGAATGAGTCGCCATGGTTTCTGACATCAATTTGGATGGTGACAAAATATTTTTGTAAATCGCGGGCTAATACACCGAGATTATTGAGATCACCAAATAATCCGTGGATCAGCACGACAGGGGTAGACGATACCGGAGTTTCAGGTTTATGAATAGTATGGTTTAGCAGGTTTGTCATAGTTCATTTTCAGCTTATTTATCTTCTTTAACGATATGATGGCATGTACATTAGCAAAATCCAAACGGGTCGATTAATTATTCAATGCTATCAATAAAAGAATAAATGGAATATTAAGGTCTCATTCTTCTCATTATTGTATTTTTTTCTGATTAAACATAAAACCACCAATCAGATGATAACTTACTGAAATATCGTTGAACTTAGTGTGCTGTTTACTTTAAGTTATTGAAATTTTAATTGTTTTGTTTTCTTGAAATCTATCTTATAATCCCAACGCAAATTTTAGTTAAAAAAGTACTGGGAAAAAATGAAAACGATAGAAGTTGATGAAGAGCTTTACCGCTATATTGCCAGCCACACACTGCATATCGGTGAAAGTGCATCGGATATTTTGCGCCGTATGTTAAATTTAAAGTCCGGTCAGCCAGTACAAGTCGTTAAAGAACTCGGCAACGAACAGCCGCCGCAGCAGGCGGTCGAGACAAAAAAAACAGCCATTACGCCGCAAAATCCAGTTAGGGTGATGAGGGAGCTTTTACTCTCTGATGCTTATGCAGAAAAAAGCAAAGCCATCGACCGCTTTATGCTAATTTTATCGACACTCTATAGCTTAGACGCCACTGTTTTTGCTAATGCGACAGAGTCAATGCATGGTCGTACGCGTGTCTATTTTGCTGGCGATGAGCAAACACTGTTAGCCGCAGGTAAGCAGTCAAAACCACGGCATATTCCGGGAACGCCATTTTGGGTGATCACCAACACAAATACCAATCGCAAACGCAGCATGGTTGAAGCAATCATGCAGGAAATGCAGTTCCCTGCCAATGTGATTGAGAAAGTTTGTAATACTATCTAATCGAAAAATTGAGGCATCGCTGGTGTCACAAATAGGGCACCAGTGCATTGGGAGATAACAAGTGACAATACATGAACGCGCAGGGCAGCTTCCGTTTCAGAAAGATTTGATTAATGTTGCACAACTAACCGCTCAATATTATCAACTAAAACCACAAGTCGGTAACCCTGAACATGCAGTGAAGTTTGGAACATCGGGGCATCGAGGCAGTGCAAGTAGGAAAAATTTCAACGAAAATCATATTCTTGCTATTGCTCAAGCGGTTGCTGATTTACGTAAAAAGCAAGGGCTAACAGGGCCATGCTTTGTCGGCAAAGACACCCACGCGTTGTCTGAAGCGGCATTTATTACGGTTATTGAGGTGTTAGCTGCAAACCAAGTCAATGTGGTTATCCAAGCCGATAACGGGTTTACTCCGACGCCTGCCATATCCCATGCGATTATCAGTTATAATCAATCTTATCAAGATGTTGCGGATGGAATTGTCATTACACCTTCTCATAACCCACCGGAAGATGGCGGTATAAAATATAATCCCTCAAATGGTGGCCCTGCTGATACCGATTTAACATCGGTTATCGAAAAGCAAGCAAATCAATTACTCGCAAACGGCCTTACGGGTGTTAAGCGTATTTCTTTTGAAGATGCGCTGGTCAGTGGTTATGTCACCGAACAAGATTTAGTCATGCCTTATGTCGCCGCACTGGGTGAAGTGGTGGATATGAAGGCGATTCAAAAAGCAGGTTTAAAATTAGGTGTCGACCCACTCGGTGGTTCTGGCATCGAATATTGGCGCAAGATTGCTGAATATTATCAATTAGATCTTGAACTGGTGAATGATCAATTAGATCAAACATTCCGTTTTATGCCGCTTGATCATGATGGCGTGATCCGCATGGATTGCTCATCGCGTTGGGCGATGGCTGGCCTATTAGGGATGAAAGAAAAGTTTGACTTAGCATTCGCCAACGACCCTGATTATGACCGTCATGGTATCGTCACCCCAGCAGGGTTAATGAATCCAAACCACTACCTTGCGGTTGCGATCGATTACCTATTCCAGCATCGCCCACAATGGGGGAAAGAGGTCGCTGTCGGGAAAACACTCGTTTCAAGTGCCATGATTGACCGTGTTGTTGCCGATATTGGACGTGAACTTGTCGAAGTACCCGTTGGTTTTAAATGGTTCGTCGATGGCTTGTTTAACGGAAAATTGGGTTTCGGCGGCGAAGAGAGTGCCGGAGCGTCTTTCCTTAAATTTGATGGCACACCTTGGTCGACAGATAAAGACGGTATCATTTTATGTTTGCTAGCGGCGGAAATTACCGCGGTGACAGGGGAAAACCCTCAGCAACGTTATAACAAACTCGCCGAAAAATTTGGTGCGCCTATTTATAGTCGTATTCAAGCCAAAGCCACCCATGAGCAAAAAGCGAAACTCAGTAAGTTGTCTCCAGAGATGGTCACTGCGGACTCTTTAGCGGGCGATAAGATCACTCAACGTTTAACGACGGCACCGGGTAATGGCGCTTCTATTGGCGGGCTAAAAATCATGACCGATTATGGTTGGTTTGCCGCTCGTCCATCCGGCACGGAAGAAGCGTACAAAATCTATTGTGAAAGTTTCCGTGGCGAAGAGCATTTACGCCAAATTGAACAAGAAGCAATAGAGATTGTGAATAAGGTTATTGCTTAATCAGCCGTATCATTATTGCCTAACTGGCTAGAGCAAAATATTTTCAAACCCCGATTATGCAAAACAGGCCATAATCGGGATTATATTTTTTATTCGTCCACTATCGCTTCATAATATTGTGGTGGTATTTGTTGTGACGGGATTAACAAAATTCCTCTCTTTTTTATCAATAAATTCAACTTATCGTATTTCCCATCAACTCGACAATAACCGTTGCAGCAAGTGACAGGTGATGATACAACCATAGTTACTGAGTTAATTTAACAAACATTGTTGAAATTGAAGATAGGGTGAAATCAATGAGTCAGGTTTATAATTTCAGTGCGGGTCCTGCCATGCTACCTGTTGAAGTCATGCGTCGTGCTGAACAGGAATTTTGTAACTGGAAAGGCTTAGGCGTTTCTGTTATGGAAGTTAGCCATCGCGGCAAGGATTTTATTGCGATAGCGGAGGAAGCAGAGCAAAATTTACGTGATTTATTAAATATTCCGCAAAATTATAAAGTACTATTTTGCCATGGTGGTGCTCGCGGTCATTTCGCTGCATTACCGCTGAATCTGTTGGGCGATAAAACCACGGCAGACTATATTGTTGGTGGCTATTGGGCGGAATCTGCGGCAGAAGAAGCACAAAAATATTGCACTCCTAACATTATCCAAGTCAAACAAGAAAAAGACGGTGTTGTGGGTGTGAAACCGATGAGCGAATGGCAATTAAGCTCAGATGCGGCTTATGTTCACTATTGCCCTAATGAAACTATTGATGGCCTAGCTATCCATGAAGAACCTGATTTCCCGAAAGACAAAGTGATCATTGCGGACTATTCATCTTCGATTCTGTCTAAACCTATTGATATTAGCCGTTATGGCGTGATTTATGCAGGAGCACAAAAGAATATTGGTCCAGCGGGTCTTACCATTGTTATTATCCGTGAAGATCTCTTGGGCAAAGCTTCAAAGCAGACACCCTCAA
The DNA here is from genome assembly GCF_028477945.1 of Providencia sp. PROV261. NCBI lineage: Bacteria > Pseudomonadati > Pseudomonadota > Gammaproteobacteria > Enterobacterales > Morganellaceae > Providencia > Providencia sp. PROV261. Next base: position 60,779 of record NZ_JAMPMC010000003.1, on the reverse strand, counting down.
TATTTGATTATACAACCTTAGCAAAATATGACTCGATGTTTAATACACCGCCGACTTTTGCTTGGTATTTATCAGGCATGGTCTTTAAGTGGTTGAAAGAGCAGGGCGGCTTGCAGGAAATGGCAAAACGCAACTATGAAAAATCACAATTGTTGTATAACGCAATCGATGATAGTGAATTTTATATTAACCGCGTTGCGGTCGAAAACCGTTCTTGGATGAACGTACCTTTCCAAATGCAAAATCCTGCGTTGGATGACAAATTCCTTGAAGAAGCGAAAGCACAAGGGCTATTGTCACTAAAAGGTCACCGCGTTTCAGGTGGGATGCGTGCATCAATATACAATGCGATGCCATTAGCCGGTGTCCAAGCACTTGTTGATTTCATGGCAGACTTTGAACGTCGCCACGCATAATCATCTTCCCGACCCAATCCGCGCATTGGGTCGGGTTTAACTATCTTCATTTTTGAAAACGATAATAAATAATTAGGCAAACAGTACTGGAGAACCTGCGCTTTATGCAATCCCTGACATTACAACCTATCTCTTCAATTAACGGAACGATCAACCTGCCAGGGTCTAAAAGTGTATCGAACCGAGCGCTGTTATTAGCGGCGATGGCTAATGGCACAACGTTACTGACAAACTTACTGGATAGTGATGATATTCGCCATATGCTGAATGCATTAAGCCAGCTTGGTGTTAATTACCAATTGTCTGAAGATAAAACACGTTGCCGTGTTCAAGGAGTCGGTGGGCGGTTATGCCATACTGACGAACTGGAAATTTTTCTGGGTAATGCGGGTACGGCAATGCGCCCATTGACCGCAGCATTGTCGTTAGCGAATAACAATATTGTGTTAACAGGCGAGCCTCGCATGAAAGAGCGCCCAATAGGGCATTTAGTTGATGCTTTACGTGAAGGTGGCGCTACGATTGATTACCTAGAACAAGAAAATTATCCACCCCTTCGCTTACGTGGTGGTTTTTCTGGTGGTGAAATATCGGTTGATGGCTCTGTCTCTAGCCAATTTTTGACCGCACTTTTGATGGCCGCGCCGTTGGCTGAGAAAGAGACAATCATTACTATCTCAGGTGAATTGGTTTCAAAACCTTATATCGATATCACCTTAGCTTTGATGGCAACGTTTGGCGTTGAAGTGGATAATCACCAATATCAACGCTTTGTTATTAAAGGGCAACAGCAGTATCAATCACCCGGTGAATACTTAGTCGAAGGTGATGCGTCATCAGCATCCTATTTTCTTGCCGCGGCAGCTATTAAAGGTGGTACTGTCAGAGTGACAGGTATTGGTCGTAATAGTCTCCAAGGCGATACCAAGTTTGCCAATGTACTGGAGAAAATGGGGGCAACAATTCGTTGGGGGGATGACTTTATTGAATGCCAACGAGGTACGTTAAACGGAATCGATATGGACATGAACGCTATCCCAGATGCGGCGATGACCATTGGTACTGTGGCACTGTTTGCGCAAGGGGAAACGGTGATCCGTAATATCTATAATTGGCGCGTGAAAGAGACGGATAGACTGTATGCTATGGCGACTGAACTGCGTAAGGTCGGTGCTGAAGTCGAAGAGGGGCACGATTTCATCCGTATTGTTCCGCCAGCGCAATTACAGCATGCTGAAATTGAAACCTATAACGATCACCGAATTGCTATGTGTTTTTCGCTCGTTGCCTTGTCTGATACCCCTGTTACGATTTTAGATCCAGGGTGCACGGCAAAAACATTCCCAGATTACTTCCAACAATTAGCCCGTCTGAGCTAAATTTTAATCATTCGACTGACTGACTTTGCATTGAGGCAATGTCAGTCAGTATCCATAATTAGCCGCCATTTATATATCTGCATAACCATTTTTCTGCGACTCATCAGAACCTGCTTATTTCACAAAATCGTCGAGTAGGTATAATACCACTACAGATTTTAATTGCAGGTGGTGAAACCACGTGCAGAGAAGGAGACCTTTTATGGTGGCAATTGCCCCTGTAATAACCGTTGATGGACCAAGTGGTGCTGGTAAAGGTACATTATGCCAAGCGCTGGCAAACCAGTTTGGATGGCAACTCTTAGATTCTGGTGCGATTTATCGTGTTCTCGCATTAGCGGCTTTACATCATCATGTAGACATTCAGTCTGAAGATGCGTTAGTACCTTTAGCGGCAAACCTAGATGTACGCTTTGTGCCAGAAGAAAACCAGTTAAAAGTGATTTTAGAAGGCGAAGATGTTTCAAATCAAATTCGCACGGAAGATGTGGGTAAAACCGCCTCGCAAATAGCAGCTTTTCCGCGTGTAAGGGAAGCGCTATTACGCCGGCAACGCGCATTTAGAGCGATGCCTGGTTTGATTGCAGATGGTCGTGATATGGGAACCGTTGTTTTTCCTGACGCTCCCGTCAAAATTTTTCTTGACGCTTCCGCAGAAGAGCGCGCTCATCGGCGCATGAAGCAGTTGCAGGAAAAAGGGTTTGATGTTAACTTTGAACGACTTTTAACCGAAATACAAGAACGCGACTATCGTGATCGTAACCGTTCGGTTGCACCTTTAGTTGCCGCGAAGGATGCTTTGATTTTGGACTCCACAAGTATGTCAATTGAGGAAGTCATTGAAAAAGCACAAGCCTACGCGAAAAAAATTCTGCAATTATCTTAATAATTGGCTGTATTTTAGCTTATAATGTAGATAGTATACGCATCTAATACTATGTTGATTTTTTCGCTTAACATGGTAATCACCTTATGACAAGGAAAGTTGTGGGGTATGTAAAACAACCCCATTTGGCCGGAAGCTGAATGGACGTTAATTTAAAACTCTTGAAGATCATTAATATGACAGAATCTTTTGCTCAACTCTTTGAAGAATCCCTGCAGAATATTGAAACCCGTCCTGGTTCTATCGTCCGTGGTACTGTTGTTGCCATCGATAAAGACGTTGTTCTGGTTGACGCAGGTCTGAAATCTGAATCTGCTATCCCAGTAGAACAATTCAAAAATGCTCAGGGTGAGCTAGAAATCCAAGTTGGCGACGAAATCGACGTAGCTCTGGATGCAGTTGAAGATGGTTTCGGTGAAACTATCCTTTCTCGTGAGAAAGCGAAACGCCACGAAGCATGGCTGATGCTGGAAAAAGCTTACGAAGAAGCTGAGACTGTAACCGGTGTTATCAACGGTAAAGTAAAAGGTGGTTTCACTGTAGAACTGAACGGTATCCGTGCGTTCTTACCAGGTTCACTGGTTGACGTTCGTCCAGTTCGTGACACAACCCACTTGGAAGGCAAAGAGCTAGAGTTCAAAGTTATTAAGCTGGATCAGAAACGCAACAACGTTGTTGTTTCTCGCCGTGCTGTAATTGAATCTGAAAGCAGCGCAGAACGCGATCAACTGCTCGAAAATCTGCAAGAAGGCATGGAAGTTAAAGGTATCGTTAAGAACCTTACTGACTACGGTGCATTCGTTGATCTGGGCGGTGTTGATGGCCTGCTGCACATCACTGATATGGCTTGGAAACGTGTTAAACACCCAAGCGAAATCGTCAATGTTGGTGATGAAATCACAGTTAAAGTTCTGAAATTCGACCGTGAGCGTACCCGTGTTTCTCTGGGTCTGAAACAACTGGGCGAAGATCCTTGGGTTGCAATCGCTAAACGTTATCCAGAAGGTACTAAACTGACTGGTCGCGTAACTAACCTGACTGACTATGGTTGCTTCGTCGAAATCGAAGAAGGCGTTGAAGGTCTGGTTCACGTTTCAGAAATGGATTGGACTAACAAAAACATCCACCCATCTAAAGTTGTTAACGTTGGTGACGTTGTTGAAGTTATGGTTCTGGATATCGATGAAGAACGTCGTCGTATCTCTCTAGGCCTGAAACAATGCAAAGCGAACCCATGGCAGCAATTTGCAGAAACTCACAACAAAGGTGACCGTGTTGAAGGTAAAATCAAGTCAATCACTGACTTCGGTATCTTCATCGGTCTGGAAGGCGGCATCGATGGCCTGGTTCACCTGTCTGACATCTCCTGGAACGTTGCAGGCGAAGAAGCAGTTCGTGAATACAAAAAAGGTGACGAAATCGCAGCCGTTGTTCTGCAAGTCGACGCAGAGCGTGAGCGTATCTCTCTGGGCGTTAAGCAGTTAGCTGAAGATCCATTCAATAACTACTTAGCAGCAACCAAGAAAGGCGCAATCGTAACTGGTAAAGTTATTGCAGTTGATGCTAAAGGTGCAACTGTTGAGCTGACTCTGGGCGTTGAAGGTTACCTACGTGCATCAGAAGCTTCTCGTGACCGTGTTGAAGATGCAACACAGGTTCTGAAAGTTGGTGATGATGTTGAAGCTAAATACACTGGTGTTGACCGTAAAAACCGTGTAATCAACCTGTCTGTTCGTGCAAAAGACGAAGCTGATGAAAAAGACGCTATCGCTACTGTGAACAAGCAAGAAGATACTAGCTTCGGTAACAACGCAATGGCTGAAGCTTTCAAAGCAGCTAAAGGCGAATAATTAAGGTAGGGGTAACAGGCGTTACCCCTTCGTAACGGTAGTTTAGGGAGGTACTATGACCAAGTCTGAGTTAATCGAAAGACTGGCTAGCCAGCAATCTCATCTGTCAGCAAAAACGGTCGAGGATGCTGTTAAAGAAATTCTCGAACATATGGCAGATACTCTGGCTGGTGGTGAACGTATAGAAGTCCGCGGATTCGGCAGTTTTTCTCTTCACTACCGTGCTCCGCGTGTTGGGCGTAACCCAAAAACTGGAGACAAAGTGGAGTTGGAAGGTAAATACGTTCCTCACTTTAAACCAGGTAAGGAATTACGTGACCGTGTAAATATTTATGGTCAATAATTGATTGTAAATCTTAATTATTAGTTCAAAACGGTGCTTGTGTTTCACAGCACCGTTTTTTTATTGGGGGTCTTTAACGTATTGATAGCGTTTCTGGCTAAAACGACACGCTCAGTAAAGGGGATCGTGAGCTGCTTAATTGCTTATCTGACTCGCAGGAAACCGTTTAAGTATTGTCGTAGGGCTGGAGCAATCTGCTAATGGCTAAAAAATAGAGCACCATAGGTTAGGAGCGTAATAAAACTGGTTATGGTATAGCAATGGCTTGGAATGCAGACACAAGTTACCCGAACATGAATGACCCACTTAGGTAGTTAGATTATATAGGTTGTTGATATTTAGCTTAGCTAAAATCGAGATAGATGAAGCTATATAGACAACGATATCATTTACTTTTAATTTAATCCAAACGGCGATACTCTCTCTCAATAATTATTTAAATTAACAATAAAAACAAAATAGTTTTGCGAAGCCCCTCCTAAATAAAAAAATATGATTGAGTGATATCATCAAGTATTAGGAAGCAGCTCGTATCGCTGATATTCATGTTTTCCAAAAAAGGGTAAGCCTCGTTATGGTGCTCATTCATGTGGCGCACTAAGAGGTGAGGAAATGTATGGCAGTATACTGACACTATTTCGGGGAGGATCACTTTCCTATACTTTAGCGGCGATCGCGATATTTATTGGCACATTACCGATTTTATTTATTCATCATATCCCCACAATAAATAATTCATTCATTATTTCAGGTATCTTGTTTCTATTTTTGTTATTTATAAAAGCACATCGTTATCTGAAGTTTTTTCTATTAATAGCTATCGCATTTTTGTGGGCATGTTGGCACGCTAATGATGTTATTGAGAAAATAAACCTACTGTCAAAAAAGTACCAATTATTAGACGTTACTATTATCAGCGTACCACTATTTAATAAAGAAAAAGAAAACATTAAAGTCAGAATTAATAAAGTTGCTGGGGTCACCGTGTTTCCGCCATTATATGCGGTATGGCAAGTGAAACATCGGTCAGGTGTTACTATTTGTGCGGGGCAAACTTGGCAACTTAATAGCCTATTAAAACCGTTACATGCATCCTTAAATGAAGGGGGCTTTGACCAACAACGTTATAGCCTATCACAACGTATTATTGGTAAATTAAAAAACACCCAAACAACAATGATCGACTCTCGCTGCTCTGTGCGGCAGAGGGTAATAGATTTTTATAAGGAAGAAATTCTTTCATTAAAAAATGCTGCGATTACTTATGCTTTAATGTTTGGTGAGCGCACATTATTAACGCCTGAGTTATCTGCACTATTACAAAGTACAGGTGTGAGCCACCTTATCGCCATATCCGGTTTGCATATCGGGCTATCTTATTTACTAGGCTATTGGCTTGCTCGGTGCTTACTGTATTTGCTTCCCAGCTACGTTATTAGCCCCAAAATACCTATTATATTTGGAGGCATTTTTGCTTTTCTGTATGGATGGGTCTCTGGTTTCGCTATTCCAGCAACACGTGCTTTAATTGCATTGGGGTTGTGGATCTATATCAAACAGCAAAAGAGCCTCTATTTTTCATGGCAATGGGCGGTATGGAGCATTGGTTTGATTGTGCTTGCAGACCCTTTAGCTATGCTATCTGACAGCTTTTGGTTATCCAGTTTTGCGGTATTGGCGATACTGTATTGGTTCAAGTTATTTTCTGTATCATCTTCTACACAGCATACAAAAATCCTTGGTTGGTTAATTCCTTTCGTGCATTTACAAACGGGTTTATTGATCTTATTAGCACCAATACAAATGGGATTATTTCAAGGGATCAATTTTATGAGCTTTTGGGCAAACCTCTGGTTGGTTCCTATTGTTTCTTGGTTGGTTGTACCGCTTATCTTACTCTCATTTCTGCTATATCTGTTTCCAAGTGCTGCAATCCATCATTTTATTTTGCAATTAATTGATAGCATTATTTCAATAGGAATAAAGCCATTAGCGTATCTCAGTGATTTTTGGATGGAGCTACAGTCCGTTTCATTGTGGGTTTCTTTATTCTGCTGGTTGATTGGTGTATTTATTTCATTTGGCTGGCATCGAACCTATATTGGGTTATTAGGCTGTTTTAGTGCATTGTGCATCGGCACTGAAAGTGCGGTTGATAAATCAGTAGAGCAAGGATGGAGCTTAACCACTCTGGATGTTGGTCATGGTTTAGCCGTTGTAATACAGCAAAAAGGCGTCTCCTATTTATATGATACAGGTAATCGTTGGCAAGGAGGAAGTAACGCCCAAAAACAGATCATTCCATACTTAAAACGAAAAGGGATTATCCCGATAGGCCTTATTCTAAGCCATAAGCACCTTGACCATATAGGCGGAGTGCCATTTCTAAAAAAACAATACCCTTGGTTAAATGTGCGAAGCAGTTTTGGAGGGGGGCAACATCTTCCTTGCTCTAAAGGTCAACGTTGGCAATGGGGAGAGCTGCACTTTGAAGTGCTTTGGCCTGAAAAGCTTGCTGAAAAGTCTCATAATGATGATTCTTGTGTGATCATGTTAACCGATGGCTACCATAAAATCTTACTAACAGGTGATATCGAAAAGCAGGGTGAGCAAGCAATTACCGCACTATATAAACATCGATTAAATGCGGACATTGTTTTTGCGCCACATCATGGCAGCAATACGTCATCAACGTCACTATTCATTAGAACAATTTCACCAACAACGGTATTAGTCTCTTCAGCAAGATACAGTCCTTGGAAAATACCGTCAGATAAAGTGTACTTACGGTACAAAAATAATAATATTAAATGGATTAATACAGCGGAGTCAGGTCAGGTAACCATCTGGTTTAAAAGAGAAAAGTTAAACATTTTGCGCTATCGAATCGAAATGTACCCTAGATGGTATCATCTCTGGTTTGGTGATCCGCCATTTCCCGAGTAGAATAGTGCGCTTACATTAAGTTTGGTAATAAAAACATGATTGATAAAGACCTTTCGACACGACAAACGTTTCGCCGGTTATGGCCTACTATTTCGCCGTTTAAAGCAGGCTTATTTGTTGCAGCTATCGCTCTAGTCATCAACGCAGCAGGGGATGCGTTTATGATTTCTTTATTAAAGCCTTTACTCGATGAAGGGTTTGAGAAAGCGGATAATGACGTTTTAAAATGGCTTCCTCTCGCTATGTTAGGTCTAATTATTGTTCGTGGTGCATCTAGCTTTGTTTCAACCTACTGTGTTTCGTGGGTTTCTGGGCAAGTTGTAATGAGTATGCGCCGTAAGCTATTTGGCCATATGATGGGAATGCCTGTCAGCTTTTTTGATCAGCAATCTACAGGAACCCTCTTATCACGTATCACTTATGACTCAGAGCAAGTGGCGGCATCATCGTCAGGTGCATTAATTACCATTATTCGTGAAGGTGCCTATATCATCGGTTTGTTTGCGATGATGTTCTACTATAGCTGGCAACTCTCCCTCATTTTGATTGTTATCGCGCCAATCGTCTCTATTACAATCCGCATCGTCTCTAAGCGTTTTCGTAAGATCAGTAAAAATATGCAAACGGGGATGGGGCATGTTACGGCTAGTGCTGAACAAATGTTAAAAGGGCACAAAGAAGTTTTAATTTTTGGCGGACAAAAAGTTGAAACTGAGCGCTTTAATAAAGTCAGCAATAATATGCGTAGCCAATCAATGAAAATGGTCACTGCTTCGGCAATTTCAGACCCGATTATTCAATTGATTGCTTCTTTTGCATTAGCGTTCGTTCTGTATGCGGCAAGTTTCCCTGAAATTCGTGAACAGTTATCACCGGGGACAATCGCCGTTGTTTTCTCTTCTATGTTTGCTTTAATGCGCCCATTGAAATCGCTCACTAACGTTAACTCTCAGTTCCAACGTGGGATGGCAGCATGCCAAACACTATTCTCTATTCTCGATACTGAACAAGAAAAAGACGAGGGAACCAAAGTATTATCTAATGTGAAAGGTGATATTGAATTTGAAAATGTCACGTTTACTTATGCAACTAAAGAACATCCTGCATTAGATGATATTTCATTTACTTTACCAGCAGGTAAATCGGTGGCCTTGGTTGGGCGTTCAGGCTCAGGGAAATCAACCATTGCCAATTTGATTACACGTTTCTATGACATCGATAAAGGCTCTATCCGTATTGATGGGCATGATATTAGGGAATATACCCTTGAGTCATTGCGTAACCAAGTGGCTCTGGTTTCACAGCATGTGTATTTGTTTAATGATACCATTGCAAACAATATTGCTTATGCAACGGATGGGCGTTTTAGCCGCGAGCAAATTGAGAAAGCCGCAGAAATGGCTTATGCGATGGACTTTATCGCGAAACTGGATAAAGGTTTAGATACGGTGATTGGGGAAAATGGTGTGATGCTCTCGGGGGGGCAACGCCAACGTATTGCCATTGCTCGCGCACTGTTGCGTGACGCCCCTATCTTGATCCTAGATGAAGCAACGTCTGCATTGGATACTGAATCAGAAAGAGCTATTCAAGCAGCACTGGACGAACTGCAAAAAAATAGAACGTCTCTTGTGATTGCTCACCGCTTATCAACCATTGAAAATGCGGATGAAATTTTAGTTGTTCAAGATGGTCGCATTATCGAACGTGGCAACCATAAAGCGTTATTAGCGCTAGAGGGGGCCTATGCTCAACTACATAAAATACAGTTTAGCCAATGATAGAAAAAATCTGGGCTGGTCAGTCATGGCTTTATATCTTACTACTGCCGTTCTCGCTGCTGTATGGGGCGATCGCGTTAGTTAGGCGTATAAGTTATCAAGCTGGGTTATTCCGTTCTTGGAAGGCACCAGTTCCAGTAATCGTTGTTGGCAATTTAACGGCAGGGGGGAATGGTAAAACGCCTGTCGTTATTTGGCTAGTAGAAGCATTAACTCGGGAAGGTTACCGCGTTGGTGTGGTTTCTCGGGGATATGGTGGAAAAGCAGATCACTATCCACTAGTGATTTCATCAACGACGACAACGGATGAAGCCGGTGATGAACCTATTTTAATTCACTACCGAACCAAAGCGCCTGTCGCGGTGGCCCCCAAACGCAGTGAGGCGGTGAAAGCATTACTGGAAAACCATGAGTTGGACGTGATCATCACCGATGATGGTTTGCAACATTATGCGTTAGCCAGAGACTACGAAATCGTTGTGATTGATGGTCAACGCCGTTTTGGCAATGGCTGGTGGTTACCCGCTGGGCCAATGCGTGAAAGAGCGGGGCGTTTAACGAGTGTGAATGCCGTCATCGTTAATGGTGGGCAAGCAAACGCTAATGAAGTCGCTATGGCATTAGAAGGGGATATTGCCGTTAATTTACTCAGTGGTGAAAAGTGTGCAGTGAGTGAACTTAAAACGGTGGTTGCTATGGCTGGCATAGGTCATCCTCCTCGCTTTTTCGCCTCCTTAGAAAAAAAAGGGGTAGAATTGGTGCAAACGCATGCTTTTGCAGATCATCAGCCGTATCAACAACACTCTCTGTTAGCATTAACACCTAATAATGAACCCCTGCTAATGACCGAAAAAGACGCAGTAAAATGCCAATCTTTCGCCCAAGTCAATTGGTGGTATCTGCCTGTGGACGCTTCTTTCGATGCGTCAGGGGAAGCAAAAATCCTCAGTGAGATCAAAAACACGGTAGAACGCTATAAAAAAACTTGTCTTTAAACATTTACTGTGATAATAATATCTCCAACGTGATGTAGATCTCTTTATTATGTATATAAATGTAATTCATTAATAATGAGTATCTATATTTGATTTATTCACGGTCAACTGAGTTCGTCTCTATTTCCTCGCAGTTTCCACGTTTATTCATCAGTTTTGTCATCTCAATGTCAAAATAGGCTGTTAAGTTACAGTGGATGATTGGTATGCGAAAGACCGTTAATTTAATAGTGTGTACAGATTAATAACAACAGTACATCCGGTAGTAATCGTTTACTTGCTCTTAAAGCGTTTTAATAAATCGGCAATTTATCATGGGGTATAACGTGTAAAGAGTAATAGTACAACAATAAATAGAATTATTGTTCTCAGAACAAAAGGAGTTTTAATATGAATTTTCAATTACATATGGGTCGAGTTAAATGGTTTGATGCAAATAAGGGTTATGGATTCATTTCACCAATAAATGGCGGTGATGATATCTTTGTTACACGTAAATCAATTGCAAATAAAAAAATCAAATCATTATTTGAAGGTCAAAATGTCGAGTTTTCTGTTACTCGCAATTCAGATGGCATAACGGCTGCTGACGTTATTGCTTATTAATTAAATCATTAACAGTACCGTTTCTCCTGCACCTCTATCCTCTCAATTTCTCGCAGGAGAGCGTATTCAAAAAGATTAAAGTTAACGGTGATATCGGCTTGTGTTATCCTGACCCGAAGTGAGTTAAATCCATTTGGGAGAAAACATGGATCACCGTTTACTTGAAATCATTGCATGCCCTATCTGTCATGGCAAATTAAGTTACAACAAAGAAAACCTTGAACTGATTTGCAAATTCGATCACCTTGCCTATCCTATCCGTGATGGCATTCCTGTTTTGTTGGAAAGTGAAGCTCGCAAAGTTGCATTAGACGAAGGGCAGTAATCATTATGTTTACTGTTATTATTCCTGCTCGTTATGCTTCTACTCGACTGCCGGGGAAACCCCTTGCTGATATCCATGGCAAGCCGATGGTTGTCAGAGTCATGGAGCAAGCCATTAAGTCAGGGGCGTCACGTGTCGTTGTGGCGACCGATCACCCTGACGTTGCGAATGCAGTTATCCAAGCAGGCGGTGAAGCTTGTATGACTGATCCTAACCACCAATCAGGAACAGAGCGTTTAGCAGAGGTCATTGACACCTATGGCTTTGCGGACGACGAAATCATTGTGAATGTACAAGGTGATGAGCCTTTGATCCCACCTGAAATCATTAGCCAAGTTGCAAGGAACCTTCAAGGTAGCCAAGCGCAGATGGGAACATTGGCAGTGCCTATTCATGATGCTCAAGAAGCCTTTAATCCAAATGCGGTAAAAGTAGTGACAGATCATGAAGGTTATGCGCTCTACTTTTCTCGAGCGACCATTCCATGGGATAGAGATAAATTCGCCGTTAGCCAAAATGCTATCGGTGATCATTTCTTACGTCATATTGGGATCTACGCTTATCGCGCAGGGTTTATTCGTCGTTATATTAAATGGGAAGCCAGCCCATTAGAGAAAATCGAAATGCTAGAGCAGTTAAGAGTGCTTTGGTATGGCGAAAAAATACATGTGGCAGTGGCTGAAAAAGCACCGGGTGCTGGTGTGGATACTCCAGAAGATCTCGAGCTAGTAAGAAAGCAATTTAAATAAGCACCGATGAATATCGGTAGCCATATAAGGTGTGTACTCATTTCTGAGCCACACCTTTTTTATTGTTCTATTTATTCTGCTTCTATGGCCTCAGGCGTTAAAATGGGGGTTTCTAGTGCTTCGGTGTTATCTGGCTTTAAATAAAACCAAATAGAGCCGATTAATTCATACCAAGCCCGTTCGCTATGGCTAAAATAGAATGCGGAAGGGAAATATTTTTCCCACGGATTGAGTGCACTTTTGATGGCCAATTGGTTTGCAGGGGCAGGAATAGGCTGCATGCCGCGTGCTGTAAACATGGAAATGGCTCTTGGTAAGTGGTTCGCCGAGGTCACCAGCAAAAACGGCTCTTTCCCAATTATTTTTTCCACTTCAAATGCTTCTTCTTGCGTATCCTTTGGCTCTGTTAATGCAATCGTATCGCTAGCAGGTACACCAAGTGACTGAGCAACCATGGCCGCAACTTCTGCACTACTGATAGTGCTATTCGCTTTGCTTCCTGTAAAAATAAGCTTACTTCCTGAGTATTTTAGGTATAAACGGACACCTTCAGTGACGCGAGGCAGGCTATTGTTGAGCAAGTTAGAACTCGGGCTCCAATCTGGATTATAGGTAAACCCACCACCGAGCACGACAATATAGTGAACATCCTCGGGGGGATTTTCTGTGATCAGTTCATAGCGTTTATCGAAATTCCCTTCAACAGGGGCAAGTAAACTGTCGGAAATAGGCTGCAACCCTAAAAGGGCAATCACAATAAGGCTCATGGATACACAGGCCTTGCCACTCTTTTGCCAGCGTGTAAACCACAGCAATATAAGGCCGATAAACCCGATCAGCAGCAGTAGAGGGAGCGGCATAAGTAAGGCGCCCAAGTATTTTTTTAAAAGAAATAGCATAAGTGAACCTATTTTTTGGAGTTTATCGTCAATTAATTGTTCTGATTGCTGAATTCAGGACCGCACTATGCCAAAATAAGGCCGTTATCTGTTATAATCGTCATACTTCAAGTTGCTGTATTTTTGACTACACTCATTCGCACGAGTCACAGAGCTATCGATGCTCCTAGCGGTTCAAACCCTGCACATCGAGTTATTGAGCGTATATCATTTAGGTTTCAGCAGCCTTAAACATCAAGCAGATGTACAGCGTTATTTTAGCCGAATTAATATTGAATCATATTCTGGATTTGATCTTATTTCATTAACGGCGAAATAAGAACTGGCTGATTTTAACATTTGCTGGGAAGGTGGCGTTGTGTTAACAGGCATGAATGGCTAATTTAAAGAGTACCGGATAATACATGGTAGACCGCAACTTTGATGATATTGCTGATAAATTTGCAAAAAATATCTATGGCACGACAAAAGGTAAAATACGCGAAGCGGTTGTTTGGCAAGATCTAACCCAATTGATTTTATCTCAGTTTAATGGGCAAACATTGCGTATCTTAGATGCAGGCGGTGGCGAAGGTCACTTTTCGCGCAAACTGGCGGCAATGGGACATCAGGTCATACTTTGCGATTTATCCGAAGAAATGCTTGAACGCGCTAATGAACTTGCCGAAGAACAAGGGATTAGCGAAAATATGCGTTTTATTCATTGTGCCGTTCAAGATATTCGCCAACATATTGAAGGTACGGTTGATTTAGTGCTATTTCATGCGGTACTTGAATGGATTAGTGAACAGAAATATGCAATTGAACAGTTGGTAGATATAATTAGGCCAGAAGGCGTATTTTCTGTCATGTTCTATAATGCAAATGGTTTAGTAATGCGAAACGCGATTTTAGGTAATTTTCATCTTGCTACACCGCATATCCAACGTCGACGTAAACGTTCATTATCGCCACAAAATCCATTACTACCACAACAAGTCGATGAATGGTTGTCTGATTGCAAAATGGAGATTATTGGCAAAAGTGGCGTCAGAGTCTTTCATGACTACCTGCAAAGTCGGCAGTTACAGCAAAAAGATTTTCCGGCGCTTTTGGCTTTAGAACAACAATATTGTCGTCAGGAACCCTACATCAGCATGGGGCGTTATATTCATGTCATGGCACGAAAACCAATAATAAAGGACGATTTATGAGTGATTTTTCCCAGACCGTCCCTGAACTCGTGTCCTGGGCACGAAAAAATGATTTTTCGATTTCACTGCCTCCAGAGCGCTTAGCTTTCTTGCTGGCGGTTGCGGTATTAAACAGCGAACGCGTTAACGGTGAAATGAATGAAGGGGAGTTGATTGATGCATTCCGTGAAGTGTGTAAAGGTTTTGAACAGACCACGGAATCATTATCTGTCAGGGCGAACAACGCCATCAATGATATGGTTCGCCAGAAAATATTTAACCGTTTTACCAGTGATATTACAGAAGGTAACGCCATTTACCGTTTGACATCACTTGGTATTGGAATAAGCGACTACTACATTCGTCAGCGTGAGTTTTCTACATTAAGGTTGTCTATGCAGCTATCCATTGTGGCAGGTGAGCTACAAAGGGCAGCAGAGGCAGCCGAAGAAGGCGGCGATGAATTTTATTGGCACCGTTTTGTATTCGCCCCCCTGAAATATTCAGTGGCTGAAATATTCGACAGCATTGATTTATCTCAGCGCGTGATGGATGAGCAGCAAAATAGTATCAAAGAAGATATTGCGGCATTACTCAACCAAGATTGGCAGGCCGCTATCGCAAACTGTGAACAGCTGTTATCAGAGACATCCGGTACATTGCGAGAGCTTCAGGATACGTTAGAAGCCGCCGGAGATAAATTACAGGCGAATTTATTACGTATTCAAGAAGCGAATATGAATGCGCCAGTCTTTTCCGATATGGTGGATAGGCTAGTTTACGATTTGCAAAACAAATTAGACCGCATTGTTAGTTGGGGTCAACAATCTATCGATCTCTGGATTGGTTACGACCGCCATGTCCATAAATTTATCCGTACTGCAATTGATATGGATAAAAACCGTATTTTCTCGCAGCGTTTACGCCAATCCGTTCAACAATATCTTGATAGCCCATGGGCGCTGACTTACGCGAATGCGGACCGTCTATTTGATATGCGTGACGAAGAGTTGGCCTTGAACGATGAAGAGGTGATGGGGGAATTGCCTCCAGACCTTGAATTTGAAGAGTTTAGCGAGGTGAACGATCGGTTAGCCGAGCTTATGGAAGCGGAACTGGCATTCTATAAACGCGAAAAACAGCCACTGGATGTTGCCCGAGTCGTACAAGAGTACTTAACGCAGTATCCACAGAAACGTCACTTTGATGTGACACGCATTATTATTGATCAGGCTGTTAAATTAGGTATCGCAGAGGCTGATTTGGCGGGATTGCCGTCAGAGTGGCTAGCAATTAATGATTACGGAGCCAAGGTGCAGGCACATGTCATCGACAAATATTGAACAATTTATGCCAGTTAAACTGGCTCAGGCATTGGCCAACCCCATTTTCCCAGAGCTAGATAGTCAATTGCGTTCAGGGCGTCATATTAGTATTGATGACCTTGATAACCATGCCTTCTTGATGGACTTTCAAGAGGTGTTAGAGCAATTTTATGCACGCTACAATGTGGAACTGATTCGGGCACCGGAAGGCTTTTTCTATTTACGTCCCCGTTCAACAACTTTGATCCCACGCTCGGTATTATCTGAGCTGGATATGATGGTAGGGAAAATTCTTTGCTATCTCTACTTAAGTCCTGAACGATTGACTAACCAAGGCATTTTTACCGCCCAAGAGCTATTTGAAGAGCTACTATCGTTGGCGGATGAAAGCAAATTATTGAAATTTGTTAATCAACGCTCAACCGGTTCTGATTTGGATAAACAAAAGCTACAAGAAAAGCTGAGAACCTCCCTGAACCGCTTACGTCGTTTAGGCATGGTACATTTTATTCAAAACGACTCGAACAGATTTATTATTTCTGAATCAGTATTCCGTTTCGGTGCTGACGTTCGTAGTGGTGATAACGTTCAAGAAGCCCAATTACGTATGATCCGTGACGGTGAGGCCATCTCCCTCGAAGAAGGGTTATCCTTACAGGATAGTGAAGATGAAGAGACAGACGAAGACCAAGATGCGGCTGAGAGTGATGAGGATGAACAAGTATGATTGAACGCGGGAAGTTTCGCTCACTGACGCTGATTAACTGGAACGGTTTTTTTGCGCGTACTTTTGACCTTGATGAGCTGGTGACCACGCTGTCAGGGGGAAATGGTGCAGGTAAATCAACAACGATGGCGGCATTTATTACCGCAATGATCCCCGATCTCACCTTGCTGCACTTCCGTAATACCACCGAAGCAGGGGCAACAACAGGTTCACGCGACAAAGGCTTACACGGTAAGCTACGCCCGGGGGTCTGTTATGCTGTTTTGGATGTTTTGAACTCTAAACATCAGCGCGTCATTGTTGGGGTGAGGCTGCAACAGGTTGCGGGTCGTGATAAGAAAGTCGATATTAAACCTTTCATGATCCAAGGTGTGCCAATCGCGACAGTACCGACCGAAGTTTTGACCGAAATAGTGGATGGGCGCCAAGCAAAAGTTATCGCTCTCAACGAATTAAAAGAGCGTTTAGAACAGCAAGAAGGCCTCCACTTTAAGCAATTCAACTCAATCACGGATTACCATTCAGTCCTGTTTGAACTCGGTGTTTTACCGAAGCGTTTACGTTCAGCCAGTGACCGTAGCAAATATTATCGTCTGATTGAAGCGTCATTGTATGGCGGGATCTCTAGTGCCATCACTCGCTCGCTACGTGATTATTTATTGCCAGAAAACAGTGGAGTACGTAAGGCTTTCCAAGACATGGAAGCTGCGCTACGTGAAAACCGCCTGACACTAGAAGCCATCCGCGTAACCCAATCGGATCGTGATTTATTCAAACATCTGATCAGCCAAGCTACAGATTATGTGTCAGCCGATTATATGCGTCACTCCAATGAACGACGTATTCACCTTGATTCAGCAATGGCAGCGCGTAGTGAACTATTGGCGAGCCGTAAGCAGTTGAGGCAAGAGCAAGTTCGTAGCGTTGAAATTGCCCGCGAATTGAACGAACAAAATAATGCATCGTCTGATTTAGAGGCTGATTATCAGGCTGCAAATGACCATTTAAACCTTGTTCAGACGGCATTGCGTCAGCAAGAGAAAATCGATCGCTACCAAGCCGATATTGAAGAGCTGACTTTCCGTCTTGAAGAGCAGTCGGAAGTGGTTGCTGAGGCGACAGAGCGCCAAGAAGAGTTTGAAGCACGTGCTGAAGCGGCTGAAATTGAAGTTGATGAATTAAAAAGCCAGTTGGCTGATTATCAGCAGGCGCTTGATGTCCAGCAAACCCGTGCTATTCAATATCAGCAAGCATTGCAGGCACTGACTCGGGCGCGTGAATTGTGCCAATTACCTGACTTATCAATAGAAAATGCAGACGAGTGGTTAGAAACCTTTGAAGCTCGCGAGCAGCAGGCCACAGAAGCGTTACTGACATTAGAACAAAAAATCAGTGTTGCGGATGCGGCACACAGTCAGTTTGAGCAAGCGTACCAACTTGTTAAAAGTATGGTAGGTGAAGTCAGTCGTAGCGAGGCTTACCAGCAAGCAAGGGCGCTATTACGCGATTGGTCTTCACAGCAACATTTGGCAGAGCGAGTGCAACCATTACGCATGCAACTCGCTGAATTACAACAACGCTTAGACAGTCAGCAAAATGCAGAGCGCTTATTAAACGAATTTTGTAAGCGACATAACAAAAGCTATGAGCCAGATGAATTAGATGGCCTAATGGCCGAGTTGGAAGCGCAGCAAGAAGAATTAAGTGTTGGTGTCAACGAAAGCGGCGAACGTCGTATGCAGATGCGCCAAGAGCTTGAGCAAATTCGTCAACGCATTCAAGTATTAACGGCTAAAGCGCCTGCATGGTTAATGGCACAAGAAGCGTTGACTCAACTTAACGAACAAGCCAAACAATCATTTGAATCAAGTGGTGCTGTTACAGAGTACATGCAGCAACTGCTTGAACAGGAAAGGGAAATCACCGTTGAGCGTGACGAGGTGGCGAGCCAACGTCGCGAATTAGAGAAACAAATTGAGCGCCTCAGTCAACCTAGTGGTGCGGAAGATAGCCGTTTACTTGCCCTTGCAGAGCGTTTTGGTGGGGTGTTGTTATCGGAAATTTACGACGATATCACCATTGAAGATGCCCCTTATTTCTCGGCGCTGTATGGTCCTGCTCGAAATGGGATTGTTGTTCAAGACCTTTCGGTGGTGCGCAGCCAATTAGAAACGTTGCAAGATTGCCCAGAAGATGTTTACTTTATTGAAGGGGATCCCCAATCCTTCGATGACAGTGTTTTCGATGCAGAAGAGTTTGAAAATGCGGTATTAGTACGCTCGTCAGATAGGCAATGGCGTTTTTCTCGTTATCCGGAAGTGCCCTTATTTGGCCGAGCAGCCCGTGAAACACGCTTAGAAGCATTGACACTAGAGCGTGATAACTTAGCTGAGCGCTACGCAACGCTCTCGTTTGACGTACAAAAAATTCAACGTGCACATCAAGCTTTTAGTCGTTTTATTGGTCAACATATTTCGGTAGCTTTTGAAGCCGACCCTGAAGCCGAAATCCGCACCTTAAACCAAAAACGTACTGAGATAGAGCGTAATTTGGCTCAGTTTGAAGAGCAAACTCAGCAACAGCGCCAACAGTTTGCGATGGGTAAAGAGTCTCTATCTGCATTAAACCGACTATTACCTTTAGTTGGGTTATTGATGGATGAAACGCTAGCGGATCGCGCTGACGAAATTCGAGATGAGCTTTCAGAAGCAGAAGAAGCTGCCCATTTCTTAAATAAACATGGTCAGGCGTTAGCAAAACTAGAGCCTATCGTTACCGCGTTATTGAGTGACCCTGAGCAACATGATCAGCTACGTCAAGACTATGAGAATGCGAAACATAGTCAGCAAATCGCGAAACAACAGGCCTTTGCCTTGGTGGAAGTGGTGCAGCGTCGCGCCCACTTTAGCTACAGTGATTCGACGGGGATGGTGAATGAGAATGCCGACCTTAACGAAAAACTCCGCCAACGCTTAGAGCAAGCTGAAAATGAAAGAAGCCGCGCTCGTGAGCAGTTACGTCAGCAGCAATCACAATCAGCACAATTCAATCAAGTTTTAGCGTCGCTTCGCAGCTCGTTTGATACCAAACAAGAGATGTTAAAAGAGCTAGAAGCAGAAATGCAGGATATTGGTGTTAAAGCGGATCCTGATGCGCAAGAGCGTGCACGTATTCGTCGTGATGAGCTACATCAATCTGTCATGGCGAATCGTAGCCGAATTAACCAGCTAGAAAAACAGCAGACCTTATGTGAAGCGGAAATGGAAAACTTGCAAAAACGTATTCGCAAGTTAGAGAAAGATTATTATCTATTGCGCGAACAAGTGGTATCGGCTAAGGCTGGCTGGTGTGCTGTCATGCGCTTGGTGAAAGACAATGGTGTTGAGCGGCGTTTACACCGTCGAGAATTGGCTTATACCGACGGTGATAGTTTACGCTCAATGTCGGATAAGGCTTTGGGGGCGTTACGTTTAGCGGTAGCAGATAATGAACATTTACGTGATGTACTGCGTTTATCTGAAGATCCGAAACGCCCAGAGCGTAAGATCCAATTCTTTATTGCTGTTTATCAGCATCTTCGCGAGCGTATTCGTCAAGATATCATTCGTACTGATGACCCCATCGATGCGATTGAGCAAATGGAAATTGAGTTGGCTCGATTAACAGAAGAGCTAACGGCTCGTGAGCAAAAACTGGCGATCAGTTCGAAGAGTGTGGCTAACATTATTCGTAAGACCATTCAGCGTGAACAGAACCGTATTCGCATGTTGAACCAAGGCTTGCAGGCCGTTGCGTTTGGTCAGGTGAAAGGGGTACGCTTGAATGTCAATATTCGAGAAAGCCATTCTCTGTTATTGACGGTGCTCTCAGAAGAGAGCGAATTGCATCAAGACCTGTTCACCAGCCAGCGTTTAACCTTCTCTGAGGCGATGGCTAAGCTCTATCAACGCTTGAACCCACAAATCGATATGGGGCAACGCTTACCGCAAACTATCGGTGAGGAGTTACTTGATTATCGTAATTACCTTGAACTTGAAGTTGAAGTTAACCGCGGATCTGATGGGTGGTTGAAGGCGGAAAGTGGTGCATTATCGACAGGTGAAGCGATTGGTACAGGGATGTCGATATTGGTTATGGTGGTGCAAAGCTGGGAAGAGGAGTCACGTCGCTTACGTGCAAAAGATATCATTCCTTGCCGCTTGCTGTTCCTCGATGAGGCCGCTCGACTGGATGCAAAATCTATCGCCACCTTGTTTGAGCTGTGTGAGCGGTTAGAAATGCAGCTGATTATTGCAGCACCTGAGAATATCAGTCCTGAAAAAGGAACGACCTATAAATTGGTTCGTAAAGTGTTTGATAATCGAGAGCACGTACACGTTGTTGGATTAAAAGGGTTTGGTCAAGATAACCCAAGTTCACAAGCACAATTGCCTCAAGGGTAATTAACCTATTTAAGTCACTAAAAACGGCGTTAGAAATAATGCCGTTTTTTTTTAATAAAAATCCGCATAAGTTAAATTTACTGAATAGTGGTTAATTGGATCGGAATAAGAAAGTCACTATGAGACATTAATCTCATTTTTATGAGAGAAAAGACATTATTATCTGAATTCTTGTGATGCATTCCAAATAAATTATATTTTGTATAATTATGGCTTGCTTTCATGATGCCTGCATCGTCAATAAATCAGTAAGGATCCAACATGAAAAAAACGACATTGACCCTAAGTGCCATCGCGTTAGTATTCAGCTTTACGGCAACGTCACAGGCAAAAGTATTAATGCCAGACGTTGTTAGCCCAGGGGTAACTGTGGCAGAGTTAGCTGAACAGAAACCAATTCATTGGGTTTCTGTTGAGCAAATTAAAAATAGCCTTGAAGGCCAAGCTCCTATGGCTGTTGGTTTTGATATTGATGATACCGTACTTTTTTCCAGTCCTGGTTTTTATCGCGGTAAACTAGAATATTCTCCAAATGATTTTAGTTATCTCAAAAATAGGGAATTTTGGGAAAAGATGAATAATGAATGGGATAAATTCAGCATGCCTAAAAAAGTCGGCATCGAGTTAGTCCAAATGCATCTAAAACGTGGTGATACTGTTTACTTTATTACTGGCCGCACGAAGACAAAAACAGAAACCGTTAGCCAATATGTACAAGAAGGGCTTGGTATCCCGGCAGATAAAATGAACCCAGTCATTTTTGCGGGGGATGAACCGGGACAAAATAATAAAGTCA
This sequence comes from Providencia sp. PROV261, assembly GCF_028477945.1. Classification (NCBI taxonomy): domain Bacteria; kingdom Pseudomonadati; phylum Pseudomonadota; class Gammaproteobacteria; order Enterobacterales; family Morganellaceae; genus Providencia; species Providencia sp. PROV261. Next base: position 39,142 of record NZ_JAMPMC010000003.1, on the reverse strand, counting down.
GTTGGATGCGTGACCATAAATTAAAAATTTATTATGGTGATGCTGATGCCGATATTGCCGCAGCTCGTGAATTAAATATCCGTGGTATTCGTATTTTACGTGCCGCAAACTCCTCCTACCAACCATTACCTAAAGCAGGGCAATTTGGTGAAGAAGTTGTGATTAACTCTGAATATTAATTAGGTTAATCGACATAATATGAATAATATAAAGGCGCCTGGCGCCTTTTTTAGTATCTCACAAAGATTAACTCATAAGAGGTAAATGTATCATTCGCCATGAAATAGTCAAAAGAGGTGTAAAGAGGAAACTATCACACTTAAGTCATATTTAATTTAACAATCTAGTTATTATTTCATTTTTATGATTTGTTTTTAGGTATTTTAGCAGTAAATACGTCTATTTTTCATTGGTTGTATTTATTCTGTTTTAATGGCTAAGCGTAAAATCGTTTCGCGTTATTTAAAGACAAAATTAGCCAATTCCTATAACATTCTTTTCGAAATTAAATACAATTAATATTCAATATAATAAAAAATGATTGTTATCCATGTGGTTACTTAAGGTGGATTTATGGCAAAGAAAAGAGTGAAAGCTCTGCAACTTTCGGTAATTTGTGGGCTGTTGTCGATACAACTTCCTGTATTTTCAGCGCAAGACAATGGGCTAATTTTGACAGAAGAAGCGCCATTGCAGCAAGAGGTGGTGGCAACCCCTGTGGCGACTATCACACCAACTGAAAGTTTAGCGCAAATTACGGGAGCATTACCTGCCGATATAAAACCTGTTTTTTCTTCACAACTCGCGAAGATTTATGCAGATCGGCAGATGAAACTGTTATGGCAAGATGAAACGGCTATCGAACAGTTTCAGCAACAACTGGCGGAGCTGGCACTTTCAGGGGTACAACCTCAATTTAATGAGTGGTTAGCCGCCCTTGAACATGTTCAGTTGAGCGAATTAGGCCGTGATGTGATTTTGTCTGATGCCATGTTGGGTTATCTACAATATCTTTCTGGTGTTTCAGCTAATGGACAATTTTGGCTATACCGGAAACAGCCTTACAAAATAGTGGCACCTACGGCAGAGCAAATGAAGCCATGGTTGGATGCCGCCGCCGAAAACCGCCTTAATGAATGGGTCAAATTACAAGCGCCTCAACATTCCCTGTATCAGCCTATGCGCGAAGAAATGTTGAAGCAACTAAAAATGGATGACGATGGGTTGGCTTTAGTGGATACCAAAACCCTAAAACCGGGTCAATCGAGTGATGATGTTATCGCTTTACGTGAGATCTTGTATCGCCAAGGGCTACTTGATGAAACGGCGATTAATACAGAGTTAGATGCCGCAGCGCCAGATGCAGAAATCGCCAAAGCGACCGCACAAGCGCGTTTGTACAGTGATGAGCTAGTTGAAGCTGTCAAAAAATTTCAACAGCGCTACGGCTTGGAAGCTGACGGTATGGTGGGGAAAGGCACCAAAGTTTGGCTGAATATGAAACCTCAGCAAAAAGCAGGGCTAATGGCGTTGAATATTCAACGCTTACGTATTATTCCTGAAAATAATGGCACTGGGATCTTGGTGAATATCCCTGCATTTTCATTAAATTTCTTCCTAAATGATGAAGTGATTTTAGATTCGAAAGTGATTGTTGGTCGGCCTGATCGTAAAACGCCAATAATGAGCAGTGCATTAAATAATGTGGTGATCAATCCACCTTGGAGCGTGCCTACCAGCATGGCTCGTAAAGACATTGCACCAAGAGGGAAGCAGGATCCTAGCTATTTTAGCCGCAAAGGTTACACGGTCTATTCCGGATGGGGGGAAGACTCCTTTGAGATTGATCCCTACTCCATCAATTGGGATGTTATCACTCCAGCGAATTTTCCTTATCGGATCCGCCAAGCACCGGGGCCGACCAACTCATTAGGTCGTTATAAATTTAATATGCCAAGTTCGGATGCAATCTACCTGCATGATACACCGAACCACAGCTTATTTAATCGGAGTGCACGTGCTATCAGTTCAGGGTGCGTACGGGTAAATAAAGCCAGCGAATTAGCCAGTATCTTGTTAGGTGATGCAGGGTGGGAGCAAAAGCGTATTGATGGTGCAGTAAAAGCAGGAAGTACGCGTTATGTGAATATTCCGGATAGGATACCCGTTTATCTTTATTATCAAACGGCGTGGGTAGACAAAGAGCAACAGCCTCAGTACCGCGCTGATATTTACCAATATGATAATAGTATCAATAATGCTGAAAAATATTTACCCGTAATAAAAAACATCTTACATTAAATGTGATATCAGGGAGGTTTCCTCCCTGATATTTCTATTATCACTAATAATTAGTTGATAGTGGGTTACACTTAAGTATCAAAACCTATATTTTCAATGATTACTCAATAACAAGAAGATATTCTGTTTATTATGAGTGACCAAGTTCACTCTTTTGGCGTAAATATGCCAAATTTGCGCTTATTTACTTATTTCTTTACATTTTTATACATTAAAGTTAAATATCATTTGTTAGACTGAACAATAGTATAAATTTTGTTCCTATACTCTCTCATTCGAGATGCAGCTAGGCGCGCAATGAAGTGATTCGAAAGAAGTTAGCCGCTAAGTTGTAGCTCGAACGGCTGGGTATGTTTAACCCATTGAAATTTGAGTTACCATCTATGGATATTATCGACCAAAATCGCCGCAAGTGGTTAGGTGCTGGTGCAGCCGCTTTTGGGCTGAGTTTATTGCCTAGCCATGTTTTTGCTGCTATGACGACGCCTAAACCAAAAATTTTGCGTTTTCAAAACCTCAATACTGGGGAATTTTTAAAAACAGAGTTTTTTGATGGACGCCATTATAACAAATCTGAGTTAGCTCGATTAAATCACTTATTCCGTGATTACCGTTGCGATAAAGTCAAAACCATTGATCCTAAGTTATTCGACCAAATTTATATGTTACAGGTTATGTTAGGGTCGAATAAGCCTATTCAATTGATTTCAGGTTACCGTTCACTTGAAACAAATAATGCCTTGCGCCGTAGCAGCTCGGGGGTGGCGAAAAAGAGTTACCATACTCGTGGACAAGCAATGGACTTCCATATCGAAGGGATACAATTGAGCCATATCCGTAAAGCGGCACTGAAAATGAGAGCTGGCGGCGTTGGTTATTATCCAAAAAGTAATTTCATCCATATTGATACAGGTCCGGCAAGAACATGGTAATCTGTACCTATGCTCAGCGTACTTCAAGTCACCGCACTCGCAGGGATTACTTTGCCTTGCGCTGTTTCTTGAAGTATTTAGGGTATAAATAAAACAGATTACGGAGCGATTGCTTAATGAACTATATGATTATCCCAGTCACCCCTTTTCAGCAAAATTGTCAGGTGATTTGGGATGAAAATACGATGGAAGCAGTGATAGTCGATCCCGGTGGTGAAGCTGAAAAACTCATTGCCGCTATCGAAGAGCGTGGTTTAAAACTCACTAAAATTCTGCTCACACATGGGCATGCTGATCATATCGGTGCAACGGCTATCATTTCTAAGCACTTTTCAGCCCCTATTTATGGCCCACAAAAAGAAGATGCTTTTTGGATTGAAGCGCTAGCAGAGCAACATGCGATGTTTAATATTGAAGGTGGTCCTAGCTTCACCCCTGACTATTGGTTAGAAGAGGGGCAGACTGTTCATTGTGGAACGATGGCCTTTGATGTATTGCATTGCCCCGGTCATACCCCTGGCCACATTATTTTTGTTAACCATGCAGATAAACTTATCTCAATGGGGGATGTGCTATTTAAAGGGGGGGTAGGGCGCAGTGATTTCCCTCGTGGAGACCATCAGGCGTTGATTGCTTCAATCAAAAACAAGGTTCTGCCTTTAGGGGATGACTATCAGTTTATCCCAGGCCACGGGCCAATGTCAGATCTTGGTCATGAGCGCAAAACCAATCCATTTTTGCAGGATGATCTTCCTGTTTGGTGATGACGACTTAATCACCATCTAAGCTTGCTTTCACCCTATGAAGCCATGCCACAACCTGTTGGGACATGGCTATTTCTGTGATTTTATCGAGCTAGTTTTCTGTTATTTAAAAAGAAAAAACGCCTCTCATAATTTATTGAGAGGCGTTCTATTATTGTAAAAACTTTATCGTGTTAAGCCATTACAGCACTTTTACGATGGCTTCACACAGTGGCACCATGTTTTCCAGCGTTAAACCTGCGACGTTGATACGCCCAGAGCTAACTGCATAGATACCAAATTCGCTACGTAAGCGCTCTACCTGCTCTTTATTGAGGCCACTGAAGGAGAACATACCATTTTGGTTGATAATGAAGCTGAAGTCCTGTTTAGCGCCTTTTTCTTCCAGTGTATTCACCAGCAACTGACGCATACGTTTAATACGCTCACGCATTGAGGTCAGCTCTTGGATCCACTCTGCTTTTAATGCGTCATCAGAAAGAATGGTCGTAACCACGGCTGCACCGTGTGCTGGTGGGTTTGAGTAGTTAGCACGGATAACCGCTTTTGCTTGGCTAAACGCACGCTCTGCATTATCGCTATCTTTCGCAATAATGGTGCAGGCACCGACACGCTCATTATATAAGCCGAAGTTCTTAGAGTAAGAGCTGGCGACGATCATTTCTGGGTTTTGTTGGGTAAAGATACGCAGCCCTTCAGCATCCTCATCTAACCCTTTAGCAAAGCCTTGATAAGCGAAGTCAAATACTGGCAGTAAACCTTTCTCCGCGCATAGGGCAGAGAGTTTAGCCCATTGCTCAGCTGTTGGGTCGATACCTGTTGGGTTATGGCAGCAGCCATGCAGAACGATAACATCACCGGCTACCGCAGAAGATAAGCTGTTGAGCATACCATCAAAGTCCATACCATGACTTGCGGCATCATAGTAGTTGTAAGTCAACACTTCTAAGCCAGCGGCTTCAAAAATATTTTTGTGGTTTGGCCATGTTGGATTGCTTATCCAAACACGTTTAGCATTGGTTTGACTAGCGATAAAGTCAGCGGCAATACGTAGGGCACCCGTACCTCCAGGCGCTTGTGCAGTACGAGCGCGTTTAGAGGTGACAATTTCATGCTCTTTACCAAATAACAGCTCTTGGGTGACACGACCAAATTCTGGCATCCCACTGATGGCAAGATAGTTTTTGGTATTTTCGTTTTCAAGCAGGAATTTCTCTGCTTTTTTTACAGTGTCTAAAACAGGGGTTTTACCAGACTCGTCTTTGTAGACGCCGATACCGAGGTTAATTTTGTTTTCACGAGGATCAGCACGGAAACTATCAGCAAGGCCTAAAATAGGGTCAGCAGGGGCAGCAGTAATTTTTTCAAACATGTTGTCGATTCCAAAGCTCAGTTGTTAAGCCGAAAATGTTGAGTGCTCAGGTTAACGCGCAGAAAACAATTTGCCAACCGTTTTACTAAAAATTGGCAAGATCTTGTGATGCAGGTATAAATTGCATGGGATATGACCATTAATCGCACAAAATACAGCGGTTTTCACTTACTTCCCCACAGATTAACTTAAGAATTGATTTTTATGCGAGATTTAATGGCTTAGCGGTAACTAAAAGGAGGAAAGACAATAGATTGTACAAGCTCGCTATACAGACGAAAAAAGCAACGCCGAAGCGTTGCTTTTCAAAACAGATTTCACTGTTGTCTGAATTATTGTTTAAACAATAATTAGAACTGGTAAACCAGACCCAGACCCAGAACGTTATCAGTGTTGATACCGTTGTCACGAGTGAACTCGTTGTCTTTCAGCAGGTTGATTTTGTAATCAACAACTGCAGACATGTTTTTGTTGAAGTAGTAGTAAGAACCTACAGAAACATATTTAACGAGGTCTTTGTTACCCCAAGCACCTAGGTCTTTACCTTTAGATTGGTTATAACCAATAGATGGTTTCAGACCGAAGTCGAATAGGTATTGAGCAACTAATTCAACGTTTTCAGTTTTGTTAGCGATACCATCGTCACCATAGCGAGTCATGTTCAGTGTTTGACCGTACATAGCGGCTAAGTAAACGTTGTTAGCGTCGAATTTACCACCAACGTTCCAAGCTTGCGCTTTTTGACCACCAGCTGCCTTGTCTTTTTGCTGAGCTGGAGTACGAGAAGAGTTAGAGTAACCACCACCCAGTGTTACACCCCAACCTAGCTCATAAGCAGTTGAGAAACCGAAACCGTCACCGTTGTCTTTACGAACGCCAGCGGTAGATTTGTTGTTGTCGCCGTTTTTGCCTTGATATTGCAGTGCGAAGCTCAGGCCATCAACATAACCGAACGCGTTGTTGTTACGGTAAGTTAACAGGTTACGGTTACGGCTAGTCATGAAGTTGTCAGACTGAGCCATGGTGTCTGCACCCCACAGTGGGAATACGTCAGTCCATGCGTTCGTGTCATAAACAACACCGTAGTTACGGCCGTAATCGATTGAACCGAAGTCAGCGAATTTCAAACCAGCATATGCTAAACGGTTTTTGTTTTCGTTGTTGTCTTCAGCTTTGTTAGTCTTAGTTTCCCACTCAAAACGACCAAAACCAGTCAGTTGATCAGTGATTTGAGTATCACCTTTAACACCTAAACGAACGCGTGAATCGTCGCCATCTTCACTTTTTTCGTCATTCTTTTTGTCTGCGTCAGCAAAATAGTGACGAACGTCAACTTTACCGTAAACGTCTAGTTTGTTGCCGTCTTTGTTGTATACTTCAGCTGCGTTTGCTGCGCCTGCAGCCAACAGAGCTGGGATAACCATTGCAAGAATATTGCGTTTCATCATTATTATTACCCTCATTGGTGTTATTCGGACACCTGCCACTGCCAAAAATAATTCTCAAAAAAATTTGGAACTATTTATGAGAGATTAGTGTCGTCTATGTCGGCGTCCAGTGTTCCATTGGTAAATAAATTTATCTACCCTCAAAGTGCTACAAAAATAAAGATTCTGAAACAAATGGTAACAAGGTGTTTCAAAATGTAAAAAATAGAGTGAAAAATAACCACAGGTATGACCAGTTTAAAAATAATTACAAAATTTAGGGAACTTTTTTAAAGGTCAAATTGAACTTTTTTTGAACAGCTTAGATAAATATAAGTGATAGATTTGCTTATAGAGAAAACAAAAAACGATGAAAAAAGCGGAATTTTCCGATCTAAGCTAAATCAATTTAAAAAGGGTGCAGAAATTGTGCTCAGTTGGTAACGCTGTGATGTATTTCGCAAATCGACTAAAAAGAATGACGGTGATAAAAAATATCGAGCCATGATAGGCTCGATATTGGAAGCTTATTTGGAAAAGCTGTAGTGATTAGAATGCCGCATTGCGTGGTGTACGTGGGAATGGGATCACTTCACGGACGTTACCGACACCTGTTACATAAGCCACTAAGCGCTCGAACCCGAGGCCAAAGCCTGAGTGAGGCACGGTACCGTAACGACGTAGGTCACGATACCACCAGTAATCTTCTTTGTTCATTCCAAGCTCTTCAAGACGCGCGTCTAACATATCAAGGCGCTCTTCACGTTGTGAACCACCGATGATTTCACCAATACCGGGGGCGAGTACATCCATTGCTGCCACTGTCTTGCCATCTTCGTTAAGGCGCATATAGAAAGCTTTAATGTCCTTAGGATAGTTTTTAACAACCACAGGTGCTTTGAAATGTTGCTCAGCCAAATAGCGCTCATGCTCAGAAGACATATCAACCCCCCAGTAAACGGGGTTTTCAAATTTCTTACCGCAGGTTTCAAGGATCTTGATTGCGTCAGTGTAATCAACTTGAGCGAAATCTGAATTAACGAAGCTTTCAAGGCGGTTGATAACCTCTTTGTCGACACGTTGAGCGAAGAACTCAAGGTCATCGCGGCGCTCATCCAGCGCAGCTTTAAAGACAAACTTCAACATTTGCTCAGCAAGACCCGCAACATCGTCTAGGCTAGCAAAGGCCACTTCTGGCTCTACCATCCAGAACTCCGCTAAGTGGCGGCTGGTGTTTGAGTTCTCTGCACGGAATGTTGGGCCAAAGGTATAGACTTTGCTTAATGCGGTGGCATAAGCTTCGCCGTTTAATTGACCGGATACGGTTAAGAAGGATTCACGACCAAAGAAGTCTTCACTGAAATCCACTTCGCCTTTGTCGTTACGTGGCAGGTTGTTGTAATCCAGTGTAGAAACACGGAACATTTCACCTGCACCCTCGGTATCTGAAGCTGTAATAATTGGGGTAGAAACCCAAAAATAGCCTTGCTCATCAAAGAAACGATGCAGCGCTTGGGCGAGGGTATGGCGAACACGAGCTACCGCACCAATTAAGTTGGTACGAGGACGCAAGTGTGCGACTTCACGTAAGTACTCAACGCTATGACGTTTTGCAGCCATAGGGTAAGTATCCGGATCTTCAACCCAACCAACAACGTTAACGGCTGTTGCTTCTAATTCGAAAGATTGGCCTTGGCCCGGTGACTCTTTCACGATCCCCGTGACTTCAACAGAACAGCCTGTCGTCAAATGCAGGACTTCGTCGTTATAATTAGGTAAATTATTATTGATGACAGCCTGTAATGGGTTAAAGCAGGAACCGTCATAAACGGCGAGGAAAGAAAAACCAGCATTTGAATCTCTCCTTGTACGTACCCAGCCTTGAACGGTGACTTCAGAGCCAACCGCCACACGGCCTTGCAGTACATCGACTACAGGCGCTACGATCATAAAAATTACTCTCTTTTATATAAACGAAATTAACGATGACATTTTCACTGGGCTAAATAAGCCATTTTTCATCTTATAGACCAATGAAAGTATTTGTTTTCCCGAAATTCTCTATTTCAAGGTTAAAGTTCTATGTTACTTGCCGTGAGGCAGGAAACAAGTAAAAAATCGATACTTTTGTACCAAAAAGTGCAATAGCCTCTAGCTATAACCTAGTTGGGGTTAGAATAGCAAGCAAATATATTATTAAGCGACAAGTTATCGTGTTATTGCGTACGCTGAAAGGGGAATTGGTGTGATACCTATTCCCATTAAGGTATCACACAGTGCATCGCCAAATTAGCAAGCCTTTTCCATTTTAGGAAGATCGAACGCTTTGCGAAGCTGATTAACGAACTCATCGTCTTCACAAATGGTTTTACCCGGACTATCGGATAATTTCGCGACGGGTTTGCCGTTGCATTCAACCAATTTGATCACAATATTCAGAGGTACGACACCGGGAATATTGCAAGTGAGCCTTGTGCCAATCCCAAACACAAGGTTAATGCGTTTATGGAAATAGCGATACAGCTCTAATGATTTTTGTAAGTCGAGACTATCTGAGAACACGAGCGTCTTAGTCATTGGGTCAATGCCTAATTTCTCATAGTGCGCAATGGCCTTCTCTCCCCATTCAATAGGATCCCCTGAATCGTGGCGTAATCCTTGGTAGCGCTTCGCAAAGTTATCATCGAAATCACGCAAAAATGCATCCATCGTGATACAGTCCGTTAATGCAATGCCAAGTTGGTCGGGGTATTCGTCAAGCCAACTTTGGAGTGCAGCACGTTGGCTATTGGCTAACTCAGGGCTAATTTGTTGGTGCGCTTGGAACCATTCATGGGCTTGGGTGCCGACGGGGGCTAGCCCTAATTTATGTGCCAGTTTGTAATTACTTGTGCCCACAAGGTAAGGGAACTCCTCTTTAAGCAAGGAGACGATAGCAGATTGGACATCATAGGAAAAACGGCGGCGCGTGCCGAAATCCATGAGTTTAAAGCGGCTAAGGTCGATATGGTTTTCGGCCGCTTGATCATAAAATACCGTCAGTAATTTTTTCAACTGAGTAACGGCATCTTCTTGGGTCACCTGTGGATGCCTATCGCGTTGAACTATTTCACTGATCAAGGCGAGGAGGGGAACTTCCCACATAATCACTTCGCACCATGGGCCACTAATACGAATTGCGAGCTGCCCATCATCCGCAGTGGTGATATTGACCTGTTCAGGTTTAAAGCGAAACGTTTTTAGCCATGCAAGATAATCGTCTTTGAAAAAAGGAAGCTCTTTTAAATAGTTGGCCTCATCATCGGTGAGTGAAAGGTGAGCCATCAATTGGACTTGCTGGCGGATTTCATCGGCATAGGCACCTAGAATTTCACGACTACGACAGCGGAACTCGGCGACAACCGGTACTTGGCTGTAATGGTGAAATACGGCCTGCTGCATATGAAGCTTATAAGCATCAGTGTCAAGCAGTGATGTAATAATAGGGGTAGCGTCTAAATTCATGGCGCGCAGGCGTCCTCGCGGAGCTATCTACTTATTAGCTAAATCGTTAAAGTTGGAAAAGTATACTCACTTTGACAGAAGATAGAAGCCTTATTGCATCACTCTTGTGTCTGTGAGCATTTCCAATATTTATTTATACTCATCACATTTCGAGTTGTCGCCTTATCGGTGACGGTTATGGCCTATTTGCCATGGCTCTCGAATGATTTAGAGTATACGTCATTGACCAGAATGGCACATTAGCGATTAGAGTTGATTAACAAGCGTTAATATACTCATTGCCAGTCATTGAGCATGAAACGATACTAACACGTAATTTTCTATTTAACAGCGTTATAGCATCAACGAACAAACCAATTGTTAACATTTATCGATACTGATAGTCATAAATCGTTAACATAGTATGATGAGAGTGTTTCTCATATAGCATTTATGTTGCAGCAGCGTATAGTAATATAAAGAAGAATTGGTAAACGACTATATCGAATTAACGAATAAAAAAGGTTTCATATGACCCAATTGCGACAAGCGAAATATCGTCAGGACTACCAAGCACCTGATTATACTATCTCTGAAATTGATCTTGATTTTATCCTCGATCCCGCAAAAACCGTCGTGACGGCAATTAGCCAAGTCAAACGCCTTAACCCAGCCTCATCTACACTGGAACTGCATGGTGAAGACCTTAAATTGGTCTCTATTGAAGTGGATGGTCAGCCTTGGACTGATTATAAAGAGCAAGATGGTAAGCTGATATTGGCATCATTGCCTGAGGCTTTCACATTACGCATAGTGAATGAAATCAGCCCTGAAAAAAACACAGCATTAGAAGGCCTATATGTTTCAGGGGATGCATTATGCACTCAATGTGAAGCAGAAGGTTTCCGCCATATTACTTATTATCAGGATAGGCCGGATGTGTTAGCGCGTTATACGACGACAATTACCGCCGATAAACAGCGCTATCCTTACTTGCTATCGAATGGTAACCGTATTGCCGAAGGGACACTCGATGATGGGCGCCATTGGGTGAAATGGCAAGATCCGTTCCCTAAACCAAGTTACCTATTTGCGTTAGTTGCGGGGGATTTTGATGTTCTTCGCGACACTTTCGTGACGCGCACAGGCCGCGAGGTCGCATTAGAGTTGTTTGTTGATAAAGGCAACCTTGATCGTGCACCATGGGCGATGCAATCCCTAAAAAATGCCATGAAATGGGATGAAGATCGCTTTGGTCTTGAATATGACCTTGATATCTACATGATAGTGGCGGTTGATTTCTTTAATATGGGCGCGATGGAGAATAAAGGGCTGAATGTCTTTAACTCAAAATATGTGCTCGCTAAAAATGAAACCGCAACCGATAAAGACTACTTAAATATAGAATCTGTTATCGGTCATGAATATTTCCATAACTGGACAGGTAACCGTATCACTTGTCGCGATTGGTTCCAACTGAGCCTAAAAGAAGGTTTGACCGTTTTCCGTGATCAGGAGTTCAGTTCAGATCTTGGCTCTCGCTCTGTCAATCGCATTAATAATGTCAAAGTGATGCGTGCGGCTCAGTTTGCTGAAGATGCAAGCCCAATGGCTCATCCAATTCGCCCTGAAAAAGTGATCGAGATGAATAACTTCTATACGCTAACGGTCTATGAAAAAGGGGCTGAAGTTATTCGTATGATCCATACTCTGCTAGGGGAAGAAATGTTCCAAGCGGGTATGCAACTGTATATTCATCGTCATGATGGCAGCGCCGCAACCTGTGATGACTTTGTGCAAGCGATGGAAGATGCTTCGAATGTGGATCTTTCGTTATTCCGTCGTTGGTACAGTCAATCGGGGACACCTGTATTAACGGTTCGTGATGAGTACTTCCCTGAAAAGCAACAGTATGTGCTGCATGTGAGCCAAATGACACCTCCGACCGCGGATCAGTCAGAAAAGCAGCCGTTACACATTCCACTCGATATTGAGTTGTATGGTGAAGATGGGGCCGTTATTCCTCTGCAATATCTTGGCAGTAGCGTAAACTCTGTATTGAATGTTACGCAAGCATCACAAACATTCACTTTTGATAATGTGCCAAGCCGCCCTGTGCCATCATTACTACGTGAATTTTCTGCGCCAGTTAAATTGGACTATCCATACAGTGATGAGCAACTCGCTTTTCTGATGCAGTATGCAAGTAATGAGTTCTCACGTTGGGATGCGGCTCAGCAACTGATCGGTAACTATGTGAAGATCAACGTTGCGAACTATCAGGCGGGCAACGCGCTCGTTCTCCCTGAGCATGTGATTGATGCATTCCGAGCAGTGTTACTTAATGACACCATCGATCCAGCACTCGCGGCACTGATTTTGACTCTGCCTTCTGAAAATGAGATGGCAGAATTTTTCCAAACTATCGACCCTGATGCCATCCATCATGTTGCTAACTTTATCGCTCATCAACTGGCGACAGCAATGGCTGATGAATTCCTCGCGGTTTATCAATCGATTAAAATTGATGGCTACCGTGTTGACCACGGCGATATTGCGAAACGTTCATTACGTAACGTGTGTTTACAGTATATTGCAGCAGGCGATGATCAAGCACTCGCAGACAAATTAGTGTCAGAACAATTCAAATCGGCCGATAATATGACCGACTCTTTAGCCGCATTAACGGCGGCGAGTGAGTCTCAGTTACCGTGCCTAGAGTCATTAATGACGGCCTTTGATGAGCGTTGGCACCACGATGGCCTAGTGATGGATAAATGGTTTACATTGCAAGGTACTAGCCCTGCTCCGGATGTCTTGCAGAAAGTACGTAGCTTGCTGAATCACCGTTCATTTAGTATGAGCAACCCAAATCGTGTGCGTTCTTTGGTTGGGGCGTTTACCTCCGGTAACCCGTCAGCTTTCCATGCGAAAGATGGTAGCGGCTATCAATTCCTGTATGAGATCCTCGTGGATTTAAATACACGTAACCCACAGGTCGCATCGCGATTGATTGAACCGTTGATCCGTTTGAAACGTTTTGACGATAAACGCCAAGGCCTGATGCGCAATACGTTAGAGCAACTCAAAGCGTTGGATAACCTTTCAGGTGATCTGTTCGAAAAAGTGACGAAAGCGCTCGAAAGCTAAGTTCTTTACTGATATTAGCTGTGTTGTTAGCCCTTGAACGTCGTTTCAAGGGCTTTTTCTTTTAAATCAGGCAATCATATTAGGTTGTATGCGGTGTTATTCCATTGACAGCAACGGTTCAATTGCCGATTAAGGCAACTTTGGTTTGCAAGTAGCGAATAAATGAATTTTTTATAGAAAAAAAGGCGTAAAATAGGGTAATCTATGTCGCGTTTTATCGGATGAAAATGTATCCCTGTTAAAAATGGCCTCAGCAAATTTCATTTGTTGAGTGTTTTGACGCGCGGAACATTGTGTCTTTTAATCGCTTTATACACAAAATAGTTTGAGGTGTCGGCAGCAAGTGTTATCGCTGTGCTTACAACTTAAAATATGGTGGGTATAGACAGAAATAGGTTATTGGATATGTTATATCACCTTGCCCGCAAGGCTCTATTCCAGTTCGACCCAGAAAAAGCCCATGAACTGACGTTTCGGCAGCTTCAATGTTTAAATAATTCCCCGCTTAAATTCCTTCTCCGCCAATCTGTTGCTACTAAACCTGTTCAATGTATGGGACTGTCTTTTAAAAATCCACTTGGCCTAGCTGCGGGTTTAGATAAAGACGGTGAATGTATTGATGCTTTTGGAGCAATGGGCTTTGGTTTTGTTGAGATTGGAACGGTGACGCCACGGCCGCAATCAGGTAATGATAAGCCTAGATTGTTTAGATTAGTGGAAGCGGAAGCACTGATTAATCGTATGGGGTTCAACAATAAAGGCGTTGATAACCTTGTTGAAAATGTCAAAAAATCAACTTACGGTGGGGTTATTGGCATTAATATCGGTAAAAATAAAGACACCCCAGTGGAACAAGGCAAGGATGACTATTTAATTTGCATGGATAAAGTTTATGCACATGCCGGTTATATTGCTATTAATATTTCATCACCAAATACGCCAGGTTTACGCACTTTGCAATATGGCGAAGCGTTGGATGATTTATTAAGTGGCATAAAAGCCAAGCAACTGGAATTACAATCGAAATATCAAAAATATGTTCCTGTTGCGGTTAAAGTTGCACCGGATCTGACCGAAGCAGAAATAATCCAAGTTACCGATAGCTTAGTTCGACATAATATTGATGGTGTGATTGCAACCAATACCACGTTAGATCGTTCTTTAGTTCAAGGTTTAAATCATTGTAATGAAGCTGGCGGTTTAAGTGGACGCCCAGTGCAACTAAAAAGCACAGAGGTTATTCGGATCATTTCTCGTGAATTAAAAGGGCAGTTACCTATTATTGGAGTGGGTGGTATAGACTCATTAACTGCTGCGAGAGAAAAAATGGACGCGGGGGCATCATTAATCCAAATTTATTCTGGTTTTATATATAATGGGCCAAAATTAATAAAAGATATTGTGAACCATATATAGTTAACTGTAAATTTACCTAAAGGGGGCTTTATTTATGCTCCCTTTTAATCTATATTGAGTTGGCTGTCTATTTTTAAATCATTTTGTTTTGCATTTTTAAGATCGAATTATTTTGAGCTAGTATCTTAAAAATATATTTATACTCTAACTCATTTGAGTTGCTTTTAGGCAGTAAGCGAATTATTCGTTTAAAAAATCCTTAGAGCAAAATAATGCAACAGCTAGGGTAATTGAGCACGACTCAATTGGCAACTTAAAGTATGGTGAGTATACCGGTAAATCGCTAAGGGATCGTTTATGATAATAAAACCCGATGATCATTGGCGTTGGTATTTTGATCATGACCATGATAGGGTGATGCTAGATCTCGCCAACGGCATGATATTTCGCTCATGTTTTCCCGCAAAAATGCTGACAGCATTCGCACGTGATGAAATGCCTTTTAGCATTGAAGATGCTGCGGAGTTTTATATATTTGATGAGCAGGCTAAAAAATTAAATCTATCTCATGAAGAACGGGCTGAATTAGTACTGAACAGTTTAGTGGCATTTCGCTTTTTAAAACCGCAAATGCCGAAAAGTTGGTATTTTTCTCCTTTTCACGATATTCAAGTACCTGCGCAAGGTCAGCTTATTCAAGTGTGTTTAGAAAATAGCCATCATATAGCGACATTTATTATTGCTGAGGCTGGTACGTCGGCAAGTTTGTGTTTATTAGCGGAGGCACAATTAGAATTGCCTGATCGTAAATTACGCTTTTGTGATCCAATTAAGATCATGAATGATCGTATGAGGCAATATAAACGCAAGTCTAATCGCTTACTGTATGAGAATGTCATTTAATTGATCGTCCATGATCTATTAATATGGATATTCTTTAATATTCGCCAATAACACCATCAATAAAATAATCGTTATTATTGAGATGATGGTGTTAGAAAATTAGCTTAAAGCTAATTTAATCGCACTTTTGGGAATGCAACTACAGGCTAAGATATAACCATCCGCTTTAATTGCGCTTTGTTTTAATGGCGTGACTTCCCCTTCAATCAACTTTATTTTGCATTGACCACAAATACCAGCACGGCAGGAATAAGGTAAAGTGATCCCTTTTGATTCCAATTGTTCAAGGATCACTTCTTGGTTATTTCCTTCATAATCATGATTTTCAAAAGTGACTGTGACCGTACTTAATGGCGTAGAAGGACTTTTCGCTTTATTATCCGTTTCTCGCTCTTTTGGGATATACTGATTAGGTTGTTTCTTTTCAAGAACCGTCACGGTATCACCCACTCGTATAATTCCAGTATTATGGATAACGACATTTTGCCCGAAATCCACATCACCACTTTCCGTGGTACGGAAGGTTTGTAGTGTTGCTAATGGTTCGCTGTGTGGATGTTTAATGCCTTTTTCAGGGCTAACAGTCGTTAGAATACAGCGGCTACATGGTCTGTCTAAGCTAAAAACGACATCGCCAATCTGAATCGTTTTCCATGTATCTTCTTCGAAAGGTTGGGCACCGGTGATAATCAAATTACCGCGAAATTGCTCAAGCTTAATGCTGGCGGGGCAACGCCTTTGTAGCTCTTGTACCGAAGCTTCATTAATTAATAAGAAGGGGTAGCCATCGGCAAACGACATAGGCACATCGGGCATGGTTTTGACGCGACGTGACAAGTGAGGACTTAACCAGCGTAGTTGAACAGGCTCATCAAAATAACGACTTAGCCAAGTATTGACTGATTCAGGCGCAATAAGTGCATGAAAATGATTGCCCCAGACTTCAGTTGGGCTCTGATTCTCATCAAAGTCCTGATACAATACCGTCACACTTTCACCATCGGGTGCTTTGAGATAAAGCCCATTATTTAACATTGCTGGTGTAAATAGTAACATCTGAGGGTATTTTCTTGCCGTGATAAATTTACCTTCCAGCGTTGTTACCATAAAATTGCGATCAAATATTAGCCCACTGGTATCGGCGTATGCATGAGACAGGCGTATCCCTCTCATTGATTTGACTGGGTGCGTATAAAGGCGTGAAAGCGTAATCATTATTTAATCCTTATAATTGTTGCTGAGCAACTTTATGACAAGTCCATAAGATTAGCTATAATGCGCAACAATTTTTCATCCAAATTGGTAAAAAATACTATGAATTCTCTGTTTGCCAGCACAGCTCGTGGCCTAGAAGAACTATTGAAATCGGAATTGGAAGCTCTGGGCGCTAGTCAGTGCCGAGTTGCACAAGGGGGCGTCTATTTTCAGGCTGATGAACGGGTGATGTATCAGAGTCTACTCTGGAGTAGGCTGGCATCCCGTATCTTATTACCATTGAATGAATTTGATGTTTATAGCGACTTAGATTTATACCTTGGTGTACAAGCTATCGATTGGACTGAGGTATTCTCAGTTGAGGACACATTTTCAGTTCACTTTAGTGGTACAAACGAAGAGATCCGCAATAGCCAATATGGTGCTTTAAAAGTTAAAGATGCCATTGTCGATTGCTTCGTACGTAAATTAGATCAGCGGCCTGATGTTGCACGCCAGCAGCCTGATATTCGTATCAATGTTTACTTGAATAAAGAGAAAGCTAGCGTAGCGCTTGATTTAAGTGGTGATGCACTTCATATCCGTGGTTATCGTGATTTGGCAGGGCAAGCGCCATTAAAAGAGACGTTAGCCGCTGCGATTATCAATCGCTCAGGCTGGCAGCAGGGCACCCCCCTTGTCGATCCTATGTGTGGCTCCGGCACACTATTGATTGAAGCGGCTATGATTGCAGCAGACAGAGCGCCTGGCTTGTACCGTGAACACTGGGGGTTCTATGCTTGGTCAAAATATAACCCTGCATTATGGCGAGAGCTGATCACGGAAGCGCAAGTGCGTTTTCGTCAAGGCCTAAAAGAGACAGCATCGCGTTTTTATGGTTTTGATATCGATAAACGAGTGCTTGATATGGCGCGCTCTAATGCACGTAGGGCGGGCGTTCAAACATTAGTGATTTTCAATCATGGCGATGCTGCTATGCTTGAAAATCCTGTTGAAACAGGCATTAAGGGAACCATTTTAAGTAACCCGCCTTATGGCGAACGTCTTGAAAGTGAGCCTGCATTGATTGCTTTACATAGCCAATTAGGGCGTATTGTGAAGGCGCGTTTCCCTGGTTGGCGTTTATCTATTTTTAGTGCCTCTCCTGAACTGTTAAGTTGCTTACAACTACGCTCTGAACGTGAATTTAAGGCCAAAAATGGCCCATTGGATTGCGTACAGAAAAATTATTTATTGGCAGAAACACCGTCGGAAACGGTCGGTGAAATCTCTCCTGATTTTGCTAATCGCTTACGTAAGAACCATAAAAAACTCAGCAAGTGGGCTAAACAGCAAGGGATTGATTGCTACCGCATCTATGATGCAGATTTGCCAGAATATAATGTGGCTATCGATGTTTATCGTGACAAAGTGGTCGTACAGGAGTATGCACCACCGAAAACGGTGGATGAACGCAAAGCGCGCCAACGTTTATTTGATGTGATCACGGCGACGATGAATGTATTGCAGCTGTCATCTAACCAGTTGGTATTAAAAACACGCCAACGTCAGAAAGGTAAACAGCAATATGAAAAACTAGCACAAAAAGAGGATTTCTTTTTAGTGCAAGAATACAACGCTAAGATGCTGGTGAACTTAACCGACTACCTTGATACGGGGCTGTTTTTAGACCACCGCATTGCTCGGCGCATGTTAGGACAAATGAGTCGTGGTGCAGATTTTCTTAATCTCTTCTGCTACACCGGCTCCGCAACAGTTCATGCAGGGCTTGGGGGCGCGAAAAGTACCACGTCAGTTGATATGTCGCGTACCTATCTTGAGTGGGCAGAGAAAAACTTACAGGCTAACGGCTTAACGGGTCGCCAACATCGCTTGATCCAAGCTGACTGCTTAAACTGGTTGGCGAATAGCCCAGAACAATTTGATTTGATCTTTATTGATCCGCCAACATTCTCAAACTCAAAGCGAATGGATGGTACTTTTGATGTACAGCGCGACCATGTTCAGTTGATCACTCACCTAAAACGCATGTTACGTCGTGGTGGTACCATCATGTTCTCTAACAATAAGCGTGGCTTTAAAATGGATATCGAAGCTCTGAATGCGTTAGGACTACAAGCAGAAGAAATTACCGCCAAAACGCGTTCAGAAGATTTTGCTCGTAATCGTCAGATTCATAACTGCTGGCTGATCCGCCATGCAGCATAAAGGATAACATCAATGGCTTTAATTAATTTATCGGGTGCATACCTTTCGTTTAGTGATGCCCCTTTATTGGATAACACGGAACTTCATATCGAAGAAAATGAGCGTGTCTGTTTAGTTGGACGCAACGGTGCGGGTAAATCGACACTCATGCGCGTCCTAACTAAAGAGCAGCCTCTTGATGATGGGCAACTGCTTTACCAACAAGATCTCGTGGTTGCTCGTTTACAGCAAGACCCACCCCGTAATATTGAAGGGACGATTTTTGACTTTGTTGCCGAAGGCGTAGCAGAGCAGGCGGAATACCTCAAAGAGTATCACCATGTTTCTAAATTGGTGGAAACCGATCCGAGTGAAAAGAATTTAAATAAATTAGCTGAATTACAAGAAGTACTAGATAGCCGTAACTTATGGCTATTGGATGCCCGTATCAGTGATGTCTTGAAAAAATTGGATTTGCCAGCGGATACTCAACTGTCATCACTGTCTGGGGGCTGGCTACGTAAAGCGGCTCTTGGTCGTGCATTAGTGAGTAATCCACAAGTCCTCTTTCTTGATGAGCCGACTAACCACTTGGATATCGAAACCATTTTATGGTTAGAAAACTTTTTGAAAGATTTCCAAGGTAGTATCGTATTTATTTCCCATGACCGCTCATTTATTCGCAATATGGCAACACGTATTGTTGATCTGGATAGAGGTAAGTTGTCGTCATGGCCGGGCAATTATGATGATTACTTGGTGGCAAAAGAAGAAGCGTTGCGTGTGGAAGAGATGCAAAATGCAGAATTTGACCGCAAGCTGGCCCAAGAAGAAGCGTGGATCAGACAAGGTATTAAAGCGAGACGTACCCGTAATGAAGGGCGTGTTCGTGCACTCAAGGCCTTGCGCGTAGAACGCTCTCAGCGCCGTGAAGTGCTGGGAAGTGCGAAAATGCAGGTTGAGGAAGCGTCTCGCTCAGGGAAAATTGTCTTTGAACTGGAAAATGTGAATTACCAAATCAATGATAAAGTACTGGTTAAAGACTTTAGTGCGCAAGTGTTACGTGGAGACAAAATCGCTTTAGTTGGGCCAAACGGCTGCGGTAAAACAACCCTGCTCAAATTGATGTTGGGTGATCTTAAAGCAGATAGTGGCAGAGTGCACTGTGGAACTAAATTAGAAGTCGCTTATTTTGATCAGCACCGCGCCGCACTCGATCCTGATAAGACGGTCATGGATAACCTTGCAGAAGGGAAGCAAGAGGTGATGGTCAATGGTAAACCACGCCACGTACTCGGTTATCTACAAGACTTTATGTTCCCGCCCAAACGCGCCATGACACCGGTACGAGCATTATCTGGTGGTGAGCGTAATCGTTTGTTACTTGCACGCTTATTTTTAAAGCCAAGCAACTTATTGATCCTCGATGAACCGACCAATGACCTTGATGTCGAAACACTAGAACTGCTTGAAGAGTTGGTCGATAGCTATCAAGGCACTGTTTTATTGGTTAGTCATGATCGTGAATTTGTTGATAATAGCGTAACAGAGTGTTGGATTTTTGAAGGTAACGGGGTGATTAACCGTTACGCTGGAGGCTATTTTGATGCCCAACAGCAAAAAGCACAAACCGTGAGCTTGAAAAATTCACAACAAAGTAAAATAGCGGAGCAAGATAAATCGCCTAAGGTAAAAGAACCTACAAAGCGAAATAATAAGATAAGCTACCATTTACTACGTGAATTAGAACAATTACCATCGAAGCTCGAACAGCTAGAAGGTGAAATTGAAGCACTTCAAGCGGCGATTGGTGATGCTGATTTCTTTAACCAGCCTCACGATATAACCGAAAAAACATTAAATACATTAGCTGAAAAGGAACAAGCGCTAGAGCAGGCGTTCGACCGCTGGCAAGAGCTTGAGCTACTGAAAAATGGCTAGTTTATCGTTCAGGAAATAAGAAGGGGCGAATCACCTTGTGCTCTCATGAGTCTCATGAACATGTGCTGTGCACACAATGCGACATGCTGGTTGCGGTACCTGAATTAGAACAGGGAACTAAAGCAACCTGCCCACGCTGTCATACAGTGTTGGTGTCAAAGTGGCGCTATCCATACAAGCAGCCGGCAGCGTATGCGTTTAGCGCATTAATTATGCTGCTCGTCGCTTGTATGTTTCCATTTGTCAAAATGAGTGCGGCTGGGATTGAAAATGAAATTTCTATATTTCAAATTATCGAGATTATTTCGACAACGCGTTACAGCAGCTTAGCCCTCTTTTTTCTGTTATTTTCATTAGTCATCCCTGCCTTTTGTATGGTGACAATCATACTATTGGGATTACAAGTGTATGTTCCAAAAAGAATCAAAGTGTGGATCAGCCGTATCCTATTTCAAATGAAATCTTGGTGTATGGCGGAAATTTTCCTCGCAGGGGTTCTGGTTAGCTTTGTAAAACTGATTGCTTATGGTGACATTGGTGTTGGGTTAAGCTTTTTGCCGTATTGTCTATTTTGCCTCTTGCAAGTTAGGGCATTTCAATGCCTTGACCGGCATTGGATGTGGAACAAAATTGAAGCAGCCCCTAAGTTAGCCCATAAATTAGAAGTAGGGCGAACTGGGATCAGCCAGAACGTAAGGCTGTGCCTAGTGTGCACGGCTATCTTACCGGCGGAACAATCCCAATGTCCGCGCTGTTACGCTCGTGGTAGCGTACGTAAGCATCAAAGTATACAGTGGACAGTTGCGCTGCTATTGACCTCGTTTTTCCTATATATTCCAGCGAATGTCTTACCGGTGATGACGACCAATATGTTGGGTAGCGATATGGACTCAACGATTATGGACGGCGTGATATTATTGTGGGGGGATGGCTCTTATCCTGTCGCATTAATTATTTTTATCGCCAGTATTATGGTGCCCTCGTTAAAAATGATAGGTATCGCGTGGTTATGTCTTGACTCTCAAGGTTATGGCAACCGAGACCCACATCGAATGCACTTTATTTATGAATTGGTGGAGTATGTGGGGCGTTGGTCAATGATCGATGTGTTTGTCATTACTATTTTGGCCGCATTGGTACAAATGGGGCAATTAATGAGTATCGTCCCTGCACAGGGCGTTATTTTCTTTGGTGTCGTTGTGATTTTAACGATGTTTGCTGCGATGACTTTCGACCCTCGATTAACATGGGATCGTTGTGAAAAGAAAAGTGCGGTAAAAGTTGTTGAACAAGAAGGAGCCATCGGGTGAGTGAACAAGAAACACCACAGGCCAATGCCAAAATCAGTAAATTGAAAAGTTGGTCACCTGTTTGGGTGATCCCTATCGTTACTGTTCTCATTGGTGCTTGGATACTATTTTATCACTTCAGCCATCAAGGCCCTGAAGTGACATTAATTACTTACAATGCAGAAGGCATTGAAGCGGGTAAAACCAAAATCAAGAGCCGTAGTGTGGATATTGGTATTGTTGAAAGCGTGACGCTGGATGACAACTTCAGTCGAGTTGTTATCAAAGCACGCTTAAATAGCGATATGAAAGATCTCCTACGTGCGGATTCTGCATTTTGGATCGTAAAGCCGACAATTGGCCGTGAAGGTGTGACAGGATTAGGCACATTGCTTTCGGGAGTTTTCATCGAATTACAACCGGGTAACTCTAAAAAGGAGCATAACGAGTTTACACTGCTTGATTCGCCGCCTTTAGCATCACCGGATGCGAAAGGGATCCGCGTTATCTTGGTGAGTGACCGCGCTGGGCAACTCAATCTAGGCGACCCTGTACTGTTTAGAGGTTACCGTGTTGGCTCAGTTGAAACCAGTAATTTCGACATGAGTAAGCGTGATATGCGCTATCAACTGTTCATCAACGCACCTTATGATAAGTTAATTAGTACGAATGTGCGCTTTTGGAAGGACAGTGGTATTGCATTTGATATGTCATCGCAAGGGATCCATGTTGAGCTTGGCTCTATTGCCACCTTGCTGACAGGAGGCGTAAGCTTTGATGTACCTGCTGGCTGGGCGCCGGGAGAAGGTGTAAAAGAAAATACAGAATTTAAACTCTTTGATAACCAAAGTAGTATTCAAAACTCTCTGTATACTGAATACCAAGATTTCGTTCTGTTCTTCTCTGACTCAGTACGTGGGCTACAGCCTGGTGCACCGGTGGAGTTCCGTGGTATTCGCCTAGGAACGGTCGCTCAAGTGCCATTCTATACCAAAGGCCTCGACCAAAAACTGGATAACGATTTCCGTATTCCTGTATTAATTCATATTGAGCCTGAGCGTTTTGCAAAAGATGTTGGTGCTGATTTTAACTTGAAAAATGAGTTGAAATTAGCGATGAAGGATGGGCTTCGTGCATCGTTAAAATCTGGGAACTTGCTAACAGGGGCACTTTTTGTTGATCTCGACTTTGTGCCTAATGTGCCTGAATATAAAGGGCCAACTGTGGTGGCTGGTTATAAAGTCATCCCAACGACGAGCGGTGGCTTAGCGCAAATTCAGCAAAAAGTGATTTCTGTGCTGGATAAAATCAATGCGATGCCGATTGAGCCTATGCTGAATCAAACGACTCAAACGTTGGCTGAAGGGCAAAAAACGATCAAAGAAGCGCAAGTTATGCTCGCTGAGCTAAATAAAGTGATGGGAAGTAAAGAGTTCCAGAAACTCCCTCAAGACTTGCAAAAAACGTTGAATGAAATGAACCGTGCGATGCAAGGGTTCCAGCCGGGGTCTCCTGCATATAATAAGATGGTCGATAATATGCAACGTTTAGATCAGGTGCTTAGGGAAGTCCAGCCACTGTTACGTACTTTGAATAATAAGAGTAATGCCTTGGTATTCGAAGCTGAGCCGTCTAAGGATCCTGTACCGAAAGGAGTGAAAAAATAATGAGATATCTGATATCGATATTTGTTTTAATGCTGGCGGCTTGTAGCAGCACCCCTGAAAAAGTGTATTACCAATTGCCGGTGAAATCGCCGGCAACACAAAGTGCGGTTGTGATGGGGCAACAAAATCAAATTTGGTTACAGCGCATCATGCTGGCGGATGTTCTGACATCAAATGGTATTACTTACCAAACGTCAGATGTCAGTTACAATAATGCTAGCTCCCATTTATGGGCTAGCCCATTAGAACAACAGTTAGGACAATCCATGGTGAGTGAATTGTCTTCTGCGTTGCCGGGGCGTTTAGTCTCATTACAACCTTTGCAGAATTCGCCGGACACATTGGATATTACGCTAACAAGTTTTAATGGCCGCTACGATGGCAAGGTATTAGTTCAAGGGTTCTGGACTTTGTCGCGTGGCAAAGAGATCATCCGTCGTAACTTCGATATACAGCTTGAACAAAAAGAAGATGGCTATCCAGAATTAGTCCGTACGCTAGCTGATGGATGGCAGCAAGTTGCGAGTGAGATTGCTAAAGAGGCCAATAAATCTTAAGTAATATTCACTATTTTCATCAATAAAGTGCATCTTACGCCGTCATTGGCTAAGGTGCATTTTTTTATAAAATTGGTTGCATATCATTCAATTATAAAATATTTCAATATAAATACATATAATAAAATTGATATTAATTTATTTAAAATCAACGAGTTGTCATAATTTGAAAATATAAATCACATTTATAGCATTTATGACATTTATATGAAATTCTTTACTTGATTTTCTAATCTGTCGGCTGTATTTCTATAGTGTACCTAAATGAGATGATCCCCTACATAGTTTGAATTGTCTGTGAGTGGCAAGGCAAGCTATCCCTAAGTATCAAGAAAGGGTCGGTGAGCGGAATCCCACTAGTGACTTAACTTAACGCTATGAAGGGCTTAGGTGCTGTTTTCTTTTCCATTTTAGACAATGAGGGAAGTAAGGCATGAAAAGACAGAAGCGAGACCGTTTAGAAAGAGCTTTATCAAGAGGTTATCAAGCAGGTATAGCAGGTCGTTCCAAAGAATTGTGCCCCTATCAATCTGTAGATGCACGATCGCACTGGTTAGGAGGCTGGCGTAAAGCCATGGAGGACAGGGCGATTCTCTCTGCATAATCAGGCAGAACAAAGCCTAACTTATTCGTTAGAGAACCTAAATAAACGGTTTTTTAATTCACTTCAAACAAATTTTAAACCTCCGCCATTGCGGAGGTTTTAGTTTTTAGCGCTTAGGTGCGGGATCAGAAAGCACTAGTGTCTTTAAATAGACCCACTTTTAGGTCATTAGCCACGTAAATGACTTTACCATCAACCAGTACTTCACCATCGGCAAGACCCATAATCAATTTACGGTTAATAACACGTTTAAAATTGATACGGTAAGTCACTTTTTTAGCCGTTGGAAGTACTTGGCCCGTGAATTTTACTTCACCAACACCAAGAGCACGACCTTTGCCTTCCCCGCCGAGCCACCCGAGGTAGAAACCAACGAGTTGCCACATGGCATCTAGGCCTAAACAGCCAGGCATAACAGGGTCATTAACAAAATGGCAGCCGAAGAACCATAAGTCTGGATTGATATCCAATTCAGCTTCGACATAGCCTTTATTGAAGGTACCACCATCTTCAGTCATGGTGATGATACGATCCATCATCAACATATTACCTGAAGGTAATGGAGGCCCATTTTCGCCAAATAATTCGCCTCTTCCAGAAGCTTCTAAATCACTTTTTGTATAGGAACTGCGTTTATCAACCATGTTCTTCTGATAGCCTTAATTAAGTTTAAGAATACAGGATAGCTTACACTTGTACGCTGAACAACTCCGATCTGATATTTTTTTATTCAACCAAGCCATTTTAGGAACCATGGAAGTTTTGGTTTTTCGGGTGAATTTGCTTGATTGATGCGTTCTTGAATTAAAGCTAACAGGTGTACGTTATCACCTTCAGCTTGCTGCTCAAAATAGGGCTGCTTAGTGAGTAATGTGATCGCTTGAGCAACATGCTCCACAGGCCAAATATGGAATTGCCCCTCTTGTACGGCATTGACAACAGCCTCTTTGACACAGAGATGGCGCACATTAGCCATTGGGATAATTACCCCTTGTTGCCCTGTTAAACCACGCTGAGCACAAATATCATAGAAGCCTTCGATTTTTTCGTTTACACCACCTATAGGCTGCACATAACCAAACTGGTCGACAGCACCGGTGACGGCGATTTGCTGATCGATAGGCTGGAGCGCTAATGCACTAATTAACGCACAAAGTTCGGCAAGAGAGGCGCTATCGCCATCAACTTCACCATAGGATTGCTCAAAAACAATCGAGGCTGAGAATGGCTGAGGCTGCTCCAATTTTAGCTCATAATTTAAATAAGCTTGCATGATCATCATGCCTTTAGCATGAATGTTGCCGCCAAGCTCGGCTTTCCGTTCAACATCGACAAATTCCCCATCACCTAAATGGGCGACACAGGTAATGCGCGAAGGCTCTCCCAGCGCTTCTGGGTGCCCAGGATAATGCAAGACGGACAATCCATTGATTTGTCCTATCACTTCGCCTTCGGTTTTGATAAAAACCTGTTCTTGCAAAATATCGTCTTGTGAACGTTCTGTCAGGAAACTATGGCGCCATAGGCGGTTTTCCACAGCCTGATTAAAGGCATTGGCGTCCATTAAGTTGCCTGACTGATAGTGAGAGGCATCCGTCAATCGGCGGGCTAGCCACTGTGTATCAAGAGGCAGATTAAATTTATCTTCACAAAACCGTGTTGCCTGAGTGATAAACGTAGGCCAACCATCAGGTGCGATTTCGGGGAGATGGTTAGCATTAATAATTGATTTTATATAGCGCATCCACAAGGCGAGTTGTTCTTCATTATCAAAGAACATTATGGGTTCATATTCCCCATAAATAGCATGTTCAAAGAGATCTGCGTGAGTGTACTCAAACTCTTCAAGCTCAAGCCGGTCACCAACAATGATTAACTTGATATCGAGTGGCTGAGGTTCAATTTCAATCGGTAATGGTTGATTATCGGAGAAAGGCAACCATTCGAATTGGCGGCGAGCTATCATATTTTGTAGCCGCTGCCACATCAGGGGTTGAGAGACCAATGATGATGCCGATAATATCAATACTCCACCATTAACGTGATGTAATAAACCCGGCACTGGATGTAATGATGGTGTGATATACCCAAACAGTTGTTCCGGCTCAATCCAATGGCGACAGGCAATATTTGCTCGGCTTGAGAAGCGCCCCTCAATTTCAGGACACCATTTGAAAGCAAGTTTATTTTCAGTGAGTTGATAATCACCATTAATGGGCGAAAATGGGGTCAGTAAAGGGCGGATCGCCTCAGCAAATGTTGCTAGATAATGCTCACTGTCGTCGGACTTGATAAACATAAATCGAGTCCGTGAATTCTCTTTGATAAAGCGCTCAATGCTATCAAATAGCCTTGGCTGGATTTCTGACAAAGAAGCAGGAGTCAGGGTATCTGAAGAAACAAAGTTTGCCTGGTAAGGCGTTAGGTCAGGTATTAGGCCTTGCCATGTTAGTTCTTGACTGATCACTATAATTTTTCTGCTATTAATATGATTATAAGTAAAATGCCTGTCGGTGAGCAGGGCGCGTATGCCTGAATTTGGTTTGGATATTTTATACTCTTTTTATTGTAGGCTGCCCCGTTATTGACGACATACATATGTACGACTCACAGACTTTAGTACATTAGTAGTGGCTCATTTTTTGAGCAATTCGCTGTACTGCAAACTATTTAGAGTATATGTTGTTTTCAGGCCAATTTATTACCCATAGGGCAAGGTTGCTATATTAGCGTTTGAGCGCCAATCTTGCAGCAATAATTGTCGTATAATCAGTTAGAATAAAGAAAATAATAGCACAACAGGCAAAGACATTGGCCATGTTAAGCCAATTAAGAGCGCACTGAGCAATCTCATAAAGATATTAGGGTCTTTAGTCAGGAGTAGTGTTATAAGCGCTGAGCACACCCCGCCTATCCCATATACGAGAAGTATGCATTCAAATGTGGACATGCTTGTTCATTAAATTGTTAATAGGTGAGCGTTGATTGTACACTATTTTGTGCCTAGTTGTTATCTTCTTTGTCAATAATAGGTCGACGGTGGTGCTTAAATTGCGTATCTTCATCTAAAATTGCTAATATAGGTCAGGTTCGATCTTCGTCAGGAAAAAATATGAAATATCAGCAGCTTGAAAATTTAGAATGTGGCTGGAAATGGGAATATCTGGTGAAGAAGTCCCGAAGTGGTGAGCCAATTACTCGGTATATCGAAAGAAGTGCCGAAAGTGAGGCTATCGCGCTATTGCTCAAAATGGAAAACCAGCCCACAGAGGTTTTAAAATGGATCGCTTTGCATATGAATCCACAATTGGATAACCGTATGAAGCAAAGCATTCGAGCAAGACGTAAACGTCATTTCAATGCTGAGCATCCCCATACCAGAAAAAAATCTATCGACCTTAACTTTTCTGTTTGGCAGCGTTTATCTAACCTTGCAGTGAAACGCAATAAAACATTATCAGAGACGATCATTCAGTTGATCGAAGATGCCGAGCATAAAGATAAGTATGAGAGCCAAATGAGTTCGTTAAAGCAAGACCTACAGGCGATTCTAGGGAATTCAAGTACCAAGAAATAGGGGAGACGATTATCTCAAGTTGCCCGTTGATCAACCACGATCGTTTTATTCCCAACGAAATGCTTTGTAACCTGCCATTATTTTTTCGACCACGATTGATTTAATCGTAACAATGACAGATTGTGTTTAGTGACCTGATGATTTTTAGCATAAAAAAAAACCCCATCGAAATGGGGTTTTTTGTATTCAGTTCGAAATTCGAACGAGGGGCTAAGAATTAAGCACCTGGTTGAGTGACAACTTCAGTTGTACCTTGAATTTCGATTTCAACGCGACGGTCTGGAGCCAGACACTCGATCAGAGCTGCACGGCCTTTAACGTTGTCACATTTGTTACCAGTTACTGGATCTTCTTTACCACGACCTTCAGCAGCGATTGCGCTTGCTGGAACGCCTTTAGCAACTAAGTAATCAACAACTGACTGAGCACGTTTTTGTGACAGTGGCAGGTTGTAGTTTTGTGAACCGATACGGTCTGTGAAACCAACTACCAGTACGCGACCTTGAGTTGGGTCGATGCTGCTCAGTTCGTTATACAGTTCGTTCAGTGCTTGCTGACCTTCTGGTTTCAGAGTTGCTTTGTTGAAGTTGAACAGAACGTCTGAACGCAGAGTGAAACGCTTGTTCTCAACAACTGGCGCTGGCTCAACAACTGGAGCTGGCTCAACAACTGGTGCTGCTTCTTGGTTGAAGCGGTATGCCAGACCAACGCTCAGCATGCCGTTGTCAGGACGTACGCCCAGGTTGTCGTTATCACCGATGTTGCTAACCCATTGGTAATCTAAACGAGTTGCCCAGTTTGGAGTGATTGCATATTCAACACCCAGTGCGTATACAGGAGAAACACCAGTATCGTTTTCTTTGTAACGCTCTTCACCTGTTTGGTGTGCTTTAACATCAGTACGCCATACCATACCACCTAAACGAGTGTAAACGTCTAAGTCGTCCATTACTGGATAGCTCAGTTTGGTAGTCAGAGAAACACCCATTGATTTCAGGTCGCCGTTGTTACCAGCACCTTTGTATTTCATTTTACCAAACCAGTCATAACCAAGCTCGAAGCCCATGTACTGGTTGTATTGGTAACCTGCGTATGCACCAGCACCGAAAGTATCACGGTCAGTACTTTTACCTACAGTGTTTTCACGATCAACTGGAGTGAAGCTGGTATCTTCATAGTGAGACCAACCCAGTTTAGCACCGGTATACCAAGTGTTGTCTTTTGGAGCTGCCTGCGCAACAGTTGCGAAAGCTGCTACTGCCACTGCTACTGCGATAGCTGTCTTTTTCATTTTTTACGCCTCGTTATCATCCAATATAGGCATGGCTTCAAAGAGCCTTATTATTCGCCATTGGTTTAAAATACTTGCTAGGTTTCGCTGACATTATCTACAAAAATTTATAAAAAGTAAAAAATAATGCCATAACCTTAACAAGCTAAAGTCTACAACGAACTAAAAAAGATACAAGTAGAGCAAGCAAAAATCATGGTAAAAAAACATTTTTTAGCGGATAAATCAGAGAGATAAACGTAATCCTATTTTGAGTTGATTATTATCTATCACATTGATCTCAATTATTTTTTCGGTATTTTCTGAGTCTGAGATATCCGAATGTCAAATTTACTAAGAATATTCTTAATCTTGGCTAGTGATAATAGTTAGAGTGAATTTTTAGGTTATTTTGCTGTCCAGAATGGATACTTGCGATATTATGTGTTTTTTGAGGGCGCATAATAAAGCCGATAGAATGTCCTTCTTGTGCTGCCGTTTGTAAGCGAGCAAAGTCCTGTTTATTTAATTCCGGTAGCCAACCTAAAACAACACTATAATTACCACTTCTTAATGCCTTTTCCATCGCATCTATCGTCGTTATCGACGCCATATTGCTGAGTTGCATAATTTTGTTAATAGGCAAGCCTGATTGCATTAACCAGTGACGACTTAACTTTTTATTGGGGCTTAGCCAAAGCAGCCAACGAGATTGCGCCCCGAACTGACGCAACATCGGCAGTAGAATGTAATCCATAATAGGATGTTTTTCATCGTAAACCAGCTCACTCACCATGCCTTGTTGCATCGAGCCATCAATAGGCGGTGTTGAAGGCATTGCTTGTGTGCTGTGGTTAACAGAATGTTCAGTTGCCTTGTTCCAAGAATAAATAGCCATAGTTCACCTCGCAATCAAACTGTATGCATATACAGTAACTGTATATTTATCCAATATCAAGACTATTTTTTCAAAGCGCTTCGCAACTTTGTTGTTTTTATCTGCAATATTCTTGGAGTTTTTAGCGGATCCTCTCAGAATGTACTTCTGCTAATTGTTTGTAAAATTAAGGTATTTATAGTTTCACACACAAGGATGGAAGTAGATGAATGCTCATAAGGAGTTTGGGTGTATGTCTTTAACGGAAAAAAATGATTCTCGATTAGATCAGCTGTTAAAAGGTTTTGGTGAATTTAAAAAGAAAAACTATTTTGGCGGCTATTGTTTGATTGTTGATAACGTTATTGTTGGCTTAGCGCTTGATGGGCTCTTATATTTACGTGGCTGCCTTTTTGCAAGGAGCTACTTTGAATCAATTGAACTTGAACGGTTAGTTTTCAGTAAAAAAGGGATCCCACTAGAGCTGCGCTATTATCAGTTACCTCAGCAGATTTGGGAGAATGAAGCGCTTTTATTGCACTGCATTGATTTAGCCTATCGTTCAGCTATTGAAGAGCGGCAGCAAAAGCAGTCTGCCGTCACTCGGATAAAAGATTTACCTAATATGAATATGTCGGTTGAAAGGGCATTAGGGAAAATAGGTATTCATAAAGCCGACGATTTACGTGAAATAGGCGCGAAAGCGTGTTTTTTGAAGTTAAAACAGCTTGGTCGTTTTTCCCCTAGTATCAAATTATTAATTGGGTTGGCTGGTGCAATCGAAGGTTATCACAGTGCTGTGCTGCCGACACAAATTAAACAAGAGTTGATTAATTGGTACAACAGCGTTGGTTGAACCGTATTAGGCTAAAGGTCGCACAAGCGGGTGTAACGATTAACGCTGTATTTTGACACCCGCTCATCAGTTTGATTTATCCGCTATATGGCTGAATAATGGCCATTTGCAAGAGGCGAAGTAACGGGAATATTAATTTGTTTGATCATGGATTTTATTTCAGGGATCAGTTCAAGCAGCAGCCTTGTTTGTTCCATAATAAGGACCGTCTTTTCATCATCGCTGGTCGATATGCTATCTATGCGATGAGTGATACTCTCTCGTAGACGTTCTGATTTCTCATCCATTAAGGTATCTAGGCTCATGACTTGTAATGATGTTTCTACATAACAGATAGCATCACTCAAAATAATCAGGTTTTCCTCATTTTGCATTTGCTCTCGGTGCGCACCCAATGCTGAAATATAACTCAGTAAGGTGTGGTTGAGGCAGAGGAGCCTAAAGGCTTGCTCTTGAGTGACTTTATACGATTTAGGATCGGATGCCATATTGGAAACGATAGAAGCAAACTCAGCATCATTATTGTGGGCATCGCGGCGTGCAACACGGTATTCCAGACTGTTATCTTTACCTTGGTAATATTGCTGTAAAATCGCATCTAAATAGCGGCAGTTACTGTTCATGGTTTTTTGCACAACCTGCGGTAATTGGCGGAATTTCCAATCAGGCCATATAAAGCTAACAGCAAGGAAGGCTATAAAACAACCAACTAGCGTATCAATGACCCGAGGGAGAGCAACTTCAAATCCTTCCCCTAGCAGGTTGAAACAAAATAGAACGAGCAGAGTAATAAATAGTGTCGCTTGCGCATATTGGCTACTGCGGAAAACAAAAAACAGTAACCCAGAGATAACAATTAAGGTGAGCTGCCCTTCCATAGAAGGAACAAATTTTAATAGCGGCAAGCCAACGAGGATCCCAATCAGTGTGCCAATAATACGGAGTGCGAGCCGCCGTTTTGTTGCGCTATAGTTAGGCTGACAAACGAACAAGCTAGTCAATAAAATCCAATATCCTCTTTCTAAATCAAATAATTGGATGATGAGATAGCCTGTACATAATAAGAGAGACATCCTAACTGCATGGCGGAACAGGGCGGATTGCGGCGTTAAATGGTGCTTGAAGCGCGCGATGATATCACTGATGCCTGAAGGTGACTCATCTGAGAGTTGTTCAAATTGTTTATTATTCTGTTGGCGTGAACCTTGTTCGAGGCCAAGCCCTCTCAGTTGGACATCAATCCCTTTTAGATTTTTGAGTAGATTATACAGCGCCTTAATTTCATGAATTGCAGGTGACTGTTGTTTTAGCAGTTGCAGTGAGTTTTCAAGGTAAGCAAAAGTACCTTCAAAGCGCGGGTTATGTTGGTACTGCTTACGCCACAAAACAGATTGTGCTACCTGTTGGCAAGCCCGCGCTTGCATGCTAAGTAGTCGTTGGAAACGAAAGAGAATATCGCTATGGCGTAGCGTACGACTCAGTTGCTGATATTGTATGTGTGATGAGCTCGCCCGTTCATGGATATCTTGTGCAACGAAATAATATTGTAGGGTATTACGTGTTCCTTTCTGGCCTCTATCGCCTTTGAGCCGACTGAGCAGCGCAATTTTAGCCTGATTCATCGTACTGACTAAGGTGCTATTGACTAAGGCTAAATCATAGACTGACTGTTGGTAGTCATCTTCAAGATCAGGGTCGAATAAGTTGGCCTTTGCATCGAGGTAGGAGGCTAACTGTTGATAACATTGAGTGATCGCATCTTGTAAAGGCCGAACAGGGAAAAGAATGTGGCCGATCAACGTAAGAAGGTTATACCAAATAGCCCCAATAAGTAATAGGGTGGGTTGTTGGTACCAAGTATCAAATATTGGCACCCCAAGCATGGTATAGATGGCTATCAATAACGCACCAAATGCAATAGTGGCGTAGCGTTGACCTAGCGCCCCTAAGAGAATAAACCCACAGGTCGAGAGTGCCAACCCAAAAAAGAACAGAACGGGATGCGGGAACAGTAACTCAATCGAAACTGAGGCAATAAAAAAACAAAGTAGGGTGATAGCTAGGTTTTTTAATCGGCCAGTCAACCTATCATCTAGGTCGGTCAAGGCGGCCGCTACCATACCTAATGTCAGAGGGATTGTGACTTTAGGCTCTTGCCCCAATAACCAAGGGATCAGTGTCGTCCCTGTCAGGGCGATTAAGATTCGGATATAATATAGAGCATGACTGTTATATAAAACACGACGATAACTGGTAAGCAGCGTTAACACAAAGTACCTCAGAGGCGAACATTTCGTAGTCTATACTCGTTATATTTTAAGTTGCCTAGCTGTTACGTGTTGAAGTGCTCAAGGTTTATAGGCTCCTTGGGCGTCTTTTCGACGAATAAACAAGCAGTTTAACCTGCCGCCTAGATACAACTCGAATATTTAGAGTCTATATAGGATAGCGTGTTTGTAAGTAATAAAAAACTGTCTGGAATCAAGCAGCCGTTATTTTCATGATTGAACTACTCAGGTGCAGGATGTATGGAACTGAAATCAACACAGATTGGGCAGCGCCTGGCTCAGCATCCCTATAATCGGGTTCGCTTATTAAATGCTGGCATTGAGGTGAGTGGTGAAAAACATCAATATCTTATCCCTTTTAACCAATTAATTGATATTCATTGCAAAAGGGGAATTGTTTGGGGGGAGTTAGAGTTTGAACTAGCTGATGAGCAAGTTGTTCGTTTGCATGGAACCGAATGGAAGCAAACGCAACGCTTTTATCACTATTTAAATGATAAATGGCAACAATGGAGCATTGAAATGAGTGAGGTCAGTGCTCAAGTGCTTGTCGCCCTCGCAAAAGGAATACAGCAGCAAACTCAGCAGGATAATTGGTTTAGCTTGCGTGAATTAAACACCTTTCGTAAAAAGATCAGCGAGCAATTTTCCTCCCTTCCTCTGCCGTTAGCGCGAGTCAGTCAATTTGAAAACTGTGCTGCCCCTTATCACTACTGTTTGCAATGGCTCAATGATGGAGAACGTTGTCGGCAACAGGTTAACCAACAATGGAGTGAATCAATCCTGTCACGCTATAGTGATTTTTTCCAACATGTTGAAACCTCCCCGTTAAACTCAAGCCAAGCACTCTCCGTCATTAATGGAGAAGATAACGTTTTAGTACTTGCTGGGGCGGGGAGTGGGAAAACGTCAGTATTAGTCGCGAGAGCCGGCTGGCTTCTTTTAAGAAAGCTCGCTAAGGCTGAGCAAATCTTATTATTAGCGTTTGGTCGTAAAGCGGCGCAAGAAATGAATGAACGTATCCAAGAGCGTTTGCAGCAGGAGGATATTGAAGCCAAAACATTTCATGCGCTAGCGCTCTATATCATTCGTGAAGGAAGCAATAAATCACCTGCTATCAGTGAATTCGAAACTGACTCTCAAAAACGCGGTGAATTGTTATTGAATGAATGGCGTACACAGTGCAGTACGAAAAAAGCGCAAGCGAAAGGCTGGCGTGAGTGGCTAACTGAGGAGCTACAGTGGGATGTGCCGGAAGGTGAATTCTGGAAAGATGAAAAAATCAGTAAAAAGATAGTAAGTCGCTTAGAGCGCTGGTTAAGTTTAATGCGTATGCATGGCGGTAGCCAGAAAGAGATGATCGAATCTGCCGACGAGCAGTTTAGAGATCTGTTTCAAAAACGCCTTCGTCTCATGTCACCTTTATTAAAGGCTTGGAAAACTGCTCTAAAAGATGAAGGGGCTATCGATTTCTCTGGGTTGATCCATCAAGCTGTTAATTTATTAGAGAAAGGGCGTTTTATTAGCCCTTGGAAACACATATTGGTCGATGAATTTCAAGATATTTCGCCGTTAAGAGCAAAACTGCTACAGGCATTGCGTCAACAGAATAAACAAACGTCACTCTTTGCTGTTGGTGATGATTGGCAGGCTATATATCGTTTTAGCGGGGCAGAGCTTGACCTGACAACCTCTTTTGAACACAATTTTGGCGAAGGAGCGCTGTGCGCATTAGACACCACTTATCGGTTTAATCAGCGCATTGGTGAAATTGCGAATCACTTTATATTGCAAAATCCGACGCAGCTCGATAAACCACTTAATAGCCTCGTTAAAGGCAATAAAAAGTCAGTCGTTTTGCTTTATGAAAATGCACTGGAGCGTTTATTCGATAAGATGAGTGGTTATGTCACGGAAAATGAAACTATTTTATGTTTAGCACGTTATCACTATCTGCGACCAGAAATCTTAAATAAAGCGCAAACACGCTGGCCAAAGCTTAAGATTGAGTTTATGACCATTCATGCCTCTAAAGGGAAGCAAGCCGATCATGTCATTATTTGTGGGCTGAACAGTGGGAAGGATGGATTCCCAGCGGCGGCACGCGAATCCATTATGGAACAAGTGTTACTCCCTAAACATGAGGAGTTTGAGCACGCAGAAGAGAGGCGGCTGTTATATGTGGCAATGACGCGTGCAAAACAGCAAGTATGGCTACTGTATAACCCCGATGAACCATCAGAGTTCGTTAGTGAATTAAAACAGTTAGGTGTGCCTAGACAGAAAAAACCTTAAATAGCAAAGAGCCGGATAAACTATCCGGCTCTTGAAGGCTTATTTTGTGCGTTCTTGTAAGTACTGCTGGTAATCAGGGATCACTATATCAATTGCACCATTAAAATAGGGTGACGTAATAATAAAGTCTGCTGTTGCTGGATTAGTGGCTACAGGGATATTCCAAACAGCCGCTAAACGTAATAAGGCTTTCACGTCTGGATCATGAGGAACGGCATTCAGAGGGTCCCAGAAAAAGATCAAAACATCGATTTTTTGTTCGGAGATCATCGCTCCTATTTGTTGGTCACCGCCCATAGGGCCGCTAAGCATACCAGTAACATGAAGCCCTGTATGGTGACTAATCAGTTTCGCTGTGGTACCCGTTCCAAACAGTTGGTGGGATTTAAGTTGTTCGCTATTCTTTGTTGCCCAAGCTAATAATGAAGATTTACAGTGGTCATGGGCAACGAGTGCTATATTTTTAGTGTTTTTTATTGTACGAGTAGTTGATTCCATGATGTTCCCTTAAAGGTGGCGTGGTATCACGCTAAGCATATTAATAATGACGTGTTTGTCGCGATCTGCTGGTTTTTATCGCAATAATGAGAGAAAGACTATCTCATAACTTTCTGGGGTAATTGAAAACATAATCCATGTTTTCTCTCATCTTGCCAGCAACATCAACGTGGTACTCATAGTAGAAAAATTGAGTTAGCACACACTACAACATATATCATATTGTAGATTAATAGTTTACTGATTTAGGGAGTTATTTTGATGACTAACCAAGAAATTGCTGAAATATTACGTAGTGTCAATACGATCGCCTTAGTTGGCGCAAGTGATAAAAAAGGTCGTCCAAGTTATGAAGTGATGGAGTACTTATTAGAGCAAGGATATACCATAATCCCTGTCAGCCCTAAATTAGCAGGGCAAATGCTATTAGGGCAAAAAGTCTACGCAAAATTAGCGGATATTCCTCAACCAATAGATATGGTGGATGTATTTCGTAATGCTGAAGCCGCGGTGGGGATCGCACAGGAAGCCGTTGCGATTAAAGCCAAAGTACTGTGGCTACAAAAGGGGGTTATTAGTGAAGATGCGAAAAACATCGCACTTGCTGCGGGCATGAAATTTGTTATGGATAGATGCCCAAAACAAGAAATCCCTTTATTAGGTTTAGAAAAGTAAGCATGACAATACAGTAAAGCAGCGTTGGGCTGCTTTACTGTTGGATACAAGTTAATAATTTTATAAACAACTAGTTACGTAGGCGCGGTGCCTGTAATTGTGAGCGAATAGACTCTGCCAATTCGTCCATGGAAGGTTGCTCTGGATGGTCATCAGCGGTTTCATAAGTAATTTGCGCTTCAGCCAAATAAGTATGAATAGCTTCGCCGTTGTCATCTTCCATAACAACATGGTACCAAGGCAGATCACGTAATGTGCTGTTTGAAGCAATATCATCATCGTGTGGTTGTTCGAGCGAATATTCGGCATCGACGTCGACCACAACGCCTAGGTAGCCGAGTAGTTTATGTCTAACTTGTTGCCCGATCCCATATTTACTGGTGATCATCATAGCCACCTCCTAAAAGCCTTGCTTATGCTATAACTTTATATTGGGGCAGTGTTCCGCGTTTTCAAGCCAATGTATGGACAATTACTCATAACGCAATACACTGTCTTATATGCAACATTGAAAAGCAGTGCCTCAATTCCAGATTATATGTTCGATGAATAAAAGACAACTGTAATAAATCGTATTTTAGTAAATAATGCACTGATAATGGGGGCCAAAATGACAACATCAACCGGACGTTTGTTTTATATCTATGGTCGCGTACAAGGAGTTGGTTTTCGTTACCAAACGTATCATTGGGCGAATCAAAATGGCATAAAAGGGTATGTCTATAATCGCGAAGATGGCAGTGTAGCACTGGGTATCTATGGTTCAGACCAAGATATCCGTTTTGTCGAAGAATGGCTCAATGCAGGTGGCCCTCCAGGAGCAAAGATTGATCACTATTTTAGTGAAAATTGGCACACTGAAAAAATAGCGGATTTTTCGGTCCGCTATTAATTGGCTAGCCATTTAAATACATTTCACGGGCTTTGGCAGGCCGGCAAGTTTTGTTGCTTGCTTTGCTGGGCCTTTAGGGAATAGTCGATATAAGTAGCGGCTATTTCCTTTATCTTCCCCAAATTGCTGTGAAACGGCTTTCACGAGCATACGGATGGCAGGAGATGTATTAAATTCCAAGTAGAATGCGCGAACAAAGCGAATGATTTCAAGATGCTCTTCTGTCAAAGTGATATTTTCTTGCTCTGCGAGAAGAGGAATAAGATCTTCGCTCCATTGTTGGCTATCGATAAGGTAACCCTGAGGGTCAGTCTCAATTTCTTGGCCGTTAAAAAGCAACATACAGATTTCAACCTAAACAAAAACAGAGTGCAAATTTAGCAAAAAATAGGCGATAACCCAAGCGACCTGTTGGAAATGTTGATAATTTAGCCCATTAACACATTAAGTGCTTATTTTTATAGCAATTGATAAAATAGGGGGTTTACATCGAAAGCGCAGATGTTTATAGTGCACGTCATTGCGGAGGGGTGGCCGAGCGGCTGAAGGCAGCGGTCTTGAAAACCGCCGATGGGAAACCATCCGAGAGTTCGAATCTCTCCTCCTCCGCCATCTTCACTTCCAATCACGTCTATTAAAGTCTCCTAACCTCAGTTAAATCAAGCGTTCCAGCGAAATCTCACTCTACCGAAGTCTACTAACATAGCGTTTATCCTCAAACACAAATTCAGCTCTGCATCATTCATATGGTGCGTAACAGCTTAAA
>NZ_JAMPMC010000002.1:0-103237 GCF_028477945.1 Providencia sp. PROV261 | reverse complement strand
CCATCGAGTCATTAAACAGTGTTATCCGTCATGCGATTAAGAAACGTAAGGTCTTCCCCAGCGATGACTCTGTACGGAAAGTGATTGATTTAGCGATTGAATCGGCCTCTAAAAAATGGAGTATGCTAATTCAAAACTGGAAACAGGCAATGAGTCGTTTTATTATTGAGTTCGGTGACCGCCTAAACGACCACATTTAATAAAAGGCAAATACACCGAATTATTTACAGGGTCCCCTTTGTTGATAAATTAACGTCGAGTATTAAGATAAGGACAACCTAATAAAACCTTATATTTTTTAATCTAGCCTCACCCATCAATCTTAACAATTCTTAACGTTTTTCTGATGACAAAACCCTAACACATCCTAACGCTTTAAGCTGAGGAATACAGAGGCTAGTTACTAGCAAAATGTATAGATTGAACTTTGTATTCTAATCAAGTGTAGAAAATAAATATCAGTTGGATTAATTGATTTTATTTTAACTATTGAAAATTATGTTATATGCTTAATGGCTAATAAACGATCAATACACAAGGAGTTTGTGATGTTTACTTATTCAATAATCGAATTACCAGAACGCACCATAGCAGGAATTTCAATTGAAACAGATATGCGAAAAGCAATGGACGATTGCCCTACTTTATGGCAAAAATTTTTTACGTTATTTTTAAGTCAACAAAAGGAAAGTAAAACTGATTTAGAAGTAGAAAGTTTTGGTGTATCAAGGATGCTGGGTGAGGATAGATTTATTTATGAGGCGGCTGTAGAAGTAGCTGATGGAATGGTTACCGATGGGTTAATTAAATCTGTTTTACCAAAAACATTATATTTACAAACAACGGTTCCCAACCTTTCAAAACTAGCCGATGCTTATCAAGATATTTATGGCCGCTGGGCAAATGAACAAAATGAATACGCACTAAATTACATGGAAGCAAGCCTAGAGGTTTATCCTGTCAATTTTTGTGAGAAAGAATACTTTACCTTACTAGTGCCTATTTTAAAAAAATAGGAGTATTAATAAGTTATTCACATTAAGCGAGTGGGTTCGTCAAGCCGCTCGCCCTATTAACGGTAAGCAAATTAAAATAGAAGATTGATACTGAAATTAACTTCCCCCACAATATCCTTGTGACGCTTCCACGCTGAATAAATATCCTTATCCCACGCTTTGCCGCCTTTAGTCTGGTAGCCAGCCTCATTAATTCGTTCAGCGATAATGCGCCCGTTATCTATTCCCTCTGGTAGCACCAAATTAACCACAGAAACGACAGCAGACTCATTATAGGTATACAGTGGAATATCTGCCTTACCCGCAATTAAAGACGCTACAGACGATTCTAGGCGTCCCACCAGCGATAACATACGAGCGTCAGGATTACTGTCTGGGTGGTTTAACTTCTCTTTGATAGCTGAGACTATCCACGCTGTTTTATCGCTGCCAGAGTTCGATACAGCATCATTAAACAGGGCTTGCAGTTCAGCAGGTATACGAAAAGGCAATAAGATTAGATTTACTCATGATAATAGTCCGTTATTAGCTCAGTGAGTGCTTATTATATCAGCGTATAACAGTGTTATACAGATTAGAAAATGTAAAATTGCTGGTGGGTTTAACGAATAACTCTATAACTTAAAGTTAGGGTAACTTACTGTAAAACAAGCAAAGCGTATTATTGCGCCTTGTAACTAACTGAATGCATGGCAAAGCTCAAACTTGAGCGCAGTCTAATTTTATCAATAGAATCAATCGGCTCATTTTTGAGCCTGTATTTATCAATAGAAACAATGCCCTCAAAATTGAGGAGGGTTAACGATTGTGATTATGGCCATAGTCGGAAAGGGTGACAGTTGAAATGCTACCCTTGATACTAAGGACGGCTTGAAATGAAGCTCTCATATCAAAACCACAAATTAGTGCCTTTAGCCAAAATAGCTAAATATTAGCCAGTACAGCTAACCACTCAAAAAAACACGGTGTAGTTATTTTGATATCAAAAAGAATCGCGGTAATAACGTACCGAAATGGTACTGGAATAAACCACGGTGGTACTATGGTGTTGCTATAGTGATTGTAAGGTATCCACCAAAAAGGCTATATTTTACTGGATACTCCATCCGCTGAATGTTGACAATTGTTGACATCAGAACCAGACAAAACCAGACATGAGAACATATTAATTGTTGTGGTCGCAAACCTGACAAAACCTGACATCATGTCAAACAAATTTATAAGCCCCGTCCAAAATCAAATAGGTACGCAGTAGGTATGTGTTTAATTCTCGCATTTCGCTATAATCAAATAAAATCATGATGTTGTGTAAAAGTACGCAGAATGGTACGCAGCAAAACAAGGGTAATAAGTTTGGACTAGTCTTGACGGATATAACTTGGTTGCCACTGTAAAACATAACCCATTGATTTACCCGAGGCCATCACTTTGGGTTCGCCTTGAGATAGCGTATTTTAACCTGTGAGCGTGGTTGCCATTTTGACGGTTGCCACTCTGGTTGCCAGCAAAACAGCATGTTTTATGCTAGTGGATTGATAGGCTTTGATTGTTCCAATTCGGCACAATCAAGGTATAGCGATAATCACAACACCTTTGAGGTATAGCTATGTTACAACGTGAAGCAATAGAAGCCGTTATGATGGAGTTAGCCCACCAGCAAGGTCAATCACTCAATGGACGTGATAGGTTAGCCATTAGAACAGGTGTAGCGCAGACAATACAGGCTAAAGAACGTCACAGACGGAGAATGACAGCGCCAACCTACCAATGGACTAAGCCAGCACCAAAACGTTGATGCGAAGATAATCGCAATGGTCAAATATTAAGCGAAGCACTAAAAAGTGCGACGGTATACAGGCTATAGGTTGCCTTGAAATCAAGGGCACTTAAGGCGATTGAATAGGACTCCTTGATATTAAGGAGTCATGAGGCTCTGAAATCGGAGTCTCGTCACTGGCTGGCAATATTCTAATAATGGCCATGAGATAAAAGTAACCACAGGACAAATTTGTCCTCTGGGAATTAATCCCACAATGCAAATAAGCACTCTGAATAAAAATCAATAAGTTACCGTGACGCAAATATGCGTTACCGATTAAATCAATGGGTTATCTACTCTGAACATGAATAACCAAAGCTAAAATAACGGTCCTATTACGGTCCGTATAATGCGATTGAATGGCAAGATTACGGCAAGGTTAAACGGGGATGTTACGGGGAGGATTAAGCCGATAACGGTGAGATTACGGTAAGGTTTCCACAATGGTTTCCAGTGAAAACGCACTTTAGCAAATGGAAGCTAACACTAAGGTTACGCTAAGGTTTCAGGTGGTCAGTTGTATTTTGATTCCGTCGATTTAACGGAATTAAGCATAATCAATAGCTTATAGATACATACGGGATTATCCCGTATCATCATGGATAAATTAACGTTTAGATCACCCCTAGAAATTGGAATTATTACCTAATATTCCAGAGTTCCATTAGCATTTTATTTTAACCGATGGCTTGTATTGTGATGGTATCAAGATGAACAAACCAGAAATGAGAAAAGCAAAACCAATCAGGATCACCACATCAGGAACGGTAATAAAAGCCCCTGAGAGAGTTAAAACAGCCACAGGTAAAGTTATGGCCACTATGACTATTCAGGCTGAGAGTGACAAGCGTAGCCCGTACCCATTAAAGATAGTGGCATTCGATATTAACGCGCTGGAGATAATGACCTGCCAGAAAGGAAACAAAGTAACTGCTACAGGTCGTTATGAATGGTTTAATGGTTATCAGCTAACAGGGGCGCAGCTAGTTACAGGTTAGTAAAAGTTAGTATCAACAAACCGATTTGAAGTCGGGAAATCTAAAGAGGATATTTCACCTCTTTAAACTAACCCACAATTAGTTACCTACCGCTAACTGACCCTTTTTAAGATGACCAGTTAACTAGCACAAGATAACAAATGTGATTCGAAATTATTTTGTTGAAAATGGCGTGATTATATAATCATTAAACCAACCTCACTATTTGATAGATGGATGGTATCGTGATGTTGGTACACATATTCGTTAAGTTTATTTTGTGCTTTATTTTTATCTGTATCGCTAGATTCTGTATAAAAACCGACACACCAAAAAGAGCGGCTTACATTAGCAGATTGTCTTATGGATAATACCTTAGATACATCGTTTTCCATTTTTGATAGTAGTGAACAAGCATTTTTAGCGCATTTTAATTCGATGAAAATATATGAATTTTTTTACACCGTTTTTTCCTAAACTTTAGGTCAATAAACATATTAATATTAGTTTTATTCTTTCGTCTATCGCAAGGGTATCTAACTTCTCGTTCTATTTCTTTTATTGATTCGTGATGAGACATATAGAATTCCAGTTCTAGCTGAAGCCATTTTTCCCAGTCACTTATCTTATTGGTACAAATCATATTTAATCGATTCTTGATATGTTCTTGTTCAATGAACATATGAATCAAGGCTTTTACAGTATTAAAATCAGCCCGTTCCATGGAAACCCTCAATGTAGTACAACATAAAAACAACGTGCAGGTTAAACTGAGTTATCCGAATTGTGGAGTATTATTTTTATGTACTGAATAAT
Organism: Providencia sp. PROV261; assembly: GCF_028477945.1. Taxonomy (NCBI): domain Bacteria; kingdom Pseudomonadati; phylum Pseudomonadota; class Gammaproteobacteria; order Enterobacterales; family Morganellaceae; genus Providencia; species Providencia sp. PROV261. The sequence goes on along the minus strand of NZ_JAMPMC010000002.1, from coordinate 98,609 downwards.
GCCATTTCAATCTGGATAGTTTCGGCAAAAGAAAAAACTGAGTGTGAAATGTTTTTCGGTAGCTATCGTTCCGTTTGAAACGGAGTCGTGAAAAGACGGGCAGGGTTATTTCTGGTTGGTGTTTCATTATCTGCAATAAAGTTTTCATTGATGATATTTATGCAATGATGTTATTGGAAAGAGTAGGGCTAACATTGATATTAAAAATCACCTCAAAACAGGCATGACAAAAATATCAGGGGGTATATTTGGGGGTATCTGTAAAGTTAGAATTTAAATAATTATTTATTATCAATGTATTGGATGCTATGTATGGTTCTCTCCTCCCCCAATCACGTCTATTAAAGTCTCCTAACCTCAGTTAAATCAAGCGTTCCAGCGAAATCTCACTCTACCGAAGTCTACTAACGTCTTTCTAAATCTCTACAATAATTTGTTGCATAGTTTTTTATATAGAATTCCCTCTACAATATTAGTGATTTATGAAGCTAACAGATATGCTAATCAAGTGTGCTTACACGCCGACCTCATATTGTGCCGCTATCAGAGCAGGTGATTGATTTGCTGAAACAGACACATCCCATCAGTGGCAGTTATCAATATATATTCCCTAGTCGCACTGATTATAGAAAGCACATACCAGATATGGCACTGAATACGATGATTAGGCGCATGGGCTATAGTGGGCGAGCCACAGGCCACGGCTTCAGGCACACAATGAGCACCATCCTACATGAACAAGGTTATAACACTGCATGGATTGAGACACAGCTAGCACACGTTAATAAACTCTATTCGTGGAACGTATAATCATGCTCAGTATATTGATGGGCGTAGAGTGCTAGGGCTACTTTGCCAACATCGCCTTCATCCAAGAGTCAATCTGAGATGGCGGTATATGAATACCTGCTTGGGGATCTGACAGGACTCCATCAGTTAGCTTTACAAGGCAGTATGCGGATATTACAGCTGCTATCAATTCAAGCGGTCGGTTACCAACTGAGAATAAAATACAGAAATCAGCTGTAGGTATATTAATTTCTTTTTTATGATCATCATCCATAAACCATGAGCCGTATTCAAAGCCGGTAATCTCGTTATCTAATTGATAAGGAAGAAAACCAGAAAAGGTGAGTAAGTCAAAATCAGTATCCATAATCAGTGATTTATTAACCTTGGCTATTTCCGCCTGCCACTCGAAAGGTGATGGGAGTGACTTAGAAGAGAGGTAAACGTTAAAATCTTGAGACATAGATATTACCCTAGCTAGCATGTTTTTCATTTTAGCCTACTAAATACTATTAATTGAGAAAAGGCTTTTAATAGGAAAATTATTTTTAATAACCATAAGCAAACACGGTGTGGTTATTTTGATATCAAAAAGACTCATAGTAATAACGTACCAAAATGGTACTGTGATAAACCACGGTGGTACTATTGATTGGGCTATATAAAACCTAATGCTTGCCATTGACCAAAATTAGATTGGATTGATTAATATCTTTGTTATCACTAGTGTTTTATGAGTATGCAGTAGGTACATCTTCGGTTTCAAATTAAAGCAAGTTATACAGCATTTACTATGATGGTATGAAGGTGAGTAAATCAAAAATGAGAAAAGCGAAATCAACCAGAATCACCACATCAGGAACGGTAATAAAATCCCCTGAGAGAGTTAAAACAGCTACAGGTAAAGTTATGGCCACAATGACTATTCAGGCTGAGAGTGACAAGCGTAGTCCGTACTTTCATAACCATGTTGGTTGGCTTTAATAAAGGCATATTTAAGTCGGATTGACTTGCAAAGTACAACGCGGCTTTTTTAATGTATCCTGCTTTTTAGTGACTCTTTGTAACTCTTTTTTAAGTCGCAGAATGTCATCACTTTCAATAGATATAATTTGATATTGCGAAGAGTCTGGCTTATTTTTTAATCCATGCGTAAAGACTATGTGTCCACTCCCTACTAATTGAGACACACCCATTTAGAATTTTCTAGTTGCTGACAATTTGCGTTTCAGTAAAACGAACGTTTTCATAACGGCTTCTGTAATTTTTGGGCAGAAACTCTAATTATAGCTATCTTATTTTAGGGGAAGTGGACAGTTGAGATATCGTTTTTTTTAAAAGTAATAACTAAAAAATGCCAGACGCGTTACTTAAAAAAATCATGAACAGTATCATTCCATTCGTGTCCTAAAATGGACCATTTATGATTTGTTGGTGGCGGAAAACCACTACGACAATACCCATTTTTAGTCTCAAAATTAAATATACCATGTGGGTAATTATTAATTAACAGAACGCACTTAAGACTATCTTCTGACCAGCCAATTTTGACATCAGATGGAATGTTTCTATCTGAAATATCCTCTACATTGTAAATATGGAGGGCGTCCTGAATTGGGTTGCCTTCAGCAGATTCATCTAGCGCATAGAAGTATCCTGTTTCTCCATCATCTTCAAATACAGCTGCAAATGTACCTTCAGGGGCCAAGCTTTCGATTACTTTTTCCTGCCCCACGATAATTTGCTCTTGAGCTGTAACTAGTATTGTCATATGCGGTTCCTTAATTTATGCACCTGTAAAGTAAAAAAACTGTCAAAACTCAGTATAGAAAAAGCTCTTCATATGTAAAAATATTTATCTTACAATCCTACATATGTATAAATGCGCTAGTCTTAGTGGTGGCAGTTTTTGTTAGGGATTCATTTTATTATAATCGCTCAAATCTATTAATACCTGAATTTAATTGGTAATGAGTGGAAATGCCTATGGCTGTTTCTCCATTAGTGCAAAACGTTATCGACGGTTTACTTGGACGATAATTGTGATGTGCTTGATTAAATACTAATTATTTTTGTACCAATCATCGTGGCTTGCCCTCCAACTCTAACACGACGAATCGCCTGTGCTTGTCTATCAATCGTCACTTGGATCATCGAAGAACAGCCCATTGCTCGCCCTTGCTCTAACAGAAAGTGAGTTTCATTAGGTAAAACATGATTGACCAAATAGCACCCTAGCGCGCCGCTGGCACTGCCAGTTGCCGATTCTTCATCTATGCCATATAGAGGGGCAAAATTTCGGCAGTGGGCCGTGATGGGGGCATGGTGGCTCAGCTCAAAGACATGGAAACCGATAGTACCGAATTCACGACTTAAGTTTGCGATAGCGTCATGATCGGGGTGCAGAATATCTAATTGGCCAGCCTGCACGGGAATGATGATATCAGGCAAACCTGTTGAAATGATTTCAATGGGAAAGCCAGTTCCTGTAATAGCCTCGGGTCGTATACCGATGGCAGCGGCGATATCTTCAACATCAGGCCCATGCCGCGTGATAGGTAAAGCTTGATCCATAACGATACTGTCAGGACTGACGGTTACGTTTAGAATACCAGCTTTGGTTTTTTGTGTATAAGAGCCTGGTGTAAGCAAATTAAGTGAGGCTAGAGTGAAAAAAACGGCTAGTGTTGCATGCCCGCAAAAATCGACTTCCCCTTCCGATGTGAAAAAATCCACTTCAAAATCCGTCTCCTCGCCAGTATAGACAAATGCAGTCTCGGAAAAACCAACTTGACGTGCGATAGCTATTTTTTGTGCAATGCTTAGGTTTGGGGGATTGAGAACCACCCCAGCAGGATTACCGCCAGAATTATTCTGGGTAAATGAGTTCACAAGGTATACCTTGACGCCGTGCTCAACCGAGTATGTTGCCTCGTTTTGCATTAACTGCTCCTGTGTAATAAATAGGTTCTATACGTTTTGTGTATCGTTAATAGGTTGGATATCTTCAATGTGAGGTTGGGCATGGTCGCTTTTGTGTCGTGCCTAAAACATAAAATAGATTACATAGACGTTGCGGTAGCTCGGAAAAGTACCAATATTTTCAAAGCAACCTCTGCCCCAATATACCCAGATATTTTTCAATGCCACAGACAGCTAAATGCTTTCTCTGACCATCAAGCCTTTTATTCTTGTGACAGAAACCCTTTCTATCATCTTTTTAGGAAGAAAGCTTGTAAAAACTAAAATGCTCGGACTTGTGCAGCTAAAGTAACATATAAAGCATCTCGATTTATGGGAGAGGTGCAATATTAGCTAGTACAACGAACATTTAACTCAATATCAGCGTCACTCACCTCTTTCATCATATTGTTTGTCGGTATATTAATTAACATAAATGGAATTTTGCTATGAAAGAGTGGGGTAAAATCATCGATTAACTGCAATATTAAGAATAACTAGGTGGTAAAAGATAATCGCATTTTACTGTTACTCGACAATAACTTGTTGGTCATTATTAATAAATGTAACATTCGGTATGTAAAATATTTTATTATTCTGTCCATATAGGTATTTAGTTAAATGAGAAAATTATCAGTCTTATGTGTTTGTATGGTTGCCTTATCGGGATGCGCAGTTACGGAATATAACTATACCCCTTCTTCACATAAGGTGAGCGAGCCAAAAATAGGAACTGTAAACACGATAAGTATTGGGCAACCCTTAGTAAGGGATGGAGTAATTAGTGAGATTGATGGGATCAAAGTACTCGATTCAACTCAGATAGATTTAGCCTATAAAGTGACGCCAGGAACCTTTAAAAAGGTAGGGGAAAGCGATAAAGGTGATTTTTATATGCCTACGAATACGAATGATTCTGGTAGTGTGGTCGTTGAAGTTATTGGGCAACCATGGACTTCATTATTAGTAAAAAAAGAGAGTCATGAGCTATGTGTCGTCACCGAATTTAATGTCTTTATCTGTAGCGATAAGGCTAAATTTGATAAGGTGAAATTAAGTAATCCTGCAGGAAATTCCTTTGAAGAAGCATTAATTTTCAATGGGAAAAATGGTGACTCTGTAAATATAGGCTATAGGCAAATAGGTTCTAATATTGAAAACCAAGGCTTTAATAATGATATCCAGTATGATTTAAAGAAAAGTAATATTATTTCATACAAAGGCGCAAAAATTAAAGTGCTTGATAGCTCAGAACAATCAATAACATATGAAGTATTAAGTCATTTTTAGCGTCAAGTTATTTTCGTCAAACAGCCCGTACAACGGGCTTATTGGCATATATCTTCTTTAATGCTGTCTCAATGAAAGGCTACTTGCTAAATCATAGAACTTGTCATAATTTTTGATAGATTAAAACTAGGGGGATCGATATGAAAAAAGTGATAGACAAATTATTCGTGGTCGCTACATTTTTGATTGTTGCTTTATCCTTTATTTTTGCTAACGGTCTACCGTTTGATCCTACTGAAAAAAGCGAGCAAAAATAATTTTCAGAGAGTTTAACAAAAGGTCACTATAGTGAAGTGGCCTTATAAATCTACCACATGGGCTTCTGTTATAGGTCATGACTTGAAGTTTACAACAACAAATAGCCGTCACTTGTAGAGTATATTCATATCTTCGTGTTATCTCATATACGTATCTTATAGATGATGTAAGTTTGGTGTTTTTAAACGTAATCTGATAATGACCTATGGGGCAGAGGAATAAAATCTTTCCTAGCGACTTTTTTAAACATATTAAATGAATGCCAGTCAGTAGGTTATCTAATTGATTTTATACTCCTTTGGTCAAATAACGATAATTAAAATGTTATAGGAATGTACTGGCTCAATATGAAAGTTATCATTTATTGAAGCTAGATTATGAAAAAATTACAGCCCACTAATGAAAGGAAGTTATGAAATACGAAATGGTGACAGTAAGTTAAATATCATGTATTCTTGTCTAAAATTTTTAGTAAGCTGATAAGGATATTAAGTGAAAAAACCTATTTCATTATGGATAATTCAGATAATTATTATAATTAATATATCTTCATTTTTGTTTTATTTTTTAAAAAACACATCTTTTTTATTTGTTGTTTACAAGATGAACATTCCTCTTTACTTGAAAATTGAAACTTACTTCCTTAACGCAATCATGTTATTAGTATTAGTCATTCAAGTTGCTGCTTTGTATTTATCATTTAAAAGAAATCGGTTAGCCAGAATATTTACCTTATTAGGATGGTTTTGTTTTCTTATTTCATTCTTATATTCTAATTTTAGTGGTGGGTGGGCCAGCATCCCAGAAGGTCCTATTCGTTATGATAGTGATCTTGAAAGGTTGGGGGCACTTTGGGGGAAGTATGAGGAAACTGCATTATGTTTGCTGTTAACTGCATTTTTGTGTTTTTCAAAAAAAATGAAACAGTATTTTCAATTTAACTAGTTCCTTCTTATTTTCTTAAGAAACAACCTTAATTTAAGGTCTTAATGATAAATGTGTTGATAGAGTTGGTGTTTTATGTTGTTGAAAAACAGTACATTTATATGTTGATTTAGAGACGGCGTATGGTACTTCCACATGCGTAAATAAAGATGAATAAACGTATATTCACTGCAAATTTTCTAATTCGACAATTCTATCTATAACAGGAGTTGTGACATTATTCGCATATTCGAAAGTGTCGAGATAAATAATGTTTTTTCTGTCGAATCCTTTTCTATAAAACATGTATTTCAAACCTGGGGCGCAGACCAGAAGTCTAGCACCTTGTTCAATAAGTTTTTTTATATCTGATTCGGTGTCATCTCGGTAAACATGCCAGTCTAAATTTTTCTGTGCTATCGCTTTTTGTAGGGCTAATATATAGTTATCTTCGGTATATAAATTAAACAAAGCGCCGAAAATACCGGAACCTGTTACCCCTTGTATAGGGTTTCTGCCAAGTATAGGGCTAGGCATATAGATAAAGTATATTTTTTTCTTTTCCATTGTTGAATTATCAATATCGTAATATATAAACGTACCACACTGACTAGGAACATTGATATAAATTTATGCTAGTTTCAACCCTACTGATGGATTGAAATAACTGTTTTTGACCTTTGCTTGTAAAATATCACCTCTATAGCTAAAGAGGGGATACATAAGCGCTCAAGACGTGTCCTCGGTGTGCTCTTCATCTATGAACGTCGGGTGGCGCCATATTGCCATATAAAGAGGTGAATAGTGTTATGGCAATTTCTTCACATTTAGGTACCTAATCTTCTGAACTGCGCAAATCACTTCGACCATAAAAAGTACCGTATGATATAGATTGGTGTGTGATAAGACGGGGAATTGCGGAAAGGATGATTTTGTCGCTATGCCATCATCACTCATCTCACTTTGCACATGTTCTGATGTTATCGATTTATAATGATTGTGCATTGAACATTTATGTTAATGAGTAGTAATTTTTTTATCAAATTAAATGATGAGCGATAAGTTATTTTATTACGCTTGATGGTGAGTAAATGAAAATATAGTTATTTTTACTTATATCAATATTCTGGGGTGTGAAAATTAAAGCCATTTAACCTTAACAACAGTACCTGTTTCTATGCATACTATGACTTCGGATTTATAAGAGTAAAGATATTTTTACAGTGCTTGGAATATTTCGTAAGTATAATATAATTAAAAGTTATTTTTCCTAATTCAAGTGTCTTTTTGCTTAAGTTTTACTCAAATTTGCTCATCGGATGGCTCGAAAAGATGAGATAAATCTTATTTATTTAGGTGGTTACCATTAGCATATTTAGGAGCATACATGCTATTATTACGTGTAATGTTTTTTATTAACTAACTGATTTTTATGTAAAATATTATATTGATAATAAATTAAATTAATGATTATTGAAAATAAACCACAGCATACAAGTCGTTTAGAGGTATAAAATTAAAAATGAGTAATAAATACCTATTGGCAATTACACCGCTAATTACTTTTTTTATCGCTTCTGAATCTTTGGCATTTCAAAAGCAACAATATAATCCTGTTGTGTTCAACATGGCACAACTCTATGATTTTAATCCAGTTAAAGGAAATGTTAAAGAAATTAGGTCCGTCGTTTACAATAAAGACAAGTCTATTAACTATGAGTCATTGTTAAAAATTGGTCGTGATGGCTGCATAGATAGTTTTGCTTTAAACCAAAAAAAGGATGAATACCTCAGTGGTGTACATAATTATCTCTTTGTTGAGAGAGTTAAAAATAAATTAGTTGGTAGGGATAATAATGGCCCTGTAGAAATGGAAATCGGTAATAACTGTACGATATTATCAAGAAAGGATAATAATGGAAAACTGATATATCGATATAACAAAGAAGGGATTATTATCGGCTCTGTATTGGCAGATAATAAAACAAAGTTTAGCGAAAATAATTATAATGAGTTTAAACTACCAACAACGATAAAATATTACAAAGATAATAAAGTAATATCTGAAACCATTATTACATATGGGAAAGATATCACTAAGCCATTTGATCTGTTAATGAAAATTCGTGTGTTAGGTCAGACTATTTTACAAGTAGACTCTAAATGTGATTACAATAGCCAAAATATTGCACATAAGTGTCATTTTGAACTAACAATAAATGAAAATGGTCAGGACATTAAGTTAATCAAAGATAGTACGACGGAAGTGTCATTCTATTGATAGCGAAATTTTTATAAAGGAGCTTTAGTCTGTGTCCAAGAATCGCCCTCTCAGAGTATAACTGGCTTTTAATTTTTAAAAGCCAGTTATAAGAGGGTATAAATTGTTATTTTAGCAACCTAACTTGAAATCTCGTGTTAGGCGTATCCCGTGAATGGCTACTATGGCGTAGTCTTAAGGAAATTTACCACGACCCTGAAGAGCCGCCTCCACCGGAGCTCCCGCCACCACCTCCGCTAAATCCGCCACCGCCTCGGCCTCCACCACTGCCGCCTCGGCCATTATTATTGCTCCCACCAATGTACACATTGATAAAACCAAAATAATGACCAATGCCAATGATGCAACCAACACTACTTGAAATAACGGATGAAATAACAAAATCACCTTCTGATATGACGAGTGCAAATAGAAAAATAAAACCAGTAAATAAGAAGGCAATAGTAATCGAAAGACGCTTTTTTTCTGACTTAATAATGAGGCCAAGTATTTTATAAATAATAGCAACAGCCAAAAATAAAAGTAGAAATATCGCAACAAACATAGTGAAAGCGAGGATGAACACCATCCAGGTGGGTAGTATTTTGAGAAAAAGGAATTGGCTCCAACGTGGTAATTCTGTATATAAAAAATCTTCTCCAAACTTCATGCCATTACCTGCGGGGTTATTAAAGCCGCCAGTGTAAGCAGTTAACAAGAGAATGATAGCGATTGGAATTGCAGCCTTAAGTTTATGTAATTTAATAAGATGATATATGATAAAAAGCCAGATATAAGCGCTTGCCGCTAGTACGATAGCAAGTGAAGCATCTAATAAACCAAAGGGAGCAGGTTGTTTAGAAATAAAAAAGCTAGGAGTTTTGGCGTCAGGGAGTGGCTCATTTTTTATTAAGGCGATTAGGGAATCAATAGTACGGTTGAGACCTCCTGCATAATTACCGCGCTTAAATTCAGGTATAAAATCATATTCTAAAATACGCTTTGCAAGGCTATCGCTGATTGCCCCTTCTAACCCATAACCCACCTCGATACGCATTGTACGGTCATTGACAGAGACGAGTAAAAGAACACCGTCATCAATATTTATACGACCAATCCTCCATTGATTGAATACTTTTTCTGCATAGCTTTCAATATCTAATGGGGAAGTACTCTTTACGATTAAAATGGCAATTTGCGACCCAGTTTGTTGCTGAAATAGCGCTAACCGTCGAGCTAAACTATCGCGCTGTTCTGTTGTTAATAAATGTGCTTCATCCACGACGTGACTGGTCATCGTGGGAATAGAAAGTGTATTCGCAAAAGTGGGAATAGAGAACAATAAGAAAAACAATCCCCATAGCCATTGTTTTGTTTGCTGAATTTTGCCAATCATCGTGGAATCCTTTCTGAAAGGGTGAATTTCATTATATTCGATAGTCATATAACGTCAGCATATACTGACTGAATAATACATAATCTTATTTAATTTGTAATCGTTTTCATAGGATGGAATAGCGTTTTGAGAAATAATGATTAAATTAAAATTAATTTAATCATTGAATATTGTTCCGATAAAATAAGAATATTCGTTAAAACCTGTCATTCATATCATTAAATGTTAATAGGCTACTCTTGAACTCTTGAGTAGCAAAGCTCACATATTGTCTAACAAAAGCTTAATTTCTAATCGCAACGAGGTGACATTACTCACATTCTTTAACTTATCTTGCTATTTAAGACATTTTTTTCTCGCACTTAATAGATTTATCGTCTTTATTAAATTTTATACAGAAATGTTATTGAATTGTGACAGACGGATAAAGAATAAAGTGAATACAGCTTATGTGAGGGCAGAATGGAACTGATAACAGCTTGGTTAGGAGAACTTAACGGTATTGTGTGGGGAGTTCCCATGTTGATTGGGATCCTCGGTGTTGGGATCTATATGCAGCTCCGATTGGCATTTTTGCCAATCCGTAAATTGGGTACAGGGTTTAAGTTACTGTTTCAGAAAAATGAGGATAGGGGTGAAGGGCAAATATCGCCTTTTAATGCGTTAATGACAGCATTATCGGCGACAATCGGTACTGGTAATATCGCAGGGGTTGCCACCGCTGTGGTGATGGGAGGGCCAGGCGCGCTGTTTTGGATGTGGATCACGGCATTGGTTGGTATGGCCACAAAGTACTCAGAAGCTGTGCTTGCGGTACGTTTTCGAGAAGTCGATAAGTATGGACAATATGTTGGTGGCCCAATGTATTACATCAAAAATGGTTTAGGGCCTAAATGGATTTGGTTAGGTACATTATTTGCTCTTTTTGGTGCTTGCGCCAGTTTTGGAATTGGGAATACTGTACAAGCGAACTCTGTTGCCGATGTGCTGGAAAGTAACTTCGGCGTGCATAAATGGTTGACTGCTGGGGCACTTGTAATCTTAGTTGGTGCTGTGTTAATTGGTGGATTGCGTCGTATCTCTGATGTTGCAGGGAAACTCGTACCATTCATGACCGTGGCTTATTTTGGTGCAGGTTTATTGGTATTAGGGCTCAATTTTACGGAGATCCCAGCTGCATTTTCTTTAGTGATTACCTCAGCATTTACACCGGTTGCGGCTCAGGGTGGGTTTGCAGGTGCTGCTGTATGGGCGGCAATTCGCTTTGGTGTTGCGCGTGGCGTATTTTCCAATGAGGCTGGTTTGGGAAGTGCACCTATTGCTCACGCTGCGGCAAAAACTCAAAACCCGATCCGCCAAGGGTTGATCGCAATGTTAGGTACTTTTATCGATACCATTATCGTGTGTTCGGTAACAGGTCTTACTATCATTATTACTGGTGGATGGTTAACAAGTGAAACAGGGGCGACACTAACCGCATCTTCTTTCCAATCAGCGATCCCCGGTGGGAATTATATTGTTGCCGTTGCGTTAGCCATATTTGCTTTTACCACTATCCTAGGATGGAGTTTTTACGGTGAAAAATGTGTGCAATATTTATTTGGGGTGAGGGCAATTAAGGTCTTTAGGGTGTTATGGCTTATTGCATTACCGATTGGTGCAACCCAATCTCTTGATTTTGTTTGGCTACTTGCAGATACCTTAAACGCGATGATGGCGATACCGAACTTGATTGCTCTATTATTGTTAAGTCCGGTTGTTTACCGTTTAACGCGGGATCATATTAAAGATGTCAATGCCGACAGCATTGATATGGAAAAATAAATAATATCACTGATGGCCTCACGCTCTGTGAGGCCATCTCAACATTTAGGTGGTAGGGTATTTTCGTTTTTTATTTTGCTCTTATTCGCCCCTAATTCTTTTCCAACGCCTTTCCCTGTTAGACCTATATTTCTTATATGTAATATCGATTTTTTCTATTTATAAATAGAATAGCACTATGATTTCACAGGAAAAATATTGCAATTGTGTAGAGGCAATGTTTTCATAAAAAACCGAGTGGTGATGCGAGTAATATATTAATAAGCTAATAATACGGAGGGAAAATGCTAAAAAAGGGGATTTCGATTGCGATGTTGTGTGCGATTTGCTTACCCGTGCAAGCGATGAAAGAATATGATCTTAAATGCCCTGAAAGGGGAGTGATGACCGTACTACATACAAATTATTTAATTAGCACATTGAAGTGGGGAAGCCGCTTTATTGTCTCTCACCCGGCCATTAGTTATAACGAACACAATGTAAACTATAAAATTTATAATTTCTTAAATGGTGATTCATTAGTGAAAAAGGCAGGGGATCATAAACGTTACTATTTTATTTATAAGGATGGGGAAAAGGTCGAATGCACGAAAATAGGGGAAGCGGAATTGGAAATAACGAAATTACCGATTGTTCATAATGTGAGCTGAATATCGCCACCCAAAGTATGAGTGGCGATAAAAATAACTTACTTACGTGCGTCTAACAGTTGTTGCGCATTGTCTTTTGTGACTACAGTCCAAGGGATTTGGTAACGTTTATCTTTACCGTCATTCCATTGCAGTTGATCGGCATATTGTTTCCAAATAGCTGATTTGGGTTGATAGCTGTCGCCTTTGACTGACTTCATTGCGATATCAATCGAGCCCTGCATTTGAGCATTGGCATCTTGTAGGATAGAAACCATTTCTCCGTTCTGCACTGCTAGGATCGCATCAGAAACACCATCCACACCAGCAATAGCAAAGCTATTTACATCAAGGCCGGCACCTTTAATGGCTTCGATAGCACCTAAAGCCATTTCATCGTTTTGAGCGATGACGCCGTTGATTTTGCCACGGTGTTTTTGTAACCAGTTTTCCATGAGTGGCATTGCTTCTGCACGTGACCAGTTAGCTGTTTTGCGTTCTAATACTTTAATTTTTCCGGGGCCACATTCAGCGATAGCTTTATCGTTACCTTCACCGCGTTGGATCTCACCGCTACCCCCTTTAGGGCCTTCGATAATCACAACATTACCTTCACAGTTCATTTTATCGAGGACGGTTTTTGCTTCCATATAACCACCTAAAACGTCATCAGAAACAACTTCAGCGGTCATTTTATCCGTGTTGAGGCGTGCGTTAGTCACGATCACAGGGATTTTGGCATCATTTGCCATAGTGACGACATCAATGTTCGCTTCATAATCCATTGGGTTGATGATGATAGCATCTGCTTTAGTCTGAATTGCTGTTTCCGCTTGGTTGTTTTGCACCATCGGATCATAGCGACCATCGTAAACGGTGATCACCGCTTCACCCTCTTTAACCGCAGGGTGCTCTTTGGCGGCTTTTTCCATTAATTGAACAAATTCAGCTTTCATGCCATACATCAAAATAGCAATTTTGACAGGCTCCTCTTTGGCTGCAAGCGCCATATTACTCATGAATAGTGCAGTGGTAAGAGCTGCAATTTTAGTCATTTTTTTCATTATGATACCTTTCACAGTGAGGGTCAGTGTTGTTTTAATTAGTCACGTCTTTGTTTACGTGAAGGGTCGAGCAGAACCGCGATGACGATCAACGCACCTTTAATGATTTGTTGGTAATAAGAGGGAACACCCAACAAATCTAATCCATTGTTCATAACGCCGATAATTAGCACACCAAAGAAGGTGCCAACCAGTGTACCAACGCCACCAGACATACTGGTTCCGCCAATAACGACGGCAGCGATAGCATCTAGTTCATAGGCTCCACCGGCACTGGTTTGTGCAGAGCCAGTTCTTGCGGTAAGGATCAGTCCAGCAATACCCGCTAATGCACCACACAGGGTATAAACCAGCACTTTGACTTTGATGACACTAATACCGGATGTTCTTGCACTTTTAGGATTGCCACCAACCGCATAGACATAACGGCCAAATGTTGTTTTATTTAGCAATACCCAAGCGAGTGCAAAGATCACGATTAATATGACGACGGGCACGGGGATATCAAAGATATAGCCATTACCTAACCATCTAAAGTCATTATTGAGTTGTGATACGGGGTTGCCGTCGGTAGTTAATAGGGTTAGGCCACGGGCAGCGGAGAGCATCCCCATGGTCACGATAAACGGTTGTAGGTTGAATTTTGCTAAAATAGTTCCGTTAATGAGACCACAGATGATACCAATGCCTAATGCGATGATCATTGGCATCATAACGGCATTCGCGGTGTCGCCAATGGATAGGCCTGCATTTGTGGTTGCAAAACGCGCTGCTACAATACCGCTCAGAGCGAGGACTGAGCCAACCGATAAGTCAACCCCCGCGGTGATAATGACGAAGGTCATGCCAATCGCTAAGATACCGTTAATTGATATTTGGCGTAAGACAATCAACATATTGTCTTGACTAAGAAAATAGTTGTTAGTCCATTCGCCGCGCGCAACTTGCACTTCACCTATCACAGCAACAATTAGGCAAAGTACAAAGAAAGCCATGATAATGCCGTACTTGTGCATGTTTTTCTTATTGCGGGCTAAAAAGGACATCCCCGTTGTTGGCGTAGAGTAAGTACTATTCATAGTTTTTCTCTTTATTTTTTGAATAAAAACCAATGTGCTGAATTAAACAGCAAGTTTCATTAATTCTGTTTGAGTTGCTTCAGTTGCCGATAACTCACCAGCTAATTCACCATCACGGAATACAATAATGCGGTCGCTCATACCGATAATTTCTGACAGTTCAGAAGAAACCATGATGATCCCTTTGCCTTTTAAAGCGAACTCCGACATATAACGATAGATTTCTTTTTTGGCTCCCACATCGATTCCACGGGTTGGTTCATCAAGTAGCATCACTTCAGGGTCGAGAAGCGCCCAACGGCCTAAGACAACCTTTTGTTGGTTACCACCACTAAGATTTCCTGCAAGTTGATCGGCATCTGGTGTTTTAATGTTGAAGAGTTTGATCATGTCATCTGCACGAGCTTGCTCTTTCTTTTCATTGATAAAACTCGCTCTGCTAATATCAGAGAATGAAGCGATATTAATGTTTTCGTTAATTGAACGACCCAGCATTAACCCCGTTTCTTTCCTGTCTTCAGTGACATAAGCAATGCCCGCTTTAATGGCATCTTGAGGGGAGTGTTTCCCTAATTGGATGTCATTAATTTTAATGGTTCCCGATGAGGCGTGTTCAATACCAAAAATAAGATCAAGAAACTCACTACGGCCGGACCCAACCAGCCCATATATTCCAAGGATCTCGCCTTTTTTCAGGGTGAGGCTGATATTTTTTATTTTATTGAGCCAACTTAATTGTTCGACAGTTAAAATAGTTTCATTAGTTGGTTGGTTGAATTTGGCGAATTCATCTTTAAATTCGCCACCGATAATATGCTCAATTAATTGTTCGCGAGTAATATCGGCAATCACCCCTTCAGTGATAAATGTGCCATCACGGAAAATCGAAAAAGTGTCCGCGATTTGGAATATCTCGGATAGGCGGTGGGAAACATAAATAATCCCTTTGCCTTTTTGAGCTAAACGCGTAATCACATCAAAGATTTTTTGCGCATCCTCTTCACCTATTGCGGATGTTGGTTCATCCATAATGATGATGTCAGCATTTGAGTGAGAAAGTGCTTTAGCAATTTCCACCAGTTGTTGTTCAGCAACGCTGAGATTGCGCACTTTTTCTGTTGGCGAAAGATCAAAATGTAGGTCAGCCATTAAATCTGCTGTCAGTTGATTCATTTTTTTGAAATCAACGAAACCGAGTTTTTTAGGCTCGCGACCTAACCAAATATTCTCTGCAATTGTCAGATCAGGAATCGAACTCAGTTCTTGTTGAACAATCGCTATACCGGCATTGAGTGCATCCTTTGGTTGATGAAAGTGACACCGTTTTCCTTTCACAAAAATGTCGCCTGAGTCAGGCTGAATGAACCCCATTAGGATACTTAAAAAGGTCGATTTACCTGCGCCATTGCCGCCACATAAAGCATGAATAGATCCTTTTTTCAGGCTAAATTGCGCATTTTTCAGCGCAACGACTGGCCCAAACGATTTTCTAACCCCAGTAATATGTAAAAGTTCATCCGCCTGAATGCCCGCTGAGTTTGTCATACAGCCACCTCTGGATATTCAGTTTGGAGTAACGAAAGATAGTCTTGATATAAAGCTTCATAGCGAGAAACTTTTTCACTATCAGGATTGACCAGCGTGCTCTCATCAAGGTGAACGAAACGCTGGCAAATTTTTGCTAATAATTCTGTTTTATTATCTTGCTCTGTTAAGGTGTCGCACCAAACAGCTTGAATAGCCGCTCCCAGTGCAGCAGCTTCGCTGTTAGTCACACAAATAACAGGGGAATTCATAATGTTCGCGACAATTTGACGCCATTTGGCACTTTTAGCCCCGCCACCAGTTAGGCGGATTTCGTTGGTTTGTATCCCTTGTTTACGGAATAAATCAATGCCAAAGCGCAAACCATAAGTGGCGCTTTCTACGACAGCAAGGCTCAAATTTTGTGCATTTAAATTATTACTATCAATATTATGGATGCTCGCCTTAGCGAGAGGCAGTTGAGGAACACGTTCGCCATTGAAAAATGGCAGTATTTGTAACCCATTAGCACCCGGCTCTGTTTGCTCTAAGGCCTGATTAAAACCATTAAGATCAAGATTCAAAAATTTTTGTATCGTCGTGGTGGCTGATGTGACATTCATTGTGCAAATCAAAGGCAGCCAACCATTGGTTGAAGAGCAGAAACCGGCAATCATTTCTGAATCGGCGACAACAGGTGTATTCGAATAGGTAAATAGTGTGCCAGAGGTACCTAAGCTCATGGTGATGATACCCGGTATAATATTACCAGTACCAATTGCAGCCATCATGTTGTCACCCCCGCCTGATGCCACTTTCGTTTGGCTCGAAATGCCAAGTTTATGGGCGATTTCAGGAAGTACGGTGCCAATGCAGGTTTCAGCAGTGACAAGTGGAGGTAAAGCTCGTTGTAGACGGCCTGAATCATCAATTAGATTGATGGTATGAACATCCCATTCACGGGTACGAATATTTAACAGGCCAGTACCAGATGCATCACCAAATTCAGCCACACGAACGCCCGTTAGCCAAAAATTGAGGTAATCATGTGGCAGTAATACCGTCTCTAACTGTTCCCAAAGTTCAGGGTGGTGAGTTTTCAACCATAAAATTTTAGAAATGGTATAACCTGTTTGAGGCATGAGTCCGAGTTGAGATAACGCACCGTCAGTGCCACCTAAAGCATCAATGATCTTTTGGTTTTCTGCCGTTGTTTCCGTATCACACCACAGTTTAACCGGTGCGATCACCTTGCCTTGGGCATCCAAAGGCACAAAACCATGTTGTTGGCCTGAAACGGCGATTGCGGCTATCTCTTTACCATCAATACTGGCATTATTGAGCGCTTGGTGAAACGCACTGACAAGTGCGTCTGTCCACCAAGAAGCATGCTGTTCACGGCGCCCAGATGCTTCGCTAATGAGTGGGTGAGGCGCAGAGCCTTCACCCAAAATTTGTGCGCTTTCGCTATCCACGATAACGACTTTGGTACTTTGTGTACCGCAATCGATCCCAGCATACAATGTCATGTATTACTCCATTTCCAGCACAATCTTAATATCGGTTGGACGGCCTTCAGCTGCACGCTCATAAGCCTCAACACTGTCTTTAAACTTATAAGTGGCTGACAACAAAGGTTTTACGTTGAGCTTACCGGAACTGAGTAGGCGGATAGTACGTGGGTACATGTTTGCGTAACGGAAAATGGTTTTAAACGTAATTTCTTTCGCTTGCGCTGAAACAATATCTAAAGGCGCAGGATCAATTGGCATACCAACTAATACGGCAGTTCCACCCGGTGCCATATGCTCAGTGATATTAGCGATCACCGCTTTCGCTCCGCTGCATTCGAATAAGACATTCACCCCATTACCTTCAGTGAGTTCATTAACTTTATCGGCGATAGCTTGAGTATCTTTGCTATTGATAGGGTGTAGGCCTGGATATTGTTTAGCGACTTCCAGTTTTTTATCGAAGAGGTCACAGATGATGACATCTGAACAGCCGCCAGCGAGTGCAGACAACGCGGTGATAATACCGATAGTTCCCGCACCAATAACGAGTGCGATATCACCGGGCTTGATTTCAGCTTTGGTCGCGGCTTGCATACCGATAGCGAGTGGTTCAACCATTGCGCCTTCAGCAAAAGAGACATTTTCAGGTAATTTAAAAGTGAACGCAGCGGGATGAATAACGCTCTCGCGTAGGCAACCATCAACAGGAGGAGTCGCCCAAAAGCGTACAGCGGGATCGAGGTTGTACAGGCCAGCGCGCGATTGCGTGGATTGTAAATTAGGAATACCAGGTTCCATACATACGCGATCGCCAACTTTTAGATGAGTGACATTTTTACCAACAGCGGTAATTACGCCGGATGCTTCATGGCCTAAAATCATTGGCTTTTCAACGACGAAGGGGCCGATACGACCATGTTGGTAGTAGTGAACATCACTACCGCAAATGCCTACGGTATGAATTTTAATTTCGACATCATCCTCTCCAAGGACTTCAGGACTTTGCCAATCTTGAATAGAAATTTTCCCTGCTTTTTCGAGTACTAATGCTTTCATGATTACCTCTGGCTCATTTTTATGGTATCGATATCATTTTTATGATGCGAATATTAGATCGAATTTTATTATTTTTATGTGACGCAGGTTATAGTTTCATTAAATGAGTGGCATTTTTGTAAACAAAAGCGGAAGAATAGGCTACCTGATCACATTTTTTGAGGGGGTGATGCCGTTATAATGTTATCGGTATCATTGAGGAGAGCAGAGCATGAATAAAGCACACTATCGGCAGCAAGTCGTTAATTTCCTAGAAAAAGCACATATCCGTCTCACAGAAGAAGAAAAAGCACGAATTGAGATCGCCAGTTTTGGATTACCAGACTATCCACGTTCAGGCTTACAACTGTTAACTTATTGTAATAGCGAACGTTATTGTGCTAAAGAGTTGGTGCTGTTTCCCCATCAGGTTTGCCCTGAGCATCGGCATCCACCGTTTGGCTCTTCAATGGGTAAGCAAGAAACTTTTCGTTGTCGGTGGGGGGAAGTATACCTATTTGTTGATGATGATTCGTTAACATTGAATAAAAATGAATCGGGGGAACCGATTTGCCCTAAACCAGAAGGTGATGAGCAGTGGTATCAGTGTGACCGCTTTATTTTACTCAAACCGGGAGAGCAGTATACGATAAAACCTAATACATTACATTGGTTTAAAGCTGGCAGTATGGGAGCGGTTGTTTCTGAGTTCTCAAGTGAAAGTCGTGATGAATTTGATATTTTTACCGACCCAAGAGTACGACGTTTAGAAGGGGTCGAATAATATTACGGTTTTGCATGACTGAAACGATTAAATGATACTATAATGGTACGAAATGATACTTAATTTAATAAGGAGATGAAATTGGCCGATCATAAGTCACAGAAAGTGACATTAGAAAATGTCGCAGCGCTTGCTAATGTCAGCAAAATCACCGCATCACGCGCTTTTTCTCAGCCAGATAAAGTTCATCCCGAGACGCTGAAAAGGATTTTAGAGGCGGCAGACAAAATCGGTTATGTCGTTAATGCCGTAGCGCGCAATTTACGTGCTAAGTCATCAAAAACGATTGGTATTGTTAGCCCCGATATGGGGAACCCATTTTTTGGTGGTTTAGCGAAGTTGATGACACAAGAAGCCTATCAAGTAGGGTACGACACATTGGTTTTTGATTCTTATGAGTCAAAGGAAAATGAGGCGCGTATCATTGAAAAGTTGATAGGCTATAATGTTGACGCCATCATTCTTTCTGTGGTTTCGTCTGATCGTTTTTATAAGCCCGATTATTTTCGGCAGCTTGAGCTGCTAAATATCCCTGTTATTTTAGTCGACCGAGAAGTTGATATTAAGCACTGTAGTGGTGTTTATATTGATAATTTAGACTGTGGTTTGCAAGCCGGGCGTTTTATACAGTCACAAGAGGCAAAAAGTGTTGTCATTGTTTCAGGACCCGAAGATTCTAATGTCGCACGGGATAGGGTGACAGGGCTTAAAGCTGCATTACAAGGAAGTGTCGATAAGGTTGAAATTTTATATGCAGATTTTCTGATGGATGAAGCTTATAAAGTAACGGATAGCTATCTACAAAAAAACAGTGCCCCTGATTTCTTTGTCGGCTGTAATAACCAGATTTCTTTGGGGATCATCAAGGCTTGTATTAAGCATCAAATTTCATTACGTGATGATGTTTCACTGTTTAGTATTGATGAGGTCTCTTATTCATCAATTTATGGTTTTAACTTCCCTTGTATCTCGCACGATTTGCAAGAAATCTCTTGGCAAGTGATTAACATGGCGGTGAGAAGGGCATCGGATGAAACAGCGAAGCCAGCAAAGGTTATTGTTAGAGGTAAACTCACCAATACGGTTTAGTCAATTTTCCTTTCATAGAATGGTGAAAATATTGTTGTTATCATAACTTAACGTGTCTGAATAAGACTATTATGGGTGATATTTCATGAGGAAATATCATTTTTATATCTCTATAGTGATACTTGCCAAGATAGACTAAAAGCCAATGTTTGGGGGCATTAGTGAGATGAAAGACCGTTATGACATCAAGTTTTCACTTTCTATTTCTGAAATACGAAAAATACAAAAGTATATAAAAGCAAACAAAGTGATAAGCGTGGCTAAACCCTATCATTGGGTCCTTAATATAGCCAATCTAAGCTTGTATAGTCTTGTCATCGGTTTATTATTCTTTTTTGCTATTGCATTATTGCTGTTGTTATCGACAGAGATAGACCCGAGTATGGCTCGCTTACAAAGAATGAGTGGCACAGCCCTAGCATTTATTGTCATAGCAGTGATGGCGCTCCTTCTTTCTAGTGTGTTAGAAAAATATTTTATGAAAAAATATGAACACAAAGAGCAAAATGATGAGACATATATTAGACATATTAAAATTAACCGTTATTTTATTGAGTCCATTCAAGATAACAGTATGTATAAGGTGTTATGGCCTCGAGTTAACAAGGTTGATGTGCAAGAAGATTTGATATTTGTCCATGTTGGAGATAATGATTTTATTATTTTCCCTACACGAGTGTTTTCTTCACAAGAAGAGTTTCAGCAACTTTATTCGTTTATTAAAAAGCAAATCGAGCGACATACGGTGCCATAATAAGCTGTTAAGTGAAGAAAAGTGCACGATTGTTTCGCTTTTTGGTGGTTCAATGGCGTTATAATGTATCGGTATCTTTAATCGACTTTAATATAGGTTTTTATGGGCATAGAATACCGCAGTCTGCATACCAGCCAATTGACACTGAGTGAAAAAGAAGCGCTTTACGATTTATTAATTGAAGGTTTTGAAGGCGATTTTTCGCATGACGATTTCGCGCACACTTTAGGTGGAATGCACGTCATGGCTTTTGATCAACAAAAATTGGTTGGTCATGTTGCAATTATTCAACGCCATATGGCCCTAGATAATACGCCTATCTCTGTAGGGTATGTTGAAGCGATGGTGGTTGAACAAAGTTATCGTCGCCAAGGTATTGGGCGGCAATTGATGCTGCAAACCAATAAAATTATAGCTTCGTGTTATCAATTAGGGCTGCTGTCGGCTTCGGATGATGGACAAAAATTGTATCATTCGGTTGGATGGCAAATCTGGAAAGGTAAGTTGTTTGAATTGAAACAAGGGAGCTATATCCGTTCTATTGAAGAAGAAGGCGGAGTCATGGGCTGGAAAGCGGATGGTGAGGTTGATTTTACCGCTTCGCTTTACTGTGATTTTCGTGGCGGTGATCAGTGGTAATCAATATTGATAATATAGCGTTATTATTCTGGATTACTGTTAATAATATTTAGGTTAGTTTTCATTTTATTGATAAAAATAAAACCATTAAATGGTAATCCAGTTTGACAACAAAATTGTTATATATAGAATACAGGCTGATTTTTAGTCTAAGGACTCGTAAGCGTTTACGTTAATCAACGCATATAACTTGTCATGCAACAGTTATATGCTGTTGTGTTCGTCTTATTTGGAGTCTGCACGATGTCTTCACAAAATAAAAATACCCTCTTTGGAATACCTAAACTTCCCACCAGAGCACTGATCTTTTTGATCCCTTTTTTCTTGTCATTAGTGATGAGTGGTATTGTTTCTTTAATCAGTACAGTTAAAGCGTTAGGGTTGAATAGTGAAATGCTAGCACCTTGGTTAAGTTCTTGGATGTTATCATGGATAATTGCTTTTCCTACCGTACTGGTCGTTCTGCCACTAGCGAAAAGATTCTCTCTATTTTTTGTTAAGAGTTAAGTAATCGCCATCCTTATGATGGATGGCGTATTGGTATTATTAAGTTATCTGCGCTTCTTGTGGTAATGCTGGTTTTGGGTAAGCCAAATATCTTGTCAAAGGCTCAATTAATAAAGAATGTGTAGATAGAGATACACATAATTAAAGCCAAATCCAATATCAGAACTTGTAACAAACTCATTGATGGCCACCAAATTCATACGAGATCAATAGTGAGTCGCTACAAATAAGGGCCATCAGCGACTGAATCCCTTATTTTCAATTCAGACGTAAAGATGTTTTCTTTTGAAAAATAGCCACCATCAAGCATCGAAATAGTGCGATGGATCGCCTCATTAATCATTGCACTTATGGGATCTTTAATGCTGGATAAAGCAGGTTTTAGGAAGGGGGCTAATGGAATATCATCGAAACCGATAACGGAAACGTGCTGTGGAACGGTTATACCTGCATCATCCAACGCTTTGATTGCACCAATGGCCATATCGTCATTACTGGCTAGAATAGCGGTGAAAGGCGTCGCTTGCTGCTGTAATTTTATTACGGCCTGAGTACCACAAGATGGTGTCCAGTGACCAGAAATAATTAGTGACTCATTAATATCAATACCATTGGCAGATAAGGCATCTTTATAACCAGACAGGCGTTCAATCGCGGTTGGCGAGTCCATTGAACCAGTGATAAAGGCAATTTCTTTATGCCCTCGGGAAATGAGATACTGTGTCGCATTAAAACTGGCACCCCTATGATCGCAGACAACACAGTGACTGTGATTTTTTCTCAGTTTACGGTTCACAACCATAATCGGTTGGGTATGTTGATCAATGATTTCATCTATCTGGCTAATACTCAGAAAGCGTGAATAAACAATAATCGCATCACAACGCAATCCGAGCAAAAATTGAATCGCAGCATGCTCTTCCTCTGCACTGTGCTTTCCATCAACAAGGAGCAGTTGCCGGCCATTGTCCTCTAGTTTTTTTGCTGCTTGTGACAGGATTTCATTAAAATAACTGCCCTGATAAAGATTATTGGTCACCACCAAACCAATGCAGGCGGATTTGCTGGTTGAAAGGTGACGCGCTAGTAAATTAGGACGATAGCCGGTTTCTTCAATGGCTTGATAGACCCGTACTTTGGTCTCCTCGCTGGTGTAGCCTTTTCCAGATAGTACTCGCGAAACTGTCGCTTTTGATACGTTTGCCCGTTTCGCTACTTCCTGCATTGTAGACATATCTTTATCCTGACAAATTGATATCAAAATCATTTTACACTTTTATATAGGGAGATGCAGAGGTCTATGTCACTACCAAAGCGGATCCCAGCCAAAACCCAATCCTATTACGTGAAAACTGTCACATAAAAACAATTAAAATAATAAACATCTTGAACTACTTTCAAATATATTAAATATTATATGTAACCGGTTACCTATTTGTTGCCCAGTAATATAAACACTTAAGCAATGATATTAAATATCTATTAATACATAGGCTTAGGTGCGTTTACAAAAAAACAGAATATGTATTCGTTACGGGTATAGCTGCATACCGCTGAATGAAAAGTGTGATTACAAGAGAGCATTTAATTATGTCAAAGAACTATGTGGCTGTTTCCCGTGCAATTGTTGATGCTATTGGCGGGAGTGAAAATATCACTGCTATTACTCACTGTATGACCCGTCTGCGGCTTGTATTGAAAAGCGATAAGCCTGTTGACCTTGCACGCTTAAAAAGTATCGATGGTGTGCTGGGTGTAGTGAAGATGGACTTACAGTATCAGATCATCATTGGTAATACAGTTTCAAAGGTTTATGAGCAAGTGATCAAGTTGCTACCAGAAGGAGCTGTGCAGGAAACTCAACTTATCGCTAAAAAAAGCTGGTCCTTTCGCCGTGTAGGAAGCGGTATTCTCGATGCTTTAATCAGCACGATGTCACCGCTGATCCCTGCGATTATTGGCGCGTCAATGGTAAAATTACTGGCCATGATCCTCGAGATGTCTGGTATTCTGACAAAAAGTTCCTCCACATTTATTTTGCTCAATGTCATTGGTGATGGGGCATTTTTCTTCTTACCGATTATGGTTGCCGCCTCTGCTGCACTGAAATTCAAAACCAATATGTCGCTCGCCATTGCTATTTCAGGGGTGTTGGTGCATCCAGCATTTATTGAATTAATGGCTAAAGCAGCGCAAGGTCAACCTGTCGATTTTATTGGAATTTCAATTACTCCAGTAAAATACACCTATACTGTGATCCCTGCATTATGCATGACTTGGATCCTCTCTTATATTGAAAAGTGGATTGATAAAATCACCCCTGCGGTTACAAAAAATTTCCTTAAACCGATGCTCATTGTGCTGATAGCTTCGCCGATTGCCATTATCCTGATTGGGCCGATGGGGGTCTGGATTGGGAGTGGCATTTCAGCGCTGGTTTACACTATTCATGACTATCTTGGTTGGTTATCTGTCGCCATTATGGGAGCTATTTGGCCACTGCTTGTCATGACGGGTATGCATCGAGTATTTACTCCAACCATTATTCAGACAATTGCTGAGACAGGAAAAGAAGGCATGGTGATGCCATCTGAAATTGGTGCCAACCTCTCATTGGGTGGCTCATCGCTGGCGGTTGCTTGGCGGACGAAAAACCCTGAATTACGTCAGACGGCACTTGCCGCTGCGGCCTCAGCGATTGTCGCCGGGATCACAGAGCCTGCACTGTATGGCGTAGTAATACGTCTTAAGAAACCTTTAATCGCTTGTTTAATCACTGGATTTTTCTGTGGTGCAATTGCTGGAATCGGTGGTTTAGCAAGTCACTCTATGGCCGCTCCGGGTCTATTCACCAGCGTACAGTTTTTTGATCCACAAAATCCGATGAGTATCGTTTGGGTATTTGGAGTCATGATCTTGTCGGTGGTAATGTCATTTATTGTGACACTGCTTCTTGGGTTTGAAGATATTCCTGTTGAAAAACAGGATGATAAACCAAAACAGGTAGCACAGGCTTTATCTCGTTCGTAACAAATAATTATCTGAGTGAATGAATAAATCAGGAGAAACACGTATGTCCACAGCAAAATTCCCCAAGAATTTCCTTTGGGGGGGAGCTATCTCAGCCAATCAAGCTGAGGGAGCATACCGTGAAAGTGGAAAAGGGCTGACCACGGTGGACATGATCCCTTATGGTAGTCATCGGATGCCGGTTAAACTGGGGTTGGAACAACGCTATAGCTTACGTAAGGATGAATATTACCCCAGTCACCAATCTATTGATTTTTATCATCACTATAAAGAAGACATCGCACTGTTCGCGGAAATGGGCTTTAGTGTGTTTAGAACGTCCATCGCATGGAGTCGGCTTTATCCTAATGGTGATGAGTTGGCGCCTAATGCTGAAGGCATTGCTTTCTATCGTGATCTGTTTAATGAGTGTAAGAAATACAATATTGAGCCACTCGTTACTTTATGCCACTTCGATGTTCCCATGCACTTGGTGACTGAGTATGGTTCATGGCGTAACCGAAAAATGGTGGATTTTTTTAGCCGTTATGCGCGAACCTGTTTTGAAGAGTTTAATGGCTTAGTAAAGTACTGGCTTACTTTCAATGAAATCAACATTATGCTGCACAGCCCTTTTTCTGCCGCAGGGCTTGTTTTCAAGGCTGATGAAGATCCTGAACAGGTTAAATATCAGGCGGCTCATCATGTGTTAGTGGCCAGCGCTTTAGCGACATGTATTGCGCATGAAGTTAATCCTGACAACCAAGTTGGCTGTATGTTAGCTGGAGGGGGATTTTATCCTTGGTCATGTCGTCCTGATGATGTATGGGCGGCACTGAATAAAGATCGCGAGAACCTCTTTTTCACGGATATACAGGTACGTGGATATTATCCAGCTTATGCGACTCGCTTATTTAAAGAGAAGAACATTTCGCTTGTTGTAGAGCCAGAAGATGAAGCGATTCTCACCAATACCGTCGATTTTGTCTCTTTTAGTTACTACACTTCCCGTTGCACTTCCGCAGAAATGAACGAGCAGAATAGCAGCGAAGCCAACGTCGTTAAGTCCTTGAAAAACCCCTATATCAAGGTTAGTGATTGGGGATGGGGTATCGATCCCTTGGGCTTACGTATCACGATGAATATGATGTATGACCGTTATCAAAAACCACTTTTTTTAGTCGAAAATGGGTTCGGTGCAAAAGATGAAGTGACGGAAGACGGGGAAATTAATGATGATTATCGGATTAGCTACTTACGTAGCCATATTCGTGCTATGGCTGAGGCTATTGGGGATGGTATTCCGGTAATCGGCTACACAGCATGGTCTTGTATTGATTTGGTTGCTGCGTCCACTGGGGAATTAAGTAAACGCTATGGCTTTATTTATGTTGATCTTGACGATCAAGGTAGGGGAACACGTGAACGAAAGAAAAAAAAATCCTTCTACTGGTATCAAAAAGTCATCGCGAGTCATGGGGAGGATCTGGAATAACAGAATCCCCTAGTTCAGTGTTTAACTAGGGGCTATTAAAACGGTAAAAACGTTCTAGTGTAGCCAAAAAAGTCATTTATGACCGTTACAGAGAAATAGGGTAATTCATGATGGCCTCATTTCGGTGAATTACCTTGAAGCGATGGTTGTTGATCAAAGTTATCGTCGCCAAGGAATTGCGCGAGTTTGATTCTGTATACCCATGAAATCATGGAGGCATGTTACCAGCGAGGAATGTTATCCGCTTCAAAGGAAGGGAAAACGCTCTCTCATTCAGTTGGCTGGAAGGTAGAAAGCGGCATTGTTTGAACGACAACAGTCACTCTATTGAAGAAGTGGGTGGAGTAATGATGGGATGGTCAGTGAATGATAATATGATTGGCTAGTGTTTGCGGGTTATTCTAACTATTTCGTCAACAACCAAATAGCCATCCTTATTTAGGATGGCTATTTGAGTTAGCTCATTAATGACTGTGCTCCTGTTGCGGCAAGGCAGATGCCGGAAGCCCAAATATCTTGTCAAAGGCCCAATTAAAAAAGAATGTGTAGATAGGGATAAAAATAATTAAAGCAAAATCCAATATCAGAGCTTGTAACAAGCTAATTGATAGCCACCAAGCAATCAATGGAATTAGAAAGATCACCAAGGTTAATTGAAATAAAACCGCATGGGCAAACCGGCGGCGAAATGTGCGAATTCGGGATTTCTGTTTGGATTCCCAATATTCAAAAGCGACATTGAAAATAAAGTTCCAACTAACGGCGATAGTGGTTATTACCAAAGCCAATGGCCCAGTTGTACCCGCTGAATTCCCCGAAAGAAATGCGAGTGCTAATGATGAAATCACCCAGCCAATCACTTCATAGGCGGTGATAAAAACAATTTTACGCTTAATACCTTGCATGTTTTATCTCATTTACTGTGTCGTCAGGTCTGGTAAATTAAATCAAGATTGATGATAATAAAAGTCAGCTACTATCAATATTATTGAAAGGTTAGAGATGCCATTTAACAGTGATAATTTAATGATCTTTTTAACGGTATTAGAAAAAGGATCTTTTTCAGCAGCGGCAAGGGCATTACACCGTGTGCCGTCCGCGGTGAGTATGGCTATCGCCAATTTAGAGGCGGAGTTGGGCTTTTTGCTGTTTGAAAGGCATACAAGGGAGCCTAAACCAACCGAAAAAGCGCTGGCCTTAGCACCTTATGCACGTAATATTGTGGATAATCTATGGCAGTTGAATGTATTTTCTCGCGAGTTGACTCAAGGGGTAGAAAGTACGTTAACGATTGGAATTGCGGAAGGAATTAACCCTGATTTATTATTTGATGCGCTAAAAATATTGAGTCAGCGCTACCCATTAATGCATGTGGAATTAATGACCGCGCCTCAAGATGATATTTTACCTTTATTGCATCAAAATCATATTCAATTAGCCATTGCATTTGGTGGTATATCGGTCAATTCACAAGAGCAGTTTCACTGTATTGGCTATGAGTCTTTAGTCGCAACCATCTCATCAAAACATCCATCAATTGGGCATTCAGCTTCCTTATATATGGAAGATCTCGTGCAAACTCGTCAAATAATTATTACTAGTTTTCAGCATCAGCTCAGCGATATTCGTGCTGTAGTTGCGACTAATTATTGGCGAACAGATAATTTTTCAATGGCATTGGGATTAGTTGAAGCTGGAATGGGATGGGGAAATTTACCCCTCTCTTTAATTAAAGATAAATTACAGCAGGGTTCACTGAAACGATTAGAGTTTAAAAATACGCCGAATGGCTTAGAGCTACCGATACATATTGTTTGCTTGAAAGGTCAGGTGTTAAAGCGTGGTGCACAGGAATGTATTGAATTATTAAAGGCAAATAATCAATTAATGCAATCTTCCCGTGTTTGAAAACGGTTCTAATGTAGAGAATACTTTTATGTCACTAAACATTATTGGTTTATTCTTTTTAACGGCGTTAGCTGAGATTGCAGGTTGCTATTTCCCGTATTTATGGATGAAAAAGCAAGGTGGTGCATGGTTACTTTTGCCTGCTGCACTATGTTTAATGTTGTTTGTTTGGTTGCTGACGCTCCATCCTGAAGCAAGTGGGCGAATTTATGCAACATATGGGGGGATCTATATTGCAACTGCATTGATATGGTTGCGTATAGTCGATGGTGTATCATTAAACACAACGGACTGGGTGGGGGCTGTAGTAGTATTTATTGGTGCTGGTATTATTATTAGTGGTTGGAAATAGCGTTTAATTTTAAATTAATATAATTAGTTAACGCTTATTAATGAAAAGGGATTTTTGTTTTTAGTTGGATGATTATTTGAATTAAAGTAAAATTACGTATTCCTAAAGTTAAATTTAATAATAATGATAAATAGCGCGTTATTTGGTTTAAGTTTTATTTTTGTTTGGTCTTGTGGTTTTTATATTTTGATCTGAATTGTATTTTTGCAATTTATAAATTTATCGTTAATTGATCTGTGTCAATATTTAAAATAGCTACTCTATTGGTAGTATATTTAATTGGAGATTAACTACTCAGTTAATATTAATTTACCTTTTATTTTCACATTCATTGATTTTAGGCAATATATAATTATCATACGCTGATATTCTGCGACCGACTTATACCCATTTTGTTTCAAGTTGCTTAGTGTTGGACTGCACCGATTAATTCGAGTTATAGAATTTATCTTTGTCTCGAAATAGCGTTGTTAGCCACCTATCGCATGCTTGGATTATTTAGGGTAATGACAATAAATATAAAGAGGGAAGCAATGAACGTCAGTCGCAGAAAGTTTTTTAAAATCTGTGCCGGCGGGATGGCAGGTACTACTGTAGCAGCGTTAGGTTTTATGCCAGCAACGGCAATGGCCAATGTACGTGAATATAAATTACTACGGTCTAAAGAGACTCGTAATACTTGTACTTACTGTTCTGTAGGGTGTGGATTATTAATCTATAGCATGGGCGATGGTGCCATGAATGCTAAATCCGCTATTTTCCATGTTGAAGGAGATCCTGATCATCCTGTTAACCGTGGAGCTTTATGTCCTAAAGGGGCGGGCCTACTTGATTACATCCATAGTGAAAATCGACTACGTTATCCTGAATATCGCGCACCAGGCTCTGATAAATGGCAGCGTATAAGTTGGGATGAAGCTTTCACCCGTATTGCTCGGTTAATGAAAGATGACCGAGACGCAAATTTCATCGAAAAAAATGAACAAGGAACAACGGTAAATCGTTGGTTATCGACAGGGATGCTTTGTGCATCCGCGGCGAGCAACGAAACCGGTATGTTAACTCAGAAATTTGCACGCTCCCTCGGGATGTTAGCGGTTGATAACCAAGCGCGTGTCTGACACGGACCAACGGTAGCAAGTCTTGCTCCAACATTTGGTCGCGGTGCGATGACCAACCACTGGGTTGATATCAAAAATGCTAATGTCGTCGTTGTGATGGGCGGAAATGCTGCGGAAGCACATCCTGTTGGATTCCGCTGGGCAATTGAAGCGAAAAATAACAACGATGCCACACTGATTGTCATTGATCCACGTTTTACGCGTACGGCATCAGTGGCTGATCACTATGTGCCTATTCGCTCAGGTACTGACATTACCTTCTTGTCAGGGGTACTACTGTATCTGATAGAAAATAACAAAATTAATAAAGAGTACGTACAACACTATACCAATGCGGCACTCTTGGTAAGGGATGATTTCAGCTTTGAAGATGGTCTATTTAGTGGTTATAACGCGGAAAAACGCGCTTATGATAAGACCACGTGGAACTATCAATTTGATGAAAATGGTCATGCGTTGCGTGATGACTCTTTACAACATCCTCGTTGTGTATGGAATTTGCTCAAACAGCACGTTTCTCGTTATACACCCGAAATCGTCGAACAAATTTGTGGTACACCAAAAGATGACTTTTTAAAAGTCTGCGAAATTTTGGCTTCAACCAGCGCTGCCGATAGAACAACAACGTTTTTATATGCGTTAGGTTGGACTCAACATACTGTTGGTGCACAAAATATTCGTACTATGGCGATGATCCAATTGCTGCTCGGCAATATGGGTATGGCTGGTGGTGGGGTGAATGCGCTGCGTGGTCACTCAAATATTCAAGGGCTGACGGATCTCGGTTTGTTATCAACAAGTCTACCGGGATATCTCACTTTGCCTTCTGAAAAAATGGTGACAGTAGACAGCTATTTAGCTGCTAATACACCAAAAGCAACGTTGCCAAATCAGGTTAACTATTGGAGTAACTATCCAAAATTCTTTGTCAGTTTGATGAAGTCTTTCTATGGTGATGCTGCGCAAAAAGATAATCAATGGGGCTATGATTGGTTGCCAAAATGGGATCAGGCTTATGATGTCATGAAGTATTTTGACATGATGAGTAAAGATCAAGTTAATGGCTATATTTGCCAAGGTTTTAACCCTGTTGCATCGTTCCCGGACAAGAACAAAGTAGTTAGCTGCTTAAGTAAATTGAAGTACTTAGTTATTGTTGACCCTTTGGTGACGGAAACGGCTAATTTCTGGCAAAACCATGGTGAGATGAATGACGTTGATACGGCATCTATCCAAACTGAAGTGTTCCGTTTGCCATCAACCTGTTTCGCCGAAGAAGATGGTTCGATTGCTAACTCAGGCCGTTGGTTGCAATGGCACTGGAAGGCAGCAGACGCACCGGGTGAAGCACGTAATGACGGTCAGATCTTAACCGGTATTTTATATAAAATCCGCGAGCTTTATGAGCAAGAAGGCGGGAAAGGTCGTGATCAATTAATGCAGATGCGTTGGGATTACAAACGCCAATTCCATCCTGAATCAGAAGAAGTTGCGAAAGAGAACAATGGCGTTGCATTGGTCGATTTGTATGATGCTGACGGTAATTTGCAAGCCAAAAAAGGTGAACTGCTTAGCTCGTTCGCGCTGTTACGCGATGACGGCTCTACGGCCTCGTCTTGCTGGATTTATACTGGTTGCTGGACCGAAAAAGGGAACCAGATGGCAAACCGTGATAACAGTGACCCATCAGGACTCGGAAATACATTAGGTTGGGCGTGGGCATGGCCATTGAATCGCCGCGTGATTTATAACCGTGCATCTTGTGATACACAAGGTAAGCCATGGGATAAAAAACGGATGTTGATCGAGTGGAATGGGAAAAAATGGGTCGGTAATGATATTCCTGACTTTAATGCTTCGGCACCTGAAGTCGGTACTGGGCCATTTATCATGCAACCTGAAGGCTTAGGCCGTCTATTTGCAATTGATAAAATGGCGGAAGGGCCATTCCCTGAACATTATGAGCCGTTTGAAACCCCATTAGGTACGAACCCGCTACATCCAAATGTCGTTTCTAACCCAGCGGCACGTATTTTTGAGGACGATAAAAAGCGCCTTGGAAACCATGAGCAGTTCCCTTATGTCGGAACGACTTACCGCTTAACGGAGCATTTCCATACGTGGACGAAGCATGCGCGTTTAAATGCGATTGTGCAGCCTGAACAATTCGTTGAGATCAGTGAAACCTTGGCGAAGGCAAAAGGTATTGCAAATGGCGATAGAGTCAAAGTGAGCAGTCAACGTGGCTTCATTAAAGCAGTAGCCGTTGTGACACAGCGCTTACAAACGTTGATGGTCGATGGTAAACCGATAGAAACGGTTGGGGTACCGATCCACTGGGGCTTTGAAGGTGCAACGCAAAAAGGCTTCATTACGAATACGTTAACACCATCCGTTGGTGACGCAAACTCTCAGACACCTGAGTATAAAGCGTTTTTGGTTAATATAGAGAAGGCGTAAGGGAGGGAACGAATGCAATCTCAAGACATTATTAAACGTTCCGCGACCAACAGTATTACGCCTCCACCACAAGCGCGTGATGACAAGTTTGAAGTTGCGAAACTCATTGATGTAACGTCCTGTATTGGTTGTAAAGCCTGTCAGGTGGCGTGTTCGGAATGGAACGACATTCGTGATGAGGTCGGCCATTGTGTGGGGGTTTATGACAACCCTCTGGATTTGAGCGCTAAGTCATGGACAGTGATGCGTTTTAGCGAAACGACTGAAAATGGCAAGTTAGAATGGCTTATCCGTAAAGATGGCTGTATGCACTGTACGGATCCTGGTTGTTTAAAATCTTGCCCTTCAGCAGGCGCTATTATCCAATATGCAAATGGTATTGTGGATTTCCAATCTGAGCACTGTATCGGTTGTGGTTATTGTATTGCGGGATGCCCATTTAATATTCCTCGTTTAAACCCGAAAGATAATCGAGTTTATAAATGTACTTTGTGTGTGGATAGAGTCGCGGTAGGCCAAGAGCCAGCCTGTGTGAAAACCTGCCCAACAGGGGCTATTCATTTCGGTACTAAAAAAGAGATGTTGGAATATGCCTCTGAGCGTGTCGATAAACTACAAAAACGTGGTTTTAAAAACGCAGGGATCTACGACCCTAAAGGCGTGGGCGGTACACATGTGATGTATGTACTCCAACATGCGGATAATCCAGAGTTATATCATGGGTTACCAAAGGATCCACAAATTGATACACCGATTAACTTGTGGAAGGCAGTCTTGAAACCACTTTCAGTAGTCGGCTTTATTGCCACTTTTGCAGGGTTGATTTTCCACTATGTTGGAGTTGGCCCTAATAAAGAAGTGGATGATGAAGAGGAGGAAGATGGTCATGAGTAAAAAGAGCAAAATGATTGTTCGGACAAAGTTTATTGACCGAGCATGCCACTGGACCGTGGTTATCTGCTTCTTTTTAGTTGCTTTGTCTGGGATAGCGCTCTTTTTCCCAACATTGCAATGGTTGACTGAAACCTTTGGTACACCACAAATGGGGCGGATCCTACATCCATTTTTTGGTGTATTAATCTTTGTGGTGTTGATGTTTATGTTTTTCCGTTTTGTAAAACATAACATTCCAGATAAACAAGATTTACCTTGGATCAAGAACATTGTTGAGGTTCTTAAAGGTAACGAACACCATGTTGCAGATGTAGGCAAATATAACGCAGGACAAAAAATGATGTTCTGGAGCATCATGAGTATGATTTTTGTACTCTTAGCAACAGGGATCATTATCTGGCGTCCATATTTTGCGCATTTATTCCCAATGTGGTTAGTACGCTGGAGTTTATTTATCCATGCGGCGGCGGCAATCATCTTAATTCACGCTATTCTGATTCATATGTATATGGCATTTTGGGTTAAAGGCTCGATTAAGGGGATGATTGAAGGGAAAGTCAGTCGTCGTTGGGCGAAAAAACATCACCCTCGTTGGTATCGAGAAATTGAAGCAAAAGAGGCGGAAACGGAAAAAAACAAATCGTAACGCTTTCCATTTTTAATTCAAAGCCACTGCAATAATGCGGTGGCTTTTTTTTGGCGATTTTTTTGTTAGTGTTAATGGTTCGTGCATATGCAGAGGAAAAAAACATGCGGGCTGACCAATATATTGCTTACTGTTCCGTTCGAGCATTAAAACGAGAAAAAGACCGTTCATTATTACGTAAAATGTCTTATGTGAAATATTGGGTTTTATGTAACCAACAAGGCGCAGAAGTTATCCGAGAAACTCAGGTGGATGATTTTATCGAACAGTTACGCCGTTATTTAAATATAACAAGAAACAGCCAATACTATTTTAATCAACAGCAACAAATCGTCATCACTTGCGATAAGCCTACTTCAATAGTTTTAACTTTAGAATGGGCAGATGAAAGTGCCATATTTGTTGAGTCAGTATCAGAGCAATCTCTGTCATCATTGCAAAATGAAGGGAATAACTTGCAGGCATTTTTGCTGACGCTGCAAAAAATTGAACAATTAGCTGAACAAATCGGTGAAACAGGATTTGCTGCTATTTTTAAATCGCAAGCAGAAAAACTCCAAAAGCCAGTTGAAGATAATGAGATGCTTTGTGAACGATTATTTGATGTGGCATGTGGCGCTTGGGTATTCGGTGGTATGGGGTCATGGAATGATTCATCCCCATTTTTAGCTTATGAAAAAGGGTTAGAAGCAGAATATGATAGGTTAACCAATGAACTGTATCACCATATAAACCTTGCGCTTCGTTATTCAGCAAATCAATGTGCGTGTGACCCATTGAACTGAAACAGCACTTTTTCTGAAAAACAAACATAAAAAGCAGCATAGCTTAGAACAGCGACTTCAATTATCGGAGCGAAGTCAGCGACATACATTAACAATCACTTGCAAACAACAATAAAAGAGTACGACTATGAGTATTGAATCTGTTAGACGCTTTATGGCTCAACATGCGCCGGATATCGACATTATTGAAACCGATGGCGTGACGGCTACCGTTGAGCAAGCTGCCATCGTTCATAATGTTGAGCCTAACCAAATAGCGAAAACCTTATCATTGAAAGTGAAAAATGAGGTTGTGCTTGTGGTTTGTGCTGGAGAAGCTCGATTAGATAACCAAAAGGTTAAACAGGCTTTAGGCTCGAAAGCGAGAATGCTCAGAGCCGATGAGGTGGTAGAGCTAACCAGTCACCCTGTTGGGGGTGTTTGTCCATTTGGTTTGCCTTCCGAACTCCCTGTATATTGCGATATTTCATTGCAACAATACAGTGAGGTACTGCCTGCTGCTGGCTCTGTAAACAGTGCGCTGAGAATATCGCCTCAACGGATGCTCGAGCTGACCAAAGGTGCTTGGATAGATATTTGCCAATAGTTGTATCGATTTACAAATAAGGGTTTTGTAGGCGATATAACACATGTTCTTGTAGCCAATGGCCTTCAGGGAGTGCTGGATGAGCGAAGTTTTCAGCCTCCTTGGTCATCCCTAATTTTTTCATCACGCCTTCAGAAGGGGTATTGGCGACCGCAGTGAATGCGACAATTTCTTTTAGTTTAAGTTGATTAAAAGCGAATTGGATAACAGTCTTGGCCGCCTCTGTTGTATAGCCTTGCCGCCAATATTGCGGAAGTAATCGCCATGCGATTTCTGTGCAAGGGGAGCAAGGAAGCGGATATTCTGGAATATTTAATCCAACAAACCCAATCAGTGAATGGTCCGATTTTAATTCAACGGCCCATATGCCCCATCCTCCTTGGGTGGCAAATCGTTCCATAATCGTGTCCATCATTTGATCACTTTGTGATTTATTTAATACCGAAGGGAAGTAGCGCATTACCTCCGGTGAACTATTCATATCAAAAAAACGCTCTTTATCTTGTTCGGCCCAGCGTCTTAAACGTAAGCGAGGCGTTTCAAGTTCTATGATTGACATGTGAAGCCTTGTATTATTTTGTGGTTAATTGCATGTGGAGAATGGGGAAGGGGTTACCTTCACCATCCGTTTCAGAACGAGCAAATTGTGTAAACCCCATATGTTGGTAGAAACCAACAGCCTGTGGATTCTGCTCATTGACATCAACTTCATTAATGCCCAACTCTTTTATGGCAAAATTGAGGAGTTGTTTACCTATTCCTTTACCCCGATGAGCCGCTGAAATAAATAACATTTCAAGTTTATGTTGATCAACGCCAATAAACCCACTTATTTGATTATTTTCATCTATTGAGACATAAGTTGCCAATTGGGGAAGATATTGTTCACGGATTGCCACTTTTAACGTCTGTAATATATTTTCAGGTAAAAAATCGTGCGTTGCTCTGACGGATGACTCCCAAACAGCCATAATTTGCTGGTATTGTGCAGGAGTAGCAGGTTGAATACCCATGAATGATGCCTTTAGCCCAATGTCGTTTCTTTGAGTGTATTGATTAATATGCCGTAGCGCAATTTTAAAATAGCTTTCATAGAAATAGCGTATTTATCCTTAATTGAGGGAAAAACAGCAGGCCAAGTCTATTTTTGAGATATTAATCGCAGAAAAAAAAGTCAGTTACTTCATTATAACGGAATGTTAATTTTATAGAAAAATAATCATAATGGGATTGTTTTTATAGAATATTAACGGCAGGAATCATAACGATAATATACAACAACAAAATGGTAGGGAGCTTTCGATGAAATATAAAGTTTTAACAGTTTGTTTATCAGCCGCATTGCTTACCCCAATGACTCCAGTACTTGCAAATACCGATAATGTCGAAAATATGCAACTTGACCAAGTTTTATTATTAAGTCGTCATAATTTGCGCACACCGATTGTGAATACGGGGATCTTAACCGAAGTTACCGATAAAAAATGGCCAGCTTGGGATGCGCAAAGTGGCTATTTAACAACAAAAGGTGGTGCACTAGAAGTGTATATGGGGCACTACTTTAGAGAATGGATTGAGCAAAATAAATTAGTTCCCGATGAATTATGCCCAACGGGTAATGAAGATCTTTTCGTTTACACGAATAGCTTACAAAGAACCATTGCAACGGCTCAATTTTTCACTGCGGGCGCATTTCCTGGGTGCACAGTGAAGATCCACCACCAACCTGAAATAGGTAAGATGGATCCTGTTTTTAATCCAATCATTACTAACGATAGCCCTGAGTTTAAACAAAAAGCATTATTAGCCATGGAGGAGCATTTAAAGGGCCTCAACCTTAAACCTGGTTATGATGAATTGGATACCGTGCTCGACATTAAAAATTCGGAGAAATGTAAGACCGATAAACTCTGCGAGCTTTCATCGCAAACAAACAGTTTTATTATTGAAGCGAATAAAGAACCGGGGGTTGTTGGCTCACTTAAAATAGCGAACTCGGCAGTAGATGCTATCGATTTGCAATACTATGAGGGTTTTCCTGAATCACAAGTGGCTTGGGGTATGGTCAACACGGATGATAAATGGACTAAATTAAATACCCTTAAAAATGGTTATCAGGAAACGCTATTTTCCCCCAAATTGATTGCGAAGAATGTGGCTCACCCATTATTAAATTATATCAATAAGGGCTTTGTTTCCGCTGATAAAGGTGAGACTGCTAAATTTATTATGTTGGTTGGGCATGACTCAAATATTGCTTCCTTAATGTCAGCAATGGATTTCAAACCTTATAAACTACCTGATCAATATGAATATACGCCTATTGGTGGAAAATTGGTCTTCCAACGTTGGCATGATAAGAGCGATAAGAAAGACTATGTTAAAGTGGAGTATGTATATCAAACAGCAGAGCAACTTAGAAATAATAGTTACCTGTCTTTAGAAACGCCACCAAAACATGTCACGCTAGAAATGAAAAATTGCCCAATAGATAAAAATGGATACTGCTCTTGGGAAGATTTTCAAAAAGTGATGAAATCAGCATTAGATCAATCAAACTAAAATAGCCTCTATTTATTGCCCGTGGTCTTGCGGGCAATAAATATCATCTGTATATATACTTTATATTTCGCATGTTAAAACTCACGGAATGGACCCCAGTGTGTGTGTTAGCATTTGTTTTTTACACAAGATAAATCGATAAAACTGGACAAAATGAATATCCAATTACAACGTTTAAGTCAAATTAACTGTCATGACATCATCGCATTAAATACTCACCCGCTTGTATTAGCGCATATGCCGCTAGGTGATAATCAATTTGATGAGACTTTTTGCAAGGAATGGGTCAAACAGAAAGAGCAACACTGGCAAACACATGGCTTTGGTGTATGGGCATTAACTTTTGATGGCGTATTTGGCGGTTGGGGTGGTTTTCAAGATGAAAATGGAGACGCAGATTTAGCGTTAGTGCTTCATCCAGATTACTGGGGATACGGTAAAAATATTGCTAAAAAAATAGTTGAGCAAGCGGCGGCTCAACTGTCATTAACGTCGATAACTATCCACCTCCCATTAAGTCGAAAAAAAC
Organism: Providencia sp. PROV261; assembly: GCF_028477945.1. Taxonomy (NCBI): domain Bacteria; kingdom Pseudomonadati; phylum Pseudomonadota; class Gammaproteobacteria; order Enterobacterales; family Morganellaceae; genus Providencia; species Providencia sp. PROV261. The sequence goes on along the minus strand of NZ_JAMPMC010000002.1, from coordinate 59,942 downwards.
TGGGCGCAATTAGGCGCTATGGTTTTATCGAAGAGGGAGAGGTGGATTTTGATGGGGTGGCTTTTAAGCGTTTTCGATTGAAACTATCATCGTTAATGAAGAAAAAACCCTGCTAAAAAGCAGGGCGTGAAAGCCACGAAAATGTTTATGAGCCTTCAATTTAACTGATAATCTTGTGTAATAGTCTTATAAATTGTGTGTATTTATTATCTCTTGATATCATCGTAAAAAGATGATCTTGATGAGTTTAAAGGCTGAATATTTTATTAAAAAATCTATTTTTTGCTATCGCATTTTTATTATCGAACGACTAAAACTGAAGTTTTTGCATAGCGTACGACAGATGCTGCATTAGACCCTAACAGGTATGTTGACATACTTGGATGGCGAGAGCCGATTAAAATGAGGTCTGCATTGATTTCCTCAGCGATAGCCAAGATTTCATCTTTCACGGAGCCGACAGAAGAGGTGACGTGGATCTTATTTTCTGGGATAGAGAAGCGTTTAACTTTTTCTTTTAATTCATCGAGAATCACTTCGGCTTGCTTTTCTTCGTCAGGGAAATCACTAGGAAGAATGGTTCCACCATAGCGCAAATAGTTAGAAATAGGTGCTGTGACAGCAAGGAAATGAACTTCAGCGTCATTTAATTTCTGAATTGCATTAACATGGGGTATGACGAGATCAGTCAGTGCATCTTCGCTAACGTCGATCGGAACTAAAATAGTTTTGTACATAAATCCTCCTTTTTATCTTTTATTTTATAAGTTTAGAACATTTCAAAGCATATTGAAATTAATCATTAATATTTTAAATGTAATTAGCTATTTTGGTTAAAAATGAAAGGGGATAGCTGTTCTGTGTTGAAAGTAGGGGAGGAAAGTATCACTGCTACGGCTTGTAGCAGTGAATCAAACGAATAGATTACTTTTTACAAGCTTCTTTTAAACCACCTTTACAGGCTTTATTTAAATATTCGCTCGCTGCTTTATCATCCATTTCTGTACCCTCACCATTTTCATACATTTTACCGACTTGGTATTGTGCTGGTGGGAACTTTTTATCGGCTGATTTTTTAAACCAATCAAAAGCAATAATGTAGTTTTGTTTCACTCCAACGCCTTGATAGTATATCTGCCCAAGGTAATTCTGGGCTTCTGCATTGCCTTGATTGGCGGATTTTTCAAGCCAGTTGATTGCAGTTTCAATGTTAGGTTCAACGCCATTACCATTTAAGTACATGTCGGCTAAAAAAAGCTGTGCATCTGCGTTACCCTTATTGGACGCCATAGTTAACCATTTTTTAGCTTTAGGGTAATCTTGTTTTATCTCTTTGCCTAGGTAATAGCCAATACCTAGCATAACTTGCGCTTTGATATCACCTTTTTTGGCTTCATTCTCCACAATTCTTAACGTCTCTTTTGGAACTTCCGCGAAACTTGAGTGAATAGAAAGAATGAAAAGTAACAGTAATGAGTAGATTTTATACATAGTGCTATTAATATCTTATTGTGTCAGTGAGCAAGATAAAGATAGTGATTCGTTTTTATATGAAGACATAGATCAAGCGAATAATAACATTATCAACAATCGTTGTTAGGGTTAACCAATAAATTTTACGTTAAATACTCTACGTCGCCAAACATAGAATATCAATGTGTTTTAACGTTTTTTATATGATGGAAGATATTTCAATGTGATGAAGCGATATCACGCAGATTATGTGTATTTTTAATATAAAACAAGGCATGGGTGAGTTAAATTCAGATGGTGACGGAGTGGGAGTATTTTATAAGTTTATTATATTGTAATTAGCATATTATATAGTATTTTTCGATATGCTGGTTTTTTTTGCTAATGCTGGATTGGGGGAGTTTTTTTGAAATATCAAGCATGGTAAAGAATAAATAAAAATCAATTAACAACCCCTTAAAAACGGCATTTAAAGCCGGTTATTTTTAGGCATTTTCTTAAACGTATAATTATTTAAATATAAGTTAAAAATCGTTAACACCCCCTAGCAATTTAGGGGGTGTTGTTATTTATATGTTATTTTACCAGGTGTTAGTTACCATCATTAGCCCAGGTAAGGTGCAAGTCACAATACCGATTACCAAAGTTAACTCACCGAGATATTTAATGGTTTTATTAAGTGAAAATACGCAGAAAAATAGAAACCATAGAATAGCCCAAAGCAACCATAGTGCAATCATTCGAGCATCAGCACTTGTGTAGTAGGCGTAGAATAAAGCATTAAAAAAGACAAAAAGGCAGTACCAACCAAATAGTTTCCCTGATAGTGAATATATCTTTATAAAACTGAGAAAAATATAAGTGAATGTAAATAACATTGATTGGGCAATGGTAAGGTATGCAGTATTTTCTTTAGCATTTACCATTAAAACAATATTGCCAATTAAGCAGAAAAAACCAATAATGCCATTGAATATTCCTGTTTCTTTGTTGTCATATCCTTTAATGATAGAAATACCGTTAATGATTAAAACGCTACCAATAAAAATGAGTAATAGGCCATTCATTTATCACCTCTTGAGGGAGAATTGATTTTTTTCGACAGTAAATTCTATGTGCTCTCTGCTTTTTTCATGTAATATTACATCGGCAACTAATGGTTCAATATGAATTTTAAATATTCGCTTGATATCTCTTACCCCGTAGCGACGATCGCACATTGAATTTATTTTCATTTTTGTTGCAGTATCCAGTACTACTGTGACGGCGTTTTTAGCGATTCTTTTATTGAGTTTTGAAAGTTCAATATCAATAATTTTACTCGCTTGTTCTGAATCTATTTTATTAAAGCTAATCTTTCTATCGATACGGTTAATAAATTCAGGTTCGAATTTATTTTCTAACAATTTTAGTATTTTTTGCTGATGATATTTTTTAGTGAATAAATGTACTAACCCCTGTTTTTCATTTAAAATATCTCTAGAGCCTAAATTGGAAGTCATAATAATAATGGCATTTTTGAAGTTAATAACTTTCTGACCATTTGCAAGGCTCAATTCACCAGTATCAAGAATATTGAGCAGTGTTCTAATCACTTCTTTGCTTGCTTTTTCTATTTCATCAAATAAGACAATACCTGGTGTACTATAGCTTCCTTCGATTTTATCTATATCAAACAAGGAATATGATTCTTTACTCCCGGCGTAACCGGGAGGTGCACCAGATAAAGATGCGGCATAATGATCTTGAGACAACGTATTCATATTTATGCGACAATAATGCGCTTTACCATTATTAAGCGCTTTTGCTAAAGCGATCACTGTTTCTGTTTTACCAACACCAGTTGGCCCAAGAAATAGCATGGTACTTAGTGGCCTTTCGGGATCAAAAATATTGGTTTTAATACAATAAAGAATATCCTTTAACTGTTTTAAAGCCTCCTCTTGGCCAATAATAGTATTTTCAATATATTGAATGACTTTATCAGGATCAAAAATAAACCGGAAATGGCCCATCTTTTTTTGGGGCTCTGAAATGTGTTTTTCTTTATGACTTTCAGCTAGCATATCATTAATAAAGGGCATGGATTATTCCTAAATAGTGATAATTTATTAAGTAGTAAATCAAGAAAAACTATTTATATAAAATACGATAATATTCCCCGTTGTTGACGCATACGACAACGTTTAAAAATAACAATTTATATTTAGTAAATTTATAGTTTATTCATTAGCCTACAATTTTTATTTTATTGCCATCGGTTGGTAAATTGTAAACTTGGCACTCTGAAACACCGATAGTCTCTCTGGTTATGCTTTCAACTTGCTGTTGAGTTTTTTCTGCATCTAGAACCCAACTACGATAAAACTCAAACGGGCACTCTGCGAGACCTTTATCACCATCACCTGATTGATAAATACCGGTATAACCACGATGTAATATTTTAAAGAGGTGGTTTTGTGATTGGTCATATCGACGCGCATCGCGAATTTCCGTGACAGAAAGTTGCGCGTATTGGACGCCCATCTCTTCTTCACCACATTCGCCCAATGTGTGACCATCAAAACCAATAATAGCGGAATGACCAAAGTAGGTATAAACACCGTCAAAACCTGTTCCATTCGCCACGGCGACATAACAGTTATTTGCCCACGCCATGGTTTTTGCCATCATAATTTGCTGCTCTTTGGCAGGATACATATAGCCTTGGCAGCGAATAATTAACTCAGCGCCTTTCATTGCACAATCACGCCATATTTCAGGATAATTACCATCATCACAGATGATTAGACTTATTTTTAACCCTTTAGGTCCTTCTGAAACATAAGTTTTATCGCCTGGATACCAACCTTCGACAGGGCACCACGGGATAATTTTGCGGTATTTTTGTACAATATTCCCTTTGTCATCAATTAAGATAAGTGTGTTATAAGGGGCTTTTAAGGGATGTTCTTCGTGCTGTTCACCTGTGATTGAAAATACGCCCCACACACCATTTGCTTTACATGCAGCTGAAAAAATTTGTGTTTCATCACCCGGTACAGTTGCTGCCGTTTCCATCATCTCTTCATGATCATACATAATGCCTTGAGTGCTGTACTCAGGAAAAATAATCAGATCAAGTCCTGGAAAACCGGTTTTCATTCCTGCAATAACATCTGAGATTTTATTTGCATTTTCAATAACTTCTTTTCGATTATGCAAACGAGGTATTTTATAGTTCACAACCGCAACACCCACTGATGTTGGACTACTTGAAATATCACCATGTCTCATAAGTTTCCCCTTTGTGTCATTTTGATGTTCGTTTTACGACTAAGTAAATATAGTTATTAAGTTACAAGTGGGGGGAGTAAATGGCGCCGAAATGTGATTTACGTCGCATTTTTATAATGAATTTTGTGGGGTTATTTAATTGTTTGATTTTATTAGCTAATTTTTTCTTAAAGAGTGTGTTTTATCGTTTATATGGGGTTTTACTTGGTCAATCACAGAAGAGGTAATGGGGGATAATAACGAAAATTTGTGTAACAAATTTATTTTTATATTGTGGTTTTGATTTAAATTAATGATAAATGTTGGTGATGGGCGCGCTTAGCTGTTTTTCAAAGTTTAATCTTTAGTAGAGGGTTGTCGTTCTTATTTGTAAAAAATCAGCACAACTAACTGATCAATGTCATGATAAAACGGCAACCCCGTAAAATTGAAATGTCACTTTAATTTTTCAGATAACCATAAGCCACTTTTTTTCATTAAATAACCGAATAAGACCCCCACCAATAATGAAGGAAGGGCGGCTGTCCATTCGCCTTGAGAGGCAAAAAGAGCACATGCGCCAATAAATGTGCCGGGAATATATGATAGCCATTGCTGCCTTGCTTGAATGCACATCATAAAAGCCACAATACCCGTGATCAAATATTCCAATAAATTAGGAATACCATTAAACAAGGTATCGCTGTGGAGCATAATGAGACCCCATGCGACTCCGCTGGCGGTAGTGAAGAAGGTAATGAACAACCCTTTAATGCCTTCTTTTGGATAAGCAAAATAAGCGGTACAGCCTAAAAAACCAGCCCACCCAATCAGCCCTAACGAATTCGCTAACCACGCCCAAACGGCTGACAAAATCGCGGTTGTTAAAGAAATAGAAAAAAGTATTTTCACAGTGATTCTTAAATAATGATTAAAGTTAAACCAGAATAGAAAATGAACCCGTCATTCTCTTGACATGTTTATCGAGCCATCTATCGGGAGAGGTTATCGAAGGGAGGGGATTCTATCATTAGCTAATCAGGTAAAAAAAAGCATTTGATCAAGATATACGCGGAAATTTTCCTATCTAGATTGAACGTGTTGTTTTTAGACAGCTAGGTAGCAGGTGAGTGCCTGTTGAACGGGTTCGATTGACAGCTTGCTACCTAGATATACACTATTCCATATCAAATAACGGTGTTGGTTTTCCGTTATCATCAACGGCAACAAAATTAAATTGACCATGGATCACTTCTTCGCGTCCTTCACGATACATATCTTCTAAGAATATCGACACATTGACAGTCAAACTTGTTCGACCAACGCGGCTAACTTTACCGACTAATTCGACGATGGTGCCAGAAGGAATCGGGTGAGTGAAATTGATTTTTTCGGTTGAGACTGTCACTAAGCGTTTACGGCAAAAACGTGTTGCGGTAATAAAAGAGACCTCATCCATCCAAGCGAGAGCGGTACCACCAAATAAGGTGTCGTGGTGGTTAGTGGTGGTTGGAAAAATAACCTTTGAAACACTTGTGATAGAACCTTCAATTTTTTGCGTGATTATCTCATCAACGTCAGAACGCATAATATGGCCTTACAATAATTGCTGTGGAGACGATATTCGTCATACTTCAAATGGCAGCATTGCTGACGGCATTGATGCAATAATGGCATACATTTGTATGTATTTAGTGGCATATGCGTCGTCGCCTAGCTGCCTTTCATCTATCAACTCAGTGTAATATGCTTTTAAAATAAATTACACCGATGATATTTCAAGGGTAAATATATTAGTGATCATAGATGTATATGACCCGTTAAAAACAGTGTTGCCTCACCCGTTAATTTTACCCGCTGATCTTCAACCGCACATAGTACGACACCACCACGAGCCGATATTTGATGGCCGACTAACTGATTTTTATTTAAGCGAGCCGCCCATAATGGGGCAATGGCACAATGCGAGGTACCTGTGACGGGATCTTCATCCACGCCTTTAGCTGGGGCAAAATAGCGTGAAACAAAGTCGATATGTGGTTCATGACTTGCTGCTGTAATTGTTAGGCCAGGTAGAGGCAGTGCAGCTAAAGCAGACATATTTGGAGAGCAGTGTGCCACTTGGTCAGGGCTACTTAAGAAACAGACATAGCGATCTTTAGCTAGCCACAATGCTTCAATTTCAACCCCCAAAATATCGGCTAGCTGTGGGTAATCTGCAATTGAAGCAGGTTGTGTATTGAGAATAGGGAAATCGAGAGTAAACCCACTGCCATTTTTATAAAGCGTCAGCTCCCCTGAGAGGGATTTAAAAATAAAAGGGTTAATGGGGTGTTGTCTAAACTGATTAAGGACAAATGCAGCCGCTAATGTGGCATGCCCACAGAGATTGACCTCTACCGCCGGTGTGAACCAGCGAATATGATCCCCAACTAAAAATGCGGTTTCTGATAAATTAATTTCAGCCGCAATCGCAATCAATTGGTTATCTGGTAACCATTCATCAAGTAATACGACCGCGGCAGGGTTGCCTTGAAACTGGGTATTGGTAAAAGCATCAACATAGAAAACAGGCAGTGTTGAAAGACTCATAACGGTTTCCAAAAGCAGGTTAAATAGGGGAAAAGTATAGCGTTAATTAATCACTAACATAATAGTTTTAAGGATGAAATAAAAACGCCCGATAGGTAATTCTGCATATCGGGCGTGGGGATGATTGATAACTAACGGAAAATTATTTTGCGTTTACTTCGTTATCATCTGCATTTTTTAACATTTTTCTGACTGGAATGATTAATGCAGCTAGCACGATTGCACAGATAACTAATGCGATTGAAACATGTGAGAACAACTCAGGCATTGAATTTAGTTGCTCTTTATTGATATTCCCGCCCATGATACCAGCAGCAAGGTTACCTAATGCGCTTGCACAGAACCAGAGCCCCATCACTTGGCCACGCATCTTTTGTGGTGCCAGCAGAGTCATGGTTGCTAAGCCAATAGGGCTTAGGCATAGCTCACCGAGAGTGAGTAAAAGAATACTCGAAACTAACCAGAACGGCGAAACCCCTGTTTGTGTGGCAAGAACTTGGTTGGCTGCCATCATCATGACCGCAAAGCCTGCCGCAGCAAATAAGATACCGATGACAAATTTAGTCATGCTGCTTGGGTTGATATTGCGTTTGGCAAGAGAAGGCCAGAACCAGCTAAAGACAGGTGCCAACAGGATAATAAACAATGCGTTGATAGACTGGAACCAAATGGTTGGGATCTCAAATGAGCCCATTTGGCGATCGGTATAGTCACGCGCAAAGATATTAAATGAGGTTGGTTTTTGTTCAAACGCTGACCAGAAGAAAGCTGCTGCAATGAGCAGTATCAAACAAGCGAGGAGACGTGAACGCTCACTGCTATTAAGGCCGGCAAAGAAGAACATGAAAAAGAAGTAGATACCCACACACGTGGAGATGATGTAGGCTGAGCTTTTTGCGATTGTCGCCGCATTAAAGGGGATAACGCCATTGTCGATAAGGATCACCAACACCGCGAGGATTGCCATAGCGAGCGTTACCCATTTACCGACATTTTTACGCTCGACAGTTGGGCGGTTCCACGTTGAATCTAACCCGACTTCTTTGTCGTAGCGGCGCATTTGTGGGATGGCATAGAAACGGAAAATCAAGAGTGCAATCAGCATACCGATACCGCCAAGACCAAAGCCAAGATGCCAGCCGTATTTTTCATGCAAAGGGCCGATGATCAGTGGAGCGATAAACGACCCCATGTTAATCCCCATATAGAACAAGGAGAAACCACCGTCACGACGAGTATCTTCTTTTTTATAGAGTGTTCCCACCATAACCGTGATACAGGTTTTAAACAAACCAGTTCCTAACACGATTAATAGGAGACCAACAAAGAAGAAGGTATTGCTTAAAAACGCAGACATTGCGATTGATAAGTGGCCGAATGCAATGATTAACGAGCCGTACCAAACCGCTCTGCGCTGCCCTAGCCAGTTATCTGCTAGCCAGCCACCAGGAAGTGATGTGATATAAACCCCACCAGCAAAGATCCCGACGATAGCGGAAGCTTGCTCAATAGGTAACTCCATTCCCCCTTGTAGCAGTGCGGCACTCATAAACAAGATGAGCAGTGGGCGCACGCCATAGAAAGAGAACCTTTCCCACATTTCCGTGAGGAAGAGTGAACTCAGTGGGTATGGATGCCCAAAAAAGGTTTTTGTTTTAGTCGCAGAATGACTCATCTGTGAACTCCGATAAATTATATTTTGATTAGTTGTGCTTGAAAAAACACCTGACAAAGTGGTAGGTGCCAAAATTTAGAGATATGTTAACTTCATTTTGTAAACATATTTTTAACATACATTATTATAAAAACACTGAAAAACAGAATATATTTATTGTGAAAAGTGTTTTTTTAAGGTGAAAAGTCGATATCACTCGCATTTTTCACGATAAGGTAGGCGACAATACAGGAATTTTGTTGACAAGAAAAGAGGTGATTATAAAAGAAACATAGTCTTATAAAACATAAATTTATGTTATGTTTTCTGTGTTTTTTGCATAAAATGCTGTTATACCTACAATAAATGAGGGAAATGAATAAATAACTCTACCGATTATTCACAGTGAACGTGATGGGATGTTTTGTTCAGCAGCGAGAGAAGGCTTAGCCCTCTCTTTTCTATTAGGCCGATGGTGATTTACAATCCTGAGATTGACGTTTAATGATGTACCATGAATAAAGTAAGTTAAATAGAACTAAGGCAGCGGTAAAGAAAAAGACGGCTCTAAAGCCATAGCTTGCGGCCACAAACGAGCCCATTAGCGGGCCAGTCACGTTCCCAACATCCCGCAAGGCTTGGTTGTAGCTGAAAATGCGCCCTGTCACTTGATGTGAGATGTTATAGATAATTAATGTTTGTACTGCGGGCAATAAAGCGGCGTTTAATGCACCGAGCAAGAAACGCAGCGCCCCCAACTCCCAGTAATTACTCACCAATCCCATAGGGAATAAAACGAAAATAGAGGCCGCTAATACTGCAAGTAGCACTTTTTCTGGCCCGATACGATCACTTAGTTTCCCCAATCTAGGCGCACTGAGTAGCGCTGCAACCCCTGGAATTGAGGCAATTACCCCGCTAATAAAGGCTAAATTCTCAGTCGTGCCTGCAAGATCACGAACATAGAGTGTAATGACAGGGTTGATGGAACCAATCGCAGCTTGAATAATCATGGTGGTAAAAAATAAGCTAATCACCAAATTCTTATTTTTGAGGGAGGCAAATACTTGTTTGTTATTCAGCGCGTCTTTACGTGAAACAGGGGTAAAACGTTCACGAACATAGAATAAGGTCACAATAAAACAAATAAAGAGGACCGTTGCAGTAATAAAGAAAACGGGGCGTAAGCCATATTGGTCAGCAAGTAACCCGCCAATCAATGGACCGATCAGGGCACCACTAACGGCGCCCGTCGCTAATACGCCCATTGCCCAACCACTTTTTTTCACGGGAACTTGTGTGGCGATGAGGGCATTTGCATTGGGCACAAATCCACCGAGTAGTCCTAATAAGGCCCTTAGTATCAATAATTGCCAAATGTTTTGAGCGAAACCAATGAGCACCATCACTATTGCCATACCGAGTGCTGAGCGTAGTAGCATCAACTTTCTGCCTTTGCGGTCAGATAAACGCCCCCAAAATGGAGCGGCAATAGCGGAAAACAAAAACGTAATACTGAAAACGGCTCCTGTCCATAGGTTTAATGAGCTGTGATCGGTAACCCCTAACTCCTCAATATAAAGCGGAAGAAAAGGCATGATCAGGCTAAATGCCGCACCGGTTAAAAAACAACCGAACCAAACGACATAAAGATTACGTTTCCAATAACTGTTTCTGTTTAACATAGACTCCTTGCTCAACTGTTTATGCTTAAAACACAACGGCTGCCAGATAACTGACAGCCGTTGTGTTTTATCTAATGATGGATTTTGTCTAAATCACCGTACAAAGAAGTTTCTCCTTTGGGGCGCGTTTTAAAACGTCGGTGTAGCCACATATATTGTTCGGGGGCTAATAATATCGCTTGCTCAATAAGTTGATTCATTTTGGTTGCAACCGCGACTTCATCATCGATAGGGAAATCATCGACAGCAGGTTGAATAACCAACTCATAACCTTTTCCTGCGGGTAAGCGACGCGGAATAAAAGGAACAATAAGCGGATTCGCTAAGCGCAATAAGATCGCTGAGCCATTGGTGGTTGCTGCATTTTTTACTGCAAATAGTGGGGCAAACGAGCTATTTCGAGGACCATAATCATGGTCGGGGGCATACCACAATATTTCCCCTTGTTTGAGACTGCGTACCATCCCTTTGACGTCTTTGCGGTCCAACATATATTTGTTAGAGCGTAGGCGTCCTCGGGTCTGAAGCCAGTCCATTAATTTATTATCATTTGGACGGTAAACGCCAATGCCGGGGTTAAGCATACCGAAAGCTCTTGCACCAAGCTCTAATGTCAGAAAATGGATCCCTAATACAATAATGCCACGGCCTGTCGATTGAGCCGCAATCATATGTTCACGCCCTTCGATTTTGAACCAGCGGCGTATGCGCCATTCAGGCCAAAACCATGCCATGCCTGTTTCAAAAACCCCCATACCCACGGACTCAAAATTTTTATCAATGTAGTGTTGGCGTTTTTCTAAGCTCATTTCAGGAAAACAGAGCGCTAGGTTGCGATCGGCAATTTGGGCGCGTTTTTTTAGCAAATGTTTGGACAATAAGCCTAAACGGGTTCCCATCCAATAAATCATGGGATAGGGCAAAAGAACCAGTACGTAAAGCAGACCGATACCAAACCAAGTGAGCCAGTAACGTGGGTGTAATAAACTTTTATCAAACTTTGGAGCTTGTATCATTGGTTTCCAAAAAATTAGGTTAGTGACTGAAGGCCGTTGTGAGTTGTTTAAATTTTTATGACAACAGCGATTAACAGATTGATTTTAGCGACTAGAAGGCCATGAGATGAGCAAGCAAGCCAGTGCTAAAAGCAATCAAATTATCAATAGTATCTATTATATACTCTAAATAATTTGAGGGGCAGGTCAGTAGAGACCTAAGGCTGTAATTTGAGTAAATTCACTTAATTAACAGCGTTGCCACCTAAAGTATGGTGAGTATAACAAATTATTCATTTAATAAATTGGCCGTCTGTAGGGTACTCATCAGTTCGGCCAAATTCCGTACTGCCATTTTTTCCATCATGCGAGAACGATGCACTTCGACGGTTCGAACAGAAACACAGGCCACATCGGCGATTTCCCGGTTAATTAAGCCTTGCAAAACGTATTTGCAAATCTCTTTTTCTCTTGGTGTCAGTGTTTGGTAACGCTGCTGAATAAGATAACTTGCCGTGGCTTGTTGGGTTTTTTCTTGTGCTTGCTCAAGTGTTTTTGCTAATAGCTGGCTATCAATTGGTTTTTGTAGAAAATCGACAGCGCCTAGTTTGACTTGTTCGACGGCCATAGGAATATCGCCATGACCAGAGAGAAAGATCACCGCTAATGTGCTTTGTTGGGCTTTGAGCAGTTGGTGAACTTGGCGACCATCCAGTTTTGGCATACGCATGTCGAGGAGTACCACGCCCTCTTGGTGAAGGTCGGCTTGTTGAACAAATTGTTCACTGTCATTCCAAACAACGACGGTATAACCGAGCGTTTCAAGGAGAAATTGGCAAGCATCGGTAACTGCCGGATCGTCGTCCACCAGATGGATAACAGGCATGAATAGAACCTCACTTCATCAAATTGGGATATCAATGTTTAAATTCATGATGAATGTATTTTTACATATTAACATAGTTAATGTTATCAATAGTATGCGAAAGTCCTATTTATCGTTACTGAATAAGGCTATGTTTCGCTCGATTTTCCATGATGGTACGGGAAAATGAGGGTTACTCTTAGCCCATTTAAGCCAGCCTCACTCACGTTATTTTCAATGCGAATGTCGCCCCCTTGGCTTTGGATCAATCGCTGGCAGATCACTAAACCTAGCCCTAATCCCTCTTTTTTAGTGGTTGCAAAAGGCGTGATCCCTTGAGTCAGTTGTTCAGGCTGCATGCCGCCTGCATCATCTTGTAGTACGAGTAAAAACCGTTCTGGGGCAAAGTGAAAGCTAAAACATAATGTTGTCGCGCCGGCTTGCAAGCTATTACTAATGAGGTTTGATAGCAGTTGATCCAGCAGTGTTTCAGGTAGCTTCAATGAAACGTCACGGCTATCCGGTAACATGAGTTTGACCTGTGGATAATGTTGCGATACCCGTAGTAATTGCCAAATATGTTGTATCGTCGGTATAACATGCTGCTCACTCAGTTGCAGTGCGACCTCTTGGTGAGGTTTCCCAGCCCATAGGCGAAGATTACGAATAATATCGGCCCCGCGTTGCGCTTGATTATCAATTTTTGTTAAGGCATTAATCAGGGGATGATCATCTGACTCTTTTTTGAGACGTAAAATACAACCTTGTGCGTAGTGGCGGATCGCGGAAAGTGGCTGGTTAAGCTCATGGGCAAACCCTGAGGCCATTTCACCTAATATATTTAATCGCTGAGCTTTTTCTAAATTCGCTTCCTGTTGGCGTAAGCGATTGTGAGCCTCTTCTAATTGGCGGCTACGGCGGCGAACTAGGAAGGCTATCCAAACATGATTGACCCCAAGTAAGATAAAAAAGAGTAAGACGAGGCCTAGCGACAGTTGATGCTGGATCAACCAACTCATAATGTCTTGCCAAATTTGCCGTTGCTGTGGATGTTGGTTTACATCACGTAACAAGGTTTCGACTTGGTTCACTGATGCTGGGGCGCCCCAACGCATTCCAGATTTATCGGATGAAAGTAATGTTTTGGTCACCTTATCAACTAAATTATCGGGGACATCATTCAAGGCAGCAAATGACCAGTTAGGGTAAAGCTCAGTGCTGGTCTTACAAGGTAGAGTGCTCGCATGCTCAATTAAAGGCCGAAACTGGTTTTTATCAATTAATCCTTCACTGTCCATATTTTCCAATAAGCAAACAGGGATGATAGCAGCCGAAAGTGAGCTATCGCGTAAGGCATATAAGAGCGCATCGGCGGGGAAACCGAGAAACTGCATACGAAAATCTTTTTCTGCGTCATACCCCATATCTCTGAGTACCTTATAACCTAAAAGGTAGCCGCCGAAAGCGTCTGGAGAAATTGCCCCCACTTTTTTACCAATTAGGTTTTTTACCTCGTTAATATCACTGTCTGCCCGCACTAAAATAAGGCTTCCGATAACGTTACGAGTGGCGCTATCAGGCTCTACGGATGAACGCAATGAAAGTAACCAGCGTAAATGATAGCGACTATCGAGTTGGATAAATTGAGCAGGGTTTGTCAGCAGAAAGTCTATCTTACGCTCTGCAATTGCGTCACGCATCTCATCCAAGTTAAGTGGCTGTAACGTGAAATGTTCACCCGGTAGAGACTCATTTAATGTGTCGGCTAATATTTGCCAGTGGGATTGTGTTGAGTTTGCACCGCGTAGTGCAAGCACCCCGATTTTCCACTCAGCCGCCATAGCAGGAAAACTGCCAGTAAGAAGCAAGATGAACAGTAGGCGATACAAAGACATAGATGATTTCTTTAACATATTTGGGTTATTCGTTGCGTTAGATCAATTTAGTTACGGGTATGTGGTAAACCACAATAGGGTCGTTACGCAGCCCCTCATACAATAAAGCTAATTAAAGATAACACACCGTTTTTAAAGAGAAATAAGAATTACCGTGGTTATCAAAAATAGGTTGAGGTAACGGTAAATAAAGCCTGTAAAACCAAAAGCATACTAATATTTACCATCTGTTTTTGCATTAGCAATGTCCTACTGGAGCCAATTATGGATCTGAGTAAACGAAAATTTCTACAACAATTAGGGGCAGTCACCGCGGGGGCATCGTTAATACCGATTGCCGAAGCTGGACTCAATTTCTCCCCAACTCGCCGCGAAGGTAACCCTGAAAAACGTTATGGCATGCTGATTGACTTACGCCGTTGTATCGGCTGTCAATCCTGTACCGTTAGTTGTTCTGTTGAAAATCAGACACCGCAAGGTCAGTTTCGTACGACGGTTAACCAATATCAAGTTTCTTTAAAAGGGCAGGAGGGCGTGGCAAACGTCCTATTACCACGTTTGTGTAACCACTGTGATAACCCGCCTTGTGTGCCCGTTTGCCCAGTACAAGCCACGTTTCAACGGGAAGACGGAATTGTGGTTATTGATAATGAGCGCTGTGTTGGTTGTGCTTATTGTGTACAAGCTTGCCCATATGATGCGCGTTTTATCAACCATACGACCCAAACCGCAGATAAATGTACATTTTGTGCGCATCGTCTTGAAGTCGGCTTACTACCAGCCTGCGTTGAGTCCTGTGTTGGTGGCGCGCGAATTATTGGTGATTTAAGAGATCCAAACAGTACGATCCGGAAAATGCTCGAAGAACATAAAGCCGAAATTAAAGTGCTGAAACCGGAAAGTGGCACATTACCTCAAGTGTTTTATTTAGGCTTGGATGATGCTTTTGTTGAACCGCTAGCCGGTAAAGGGCAACCCGCATTATGGCAGGAGGTATTCTGATGAGCGAACAAGTGACCTATATTTCGGAAATTATGGCACAGCCACAAGAGTTTTTCTGGTTGCCTTGGGCCGTTCAATACTTCTTTTTTATCGGTATCGCGGCTTGCGCGACACTTTATGCTTGTTACTTGCACTGGCAAGGTAAGAGTGAAAATAGCCGATTAGAGATGACTGCCGTCTTTATCACGATAACGATGGGGATCACGGCTCCATTAGCGCTGACCGCCGACTTACACCAAACGGCGCGTGTTTGGCACTTCTATGCTCATCCAACTATTTGGTCATGGATGTGGTGGGGCTCAGTTTTACTGCCATTGTTTACCACTTTTAGCGGCCTCTACTTTGTTGCATTGTTGGTGAAATTAATTTGGAAAAAAGAATTTAAAGCAACACGTTGGGTGGCCTTACTGTCAGCGCTGTCTGCGGTAGGTTTATTGTTATATACCGGTCGTGAAGCCTCGGTGCTGATCGCACGACCTATTTGGTTTAGCTGGTGGATCCCTGTACTGCTGTTCTTTAGTGCAATGCAAGCGGTTCCTGCGTTAATTAGCTTGGGGGCTCGTCGTGAACCTCAATACCAGCAGCGCTTAGCACGTCTTCAGGCAATTAGCTTGCTTCTGTTAGCTGTCTGCTTTGCATTGTGGTTATCGGGTGACACTGTTTCGGGTATTGCTGTTCGTCATCAACTAGAGGTCGCAAGCCCTGGCTGGTGGATGCTCATGGGGATATGCGCACTGTGGGTTGTGGCATTGGCAATGTCAATCATGACATTAAAGGCTACACGCTCAATGGTTTATATCACAGTAGCGGCATTAGTGGCGATGGGGCTAACGTGGAGCTTGCGCTGGGTTTTCCTAATGGAAGTTCAAGCGGTGCCAAAATATAACGTGTTAGTTAATCCATATCACTTCCCGATGGGAACGGACGGACTGTTAGCTCTACTTGGTACGTTTGGTTTGTGGATCGCTCTGATTATTATTATTCGTGAAGGTGTTCGTTGGTTTGCTAGGAGAGTGCAACATGGCTAAATTCTCAAGACGTCAGTGGCTCAAAGGTGGTTTAGTTGTCGGTGGTTTAGCACTATTTGGTGCAGGTTACCGTGATGTGGCTAAGCGTGCAGTTGATGGCCTCGCCAATGGCACTTCCGGTAAAGTCACATTAGATCGTATTCATGGCAACTCATTGCGCCCAGAGGGGCAAGCTAACGGTGGTTGGAAAGAGGATCCTAGCCAAGTTATTGCGATGACCCAATGTTTTGGATGCTGGACTCAATGTGGGATCCGTGCTCGTGTCGATACGGCAAAAAACGAAGTGCTACGTATTGCGGGGAATCCATATCACCCTCTGTCTCACGAAAAACATTTCCCGTATGGTATGCCACTGAAAACGGCGTTTAATAAAATGGGCGGCGAAAGTGGGTTAGAACATCGCTCCACGGCGTGTGCTCGCGGTGCAACCTTAATGGAAGGGTTAACTAGCCCATTGCGTATCCTAGAGCCGATGAAACGTGTTGGTAAACGTGGTGAAGGTAAATGGGAACGTATCAGTTTTGAACAATTAATCAAAGAAGTGGTTGAAGGGGGCGATTTATTTGGTGAAGGGCATGTTGATGGCTTACGGGCGATCCGTGACCTTGAAACGCCTCTCGATCCATCACAACCTAAATTAGGCCCCAAAGCCAACCAACTGCTGGTGACTAACGCGGGGGATGATGGTCGTGATGGTTTTATACGCCGCTTTGCCCAAAATGCTTTTGGCAGTAAAAACTTTGGTGCCCATGGCTCCTATTGTGGTCTGGCATACCGTGCTGGCTCTGGGGCACTAATGGATGATCTGGATAAAAATGCGCACGTCAAACCGGATTGGGATAATGTTCGTTTTGCGCTATTTATTGGAACATCGCCAGCACAGTCGGGTAACCCATTTAAACGCCAAGGTCGCCAACTGGCATCTGCACGTTTACGTGACAATTTTAACTATGTTGTGGTTGCCCCTGCATTGCCACTTACAACGACTCTGGCGAATGATCATGGGCATTGGGTTCCTGTGCAGCCGGGAACGGATGCGGCATTAGTCATGGGAATGATCCGTTGGATCATCGAAAATGAGCGTTACAATGCCGCATATTTGCGCGTACCAAGCGAAAAATCGATGAAAGCAGTTGGCGAAAAGAGCTGGACCAACTCTACTCATTTAGTGATCACTGATGACGAGCATCCATTAGCAGGGCAATTATTGATCGCTTCACATCTTAATGGTCAGATGGCGGAAGATGATGACAGCAAAAAAGCATATTTGGTTCAGGATGCGTCAGGTGAGCTAAAACCCGCAGATGATGTGACGCAGGCAGAGCTGTTTGTCACGCGTCAGGTGACATTGCACGATGGTAGCGAAGTCACGGTTAAATCTAGTTTCCAATGTTTGAAAGAAGCGGCTGAGCGCATGACGTTGGAAGAGTATAGCGAACGCTGCCAAGTTCCAGTTAAAACCATTGAGTCACTGGGGCGTGCATTAACCTCTTATGATCGTAAAGCTGCGGTGATCTCGCATGGCGGTATGATGGGGGGTAATGGATTCTATACCGCGTGGTCGGTCATTATGCTGAATGCGCTTATTGGTAACCTGAATTTGAAAGGTG
This sequence comes from Providencia sp. PROV261, assembly GCF_028477945.1. Taxonomy (NCBI): domain Bacteria; kingdom Pseudomonadati; phylum Pseudomonadota; class Gammaproteobacteria; order Enterobacterales; family Morganellaceae; genus Providencia; species Providencia sp. PROV261. The sequence goes on along the minus strand of NZ_JAMPMC010000002.1, from coordinate 41,888 downwards.
GGGTATCAGTAGGTGGTGGTAAATTCAACGGTGAAAGCGATGGTCCTCGTTACAAGATAACGAGCTACGCTGGCAAAGTGAAACCAAAAGGTGTTGTGTTATCCCGTAGTAACGAATCCTATGAAAAATCAGATGAATTCAAGACTCGCGTTGCTGCTGGTGAAAATCCTTATCCTGCAAAAGCACCATGGTATCCGTTTGCTAAAGGTCAGTTAACTGAACAATTAGCGTCAGCGTTGATGGGTTATCCGTATCCACTTAAGGCATGGATCACCAACATGACTAACCCTGTTTACGGTATTGCAGGCATTCGTCAGGTGATGGAAGAAAAGCTGAAAGACCCAAAACATCTTCCACTTATCATTGGTATTGACGCCTTTATGAATGAGACAACAGCGCTGGCGGATTATATTGTGCCGGATACCCATAACTTTGAAAGTTGGGGCTTTAGTGGGGCTTGGTCGGGGGTTCAAGTGAAAGCCAGTACTGCTCGCTGGCCAATTGTTGGAGCACGTACCGCGAAAACGGCCGACGGTCAGCCTATTTCAATGGAAGCATTTTGTATCGCAGTGGCGAAAGCGCTCGACCTTCCTGGGTTTGGTGACAACGTGATTGAAGATATGGATGGAAATAAATATCCACTTAATTGTGCTGAAGATTATTACCTACGTGTCGCTGCAAATATGGCATGGTTAGGTGAAAAACCAGTGCCAGAAGCAGCAAATGAAGACATCCAAATCAGTGGTGTGGAACGGATTTTGCCTGCAATGGAAAAAACACTCAAACCGGAAGAGATCCGTCGTGTTGCCTATATCTATACTCGCGGTGGTCGTTTTGCGCCTTATGAAAAAGCGTGGGATGGTGATGCAACAGGGCCTCAGTGGAAGAAAGGGTTGCAGATTTGGAACCCAACGGTGGCGGTGAACCGTCATGCGATTACGGGGGAGCGCTATAGTGGTTGTCCAACTTACTATCCACCTCGTTTAGCGAATGGGGAAGATGTGAATAAGGTTTTCCCACCAACAGAATGGCCGTTAAAGCTTATGTCATTTAAATCCCATGTCATGAGTAGCTCAACGACAATGATTGAACGTTTACGCCATGTGAAACCTACCAATCTTGTGGCTATTCACCCTGATGATGCCCAAAAAATGGGGGTTAAGCATGGAGATTGGGTCAAGATAACTACGCCAGGCGGTCATGTTGAAGCACAAATCAGTGTGTTAGACGGTGTTATGCCAGGGGTTTTAGCCATCGAACATGGTTATGGTCATAAAGAAATGGGGGCTAAACAGCATTACCTTGATGGTGAGCCAATGCCAATGAACGCTGCGAATGGTTCAGGCATTAACCTAAATGATTTAGGTTTTGCCGACCCGACGCGTGAAGTGGCGAATACTTGGTTAGATTGGGTATCCGGTGCCTCAGTGAGACAAGGCTTACCGGCTCGAATTGAATTAATCGGTTAAAAGTAATAACAGACCAGCGCACTTTGCGCTGGTCACCATAAGTTTAGACAGTTGACATTGCGCTTTACGATGTGGCTACCTCATCGTAACTTCGGCAGATGCCTAGGAGGGGGAGCCCTCCTTTTTTTCGTCTTTTGATCAGCGTATTCGTGGCGATAGCAAAGGTGACGCTGTTTCAGTGAGCATCACACTTTGATACATCAAGACACCTAACAGAATAAAAATTAACCCTGTACACAAATAAAGGAGCGCGCGCCAGTAAGGCGAAAAAGAGATCCCCTGAGTTTTGGTCAGCCGCATTGCGTGATGACGCATAAAATAGACAAACAAAGCAATAAGGCTGATGGTGAATGCGGTTCCCATTGCCATGGCTAGTGCAGCGAAGATCCCCCACGTATACACCCCAATCACATAAGAAAAAAGCAATACCAATAATGCACCGGAGCAAGGTCGCAGCCCCATAGATAGCACCAAAATGGCTTGGGTGCGTAAAGAGGCTTGTAACTGCTGACTTGAGACAACATGTTGGTGACCACACTGGCAAAGAGGAGCCATTTTAGGCGGTGGCTTGATAGCGGATATTGAGGTTGAATTTAACGGCAAAAGGCGCTGGATATGTAAGACTGATGCTGTCCGTTTATTTCTGGCTTTTCGCCATTGATGAAATGCTTTGTAGCAACATAAGGCACCCAGCAAAACAACGAAACCATAACTGAGTTTTTCGCTGTATAAGCTAACCATATTCAAGTGGCGAGTAGAGAGCTGGAAAACCACTAATACAGCTGAAACTAACACAATCGCCACGGCACCTTGTAATAAAGAAGCGAGTAGACTAAGGATAACACTTTGTTTTAAACGTGTTGGGTGGGTGGCGATATAGGTGCTAATGATCAGCTTACCATGACCTGGGCCTAGTGCATGAAGGAGCCCATATAAAAAGCTGACAGCGACTAGCAAGCTACCTGCTTGTAATGGGTCGTGCTGAGTCGATTGCAGTAATTCCGAGAGTAAAAGATTGAGCTGGCGCTGCCAAGCAACACTGGTTTGTAACCAAACTGACCAATTTTGGTAGAGATAAGCGCCGGCGGCGCAGAGAGCGATGAAAACTACACCAATGATGATTAAGTTTAGGTGCTTGGGCTTATTATGTTGAATTACTGGCATGCAATCTTCACCTTTTGAGCAAATTGCAGCCCTAATGTGGTGTCATCTTCAGGTGTTTGATTGATATCGAGCGAGTAGGCATAAAAGCGTAACTCATCAGTGACATTAGGCTCGTTGAGCGTCATTTTACATTGGGAGTCTAGCGTGTTAGATAGAATAACCGCCTGTTGATTGGGATAGGTCATGCTGACAAAAAATGTCGGGTCATAAGTCATAAACTCGATATCCAATCCTTTTATCGGCACGGGTTGTTTTAATCGCGCAGTAAATGAAAAAATAAGCTGTAGCCCTTCACGTTGTAAGCGGTAATGGCTTGGTATCGCTTGAAAAGCTATTTTTTTACCTTGTGAATAAAAGTCGGTGAAATAGTCCTGAGCAAGAATATTTGCCATTAATGTTGCCGCTTGCGTTTTCCATTGAATGTCATCTTCTTGGCTATTTTTTAACTCATAAGCAATATCCGCAGAGGTCATTGGATCCATCTTCCACGTGAATGTCAGGCCGATAACTTGCTGTTGGTTGATTTCGGGTATGACCTGCATATCGATAAAGCTATGGGGGTGAGCAAAACTCTTGAAAGAAAAGACTAAACACAAACTGAGGAATAACACATTGAATTTCATAAGCGGCACATTTCAACGAGTAAGTCAAATAGGCAGAAAATGTTATAACATAACTTAATTTCAATGTGAAATAAATTTATGGTGCAACTTACTATCGAGAGGGCATTGTAATATTCAATATAAAACCTTTTAACATTCAGGGTTTTTTATTCACAAAATAACAGCGATAATAGTCATAATGGCTAGTGTGGACACTATGTGGACACTGGTACATTTTATTAAATTAATATCAATGAGTTATAAGGGTTTAAAGAACACCATGCCAGTGTTACATAATCAAATTTCAAATAAAATTCTTAAAGAGCGTATGTTGGCGGAGACTGAGCCACGTACCACGATTTCGTTTTATAAATATTTCAACATCCACGACCCAGTAGAATTTCGCAACGATTGGTATGTGAAGTTCAAAGCACTTAATGTGTTTGGTCGTGTGTATATCGCTAAAGAAGGTATCAACGCTCAAATCAGCGTGCCATCATCAAATGTCGAAGCGTTGCGCGAACTGATTTATAGCACTAGCCCTGAACTGAATAATTTACGTCTTAACATCGCTATTGATGATGATGGTAAATCTTTCTGGGTCTTACGCATGAAAGTCCGTGATCGTGTGGTTGCGGATGGGATTACTGACGATTCATTTGATGCCTCAAAGACAGGGCAATATCTTAAAGCACATGAAGTGAATGAGATGATTGATGACCCGAATACCGTATTTGTAGATATGCGTAACCACTATGAATACGAGGTTGGTCATTTTGAAAATGCGATTGAAGTGCCTTCTGATACTTTCAGAGATCAGCTGCCAATGGCTGTAGATATGCTACAGGAACAAAAAGATAAAAATATAGTCATGTATTGTACAGGTGGGATCCGCTGCGAAAAAGCGAGTGCTTACATGCTGCATAATGGCTTTAAGAACGTATACCACGTTGAAGGCGGTATTATTGAATATGCGCGTAAAGCCAAAGAGCAAGGTTTACCGTTACGTTTTAAAGGGAAAAACTTTGTGTTTGATAACCGCATGGGGGAGCGCATTACTGATGAAGTATTGGCTCACTGCCATCAATGTGGTGAACCTTGTGACACGCATACGAACTGCCGTAATGATGGCTGCCATTTATTATTTATTCAGTGCCCTTCATGCGCAGAAAAATATGAAGGCTGCTGTAGTGTTGCCTGTACTGAGGAGATGAAACTGCCAGAAGAAGTGCAACGTGCACGTCGAGCAGGGCGTGAAGTCAGCAATAAAATATTTAATAAATCACGTCATCGCTTAAGTGATGGCCTATTAAATAACGATAATTAGTCACTCATAAAAAAGCCCGATTAAGGGCTTTTTTTAATAGAGATATTTAAAAATATTATAAATAAAAAATAGCTCAATACGATTTTTAACATAGACTTTGGTGACAATATGTCTTTTTTGTGAATAAACGGTGCTATTACTGATCCCCAGTTTTTTTGAAATAATATGATTCGGTGTTTCATTCATCCAACTATTAATAATGCATTGTTCTTTTAGTGTAAATATTGATGAGTTTGAATTATTAGTTAGCCTTATTGTTTTTTCTATTTGTTCCGCATCATTGATCACTTTATCTAACGTAGGGATAATGATTTTCTTAGACATAATAAAATAATTATCTTTAAGTAATAGTGGCTTATCAGATATTGGATAAGGGGCATTAATGTAGATATAGAATCTAATCTCATTTGATGTGCTTAATAGCTTTTTTAAAGTTAAACAGTAATTGGAATGGTGACAATAATAAGTTAAATTCACGAGTATGATATTGGGTTTACTATTGTTAATACAATGAATAGCTTCATCAATACATCCTACACTAATAAACTCAAGTTTTTTATTTGAAGATAAGTATTCAGTAATACCAATTCGAGTATAATAACATTCATCAATAATGAGTATTCTCATAAGGAACATCCTTGTTCGAAAGAGGATTACAATAAATTGGAATGGATATTAAAGTCAATAAACTAGTGATAAAAAATAATTAATTTAGTTTGTTTTTGCAATTAATATAAAAATAACTATTATTATTTTTATATTATGAATGTTAATTATTAGAAGTATAAAGATTTAATATACTAAAAAGATATGAATTATTGATGGTGTTAATGGATATTTGGTTATTACCAAATATCCATTATTTTCACTAGTGCGTTTTAAAGTCAGGCTCTACATAATCACCGGACTCTATTTTATCAATACCGGCTTGTAGAATATCAATAAGTTGTCTGGCTACATCGGTTGTTAACCACATTGTTTTATCAACAATGGCGTTCTCACTGTTTTCACTTTTTTCTGGGAGATAATGCAAACGCAACATCATTGCATCATAGGCATCAACAGTACTGATGTCCCAGCCAACAACAGGGTGAGTCTGAATCACTTCATTTTTTCTATTCATAAACACCTCCTAATCATACTGCGTGATAAATATATATCGATAACTGACTAAGAGCGAAAAACTCATAACGAGTATCAATCAGTATAAGGGGATTTTGCCAATTGAAAAGAAAAATACGCTTTTTTTTGCATCCAAATGACAGATTATGCAAAAAAGTGACAAAAAAGGGAAAAGGACTAACGGGAAGTGATGAGCTTCCCGTCGATATGACTAGTCAACAACGCGTACAGACCAGCGAGCATCCTCACCTGCAAGGAAAGGGATCAGTGCATCATGGCCGCACTCAATGGATGAGGTGGTTATATTTTCTTCTTTAGTTAACTGAATAAAGCCATCATTAACAGGTAAATTATAGAACTTAGGACCATTTAATGAGCAGAAGGCTTCAAAATGAGCAAGTGCGCCGAGTTCTTCAAAAACTGTTGCATAAGCTGCAAGTGCTGTTGGAGCATTAAAAACCCCAGCGCAGCCACAGGAGGACTCTTTACGATGTTGAACATGAGGTGCTGTATCCGTTCCTAAGAAGAAACGATCACTGCCTGAAGCAACGGCTGCACGCAATGCTTCTTGGTGAACATTGCGTTTTAGAATAGGCAGGCAGTACAAATGTGGGCGCACACCGCCAACTAACATGTGATTGCGATTAAACATTAAATGTTGTGGTGTTAATGTAGCTGCTAGATAGTCATCGCCCCCTAGTACATATTGGGCAGCTTCTTTAGTGGTGATGTGCTCAAAAACCACCTTTAATTTAGGGAATGTTTTTCTAAGAGGTTCCATGACTTGCTCAATAAAACGAGCTTCGCGATCAAAGATATCAATCTGACTGGATGTGACTTCTCCATGGATCAATAATGGCATTCCTGCTTGCTCCATTGCCTCAAGTACAGAGTAGATATTTTTTATATCAGAGACTCCGCGGCTTGAATTGGTTGTTGCATTGGCAGGGTACAGTTTACAAGCAGTAAATACCCCTTCATGAAAGCCGCGTATTAGTTCATCAGCATTCGTGGTGTCAGTTAAATAACACGTCATTAATGGCGTAAAGCGATCACCTTCAGGAACTGCTTGAATAATACGTTCACGATATGCTTTAGCCATCTCTATTGTCGTGACAGGGGGAACGAGATTTGGCATGACAATGGCGCGACCGAAGAATTGACTGGTATAAGGCACAACAGTTTTTAGCATATCACCATCGCGAAAATGAACATGCCAATCATCTGGGCGGCGGATCGTTAAAGTTGTTGCAGTTGTCATGAAACCGGCTCCGTAAAGGGTAAATAGAGTAATGAGCGAAATGCTCAAGCCGGAGCAGAATGATAAAACGAAAACGATAAAATAGCTATGTTAATTCACAATTATCTTGAAAAAGAATGGTTTGATTATAGGACAGAACAAATATAAATTTAAGATAAGGTTGGGTGAATTAAGATGAATTAAATAAGAAGAGATTGGCTCCTCCAGCTGGACTCGAACCAGCGACATACGGATTAACAGTCCGCCGTTCTACCGACTGAACTATGGAGGAACGCCTTAAAGCGAGAGGAATATTAGCGTTACTGATTCTAAAAGTCAAAGAAGAAACAGCAATAAAAGTTCGATTGCTTGTTATGTGATCGAATTGCTGTAACTTTCATCGAATAAGGGATCTGACAGGTGCTAAAAATAAACTGATCGCTATAATTGTGGTATTTGCGATGAATGGTCATTGCTATTTTTGTGGCTTGGTTTGCATATTTTAGTATGGATAACTGATTTAATAATAGTAGGCACGTTATCTTAACGTACGATAAAACTAAAAATGGAATAGAACAAGGAGGAGCATGTGCCAAAGGATACTACGGTCATTGAGGTACAGTTTGACCGATATGATATTCAACAAATTTGTGGTGATGACATTATAAGGATCATAGCATCAAATAAGGTTTTATATTGTTATAGCTCTCAATTTCCCCAAATACTTCCCAAATTAGACAGTATCAAAAAAAATGAAAAATTAAAGGTTTGTGTTAGTCAACTCGATAGTGGTGATTATTGGTTATATTGGTTAATCGCTGAAAATGGATGTGAATTGACGACTGATTACGAGCGAGGAGAGGGAGATTTTGTATTTATCTTTAATTTTTTTGTGCTAATTATCATGGCGATCCTGATAATGATTATAAAGCAGATATATTCCTATCAGGAATAGCATTTATTATGATGGCAATTGTTTACATAGGTTTGATTTATGGGGTAAAAGGATTGTGGATAATGTTATGTTCTCCTTTTAATTCGGCGATTCTAAATTTACAAAAAGAAAAGGGACAAAGTGAAACTGGAATATTCAATAAAAAAGCCTATTTCTATATGTTTTTTCTGTTAAGAAAGATAATTAATAAATTGAGTTTCACTGAGCATTATTATATAGAAAGTAATTCTGATATAAATATTAATCGTATAAAAAAATTAGGTTTGCATGTTAGTCATTTTGAAGTTGAGGAAAAGGAAACTACTAATAAGAATGTACATATAAGTAACTATGTTGCTGATAAAAGGGTAGAAATTGATGTATCCAATAATTACCATTATATTCACAGTAAGGGCAATATTTACTATTGTGGTACTCATGAACGAAGAAAGGAAAATAGTATCTTTATGAGGAGCCAAGCGCCATTTATTGTTGCAAAAGGGGATGATGTTGAGATTATCCATGATGAGAAAAAAGCGGTGATTGGTCTCATTAATAATACGAGTCAATCAGCTTACCTATTTACTTCAATATATTTTTTTCTTCAAAAGATATAGCGTAATGTTTTCATTAAAATTCGCCATTCTCTTTGGTTTCACTATGACATTCTCACTAATGCCTTTTTCTTTTTCCCTTGCTCCTGAGCTTATAGCTAATCTACATATTCTGTTGTTATTCTTAGGGCTCAACTTGGCACTTTTTGTGCTCTATTTTTTACTAAGAATGGTTTATGTGAAATATGCTAACAATGACCGTTATGAAATCACTCAGCAATATTTACAAAATCGAGTGTTAGAAATGAATAAAAAGCACTTGACCATTATTGATTTCTTAGATCTCTCATAACGTTTTAGGCAAACCATAGAGAAGGGAAATAAAGAGTTATTAGCTAACGAACGCGATTTATTCAAATAATGTTAGAACAAGTCTGCATAACGAAAAAGCCCGCTAAAAAGCGGGCTTTCAAAATTTGGCTCCTCCAGCTGGACTTGAACCAGCGACATACGGATTAACAGTCCGCCGTTCTACCGACTGAACTATGGAGGAATTGCTGTGTTCCTGAGAACGAGGCGCATATTACCCATCCTGTTCATGCTTGTAAAGTATAAATATGAAAAAAAATGCCAAGTGATTGCTAAGTGAGCAATGCGGTGGTTATGTCGGCGAAAAACATTACCTGTAGATATCATACCTAAGAACGATAGTCATAAAGCAAAACTATATTTAACGTTAATGATACAATAAATTAACAATATGGTGATGTGATGAAAAAAACACTGCTAGCAATTGCATTAAGTTCCGTGATGTCGGGTGTGGCATTGGGGGAAGTCGATGATAGGCCTAATGTTCTGATCATCATTGCCGACGATATGGGGTATTCGGACATTAGCCCTTTTGGAGGGGAAATCCCAACACCAAATTTGCAAAAAATGGCTGAGCAAGGTGTCAGGATGAGCCAGTATTACACTTCGCCGATGTCTGCTCCTGCACGCTCAATGTTAATGACTGGAGCCACAAACCAACAAGCGGGAATGGGAGGGATGTGGTGGTATGAAAATACGGTCGGCAAGCCAGGTTATGAATTACGCTTAACGGATAGAGTGGTAACCATGGCTGAACGCTTCCAAGATGCGGGTTATAACACGTTGATGTCAGGCAAATGGCATTTAGGTTATACCAAAGGTGCGAGGCCAACAGACCGAGGTTTTAATCAAGCATTTGCTTTTATGGGAGGAGGAACCAGTCATTTTGATGATGCTAAACCGCTTGGAACGGTTGAAAGTTTCCATACGTATTATACGTTAAATGGCGAGAAAGTTTCGTTGCCGAGCGATTTTTATTCAAGTAAAAACTATGCGCAGCAATTGGAACAGTGGATTAAACAGACTCCGAGTGATCAACCAATATTTGCTTACCTCGCTTTCACCACACCTCATGATCCTATCCAAGCGCCTGATGACTGGATCCGTAAATTTGACGGAAAATATGACGAAGGATTTGGCAAAATTTATCGGCAAAGAATAAATCGCTTGAAAGAATTAGGGATTATTAACGATAAAACACCGATGCCGAAATTAAATTTGGATAAGGAATGGGAACAATTAACCCCTGAAGAAAAGCGCTATGCAGCTAAAACGATGCAAGTATATGCTGCAATGATTGCCTATATGGACGATCAAATTGGTGGCGTTATTAATACGCTAAAAGAGACGGGGAGAGATAAAAATACGATTATTATTTTTGCGACAGATAATGGTGCAAACCCTGCATCCGGTTTTTATTATGAGTCAGACCCTGAATATTGGAAACAGTTTGATAATAGCTATGAAAATCTTGGGCGTAAGAATTCGTTTGTCTCTGTGGGGCCTCAATGGGCGAATGTCAGTAATGCACCTTATGCCAATTACCATAAAACGACCAGTGCTCAAGGGGGGATCAATACCGATTTAATTATCACTGGGCCGGGTATTGGTAAGGCGGGGAGTATAGATAAAACACCGATGGCGGTTTACGATATTGCCCCAACGCTATATGAATTTGCTGGTATTGATGCTAATAAGCAGATCAAAAATATCCATCCATTACCGATGTTAGGTACGAGCTTTAAATCCCATTTCCTTGGCAAATCGACTGTTAATCCACGGCAGCTATTTGGTGTCGAATTACATAATCAAGCGGCGTTAGTCGAAGGCGATTGGAAATTAAGGCGTTTAGTGAAAGCCTCTCCAAAAGCAGAAATGGCTCCTTGGCAACTTTTCAATTTAAAAGAAGATCCACTTGAAACCCGTGATTTAGCGGCAAAACACCCTGAAATTGTGCAAAAGCTGCAAAAGAAATACGAACAATTTGCCAAGACCGGCATGATTATTGAAGCGAAAGGAGAGGCTATCGATTACATCGGTGTCGATGAGTCTACAGGGAACTATATCGGCATAGATCCGAAGACAAATAAGCGTATTGAGCCTGCAAATATGAAATGATGGGAGGTTAATATGAAAATTTCTTTTTATGACCCTCCCAGATTGCAGGGGAAATCATTAAAATCAGCAATTCCTTTTCATATTTTATTAAAGCCTGTTGGTTCGGGATGTAATTTAAAGTGTGATTATTGTTATTACCCCCAGCATAATGAGCAGAAAGCGGCGCCAATGCTCAAAGCCATGTTGGAGCCATTTATTAAAAATTATATAGCTGCCCAGCCGGCTTACACCAAAGAGATCAATTTTGTCTGGCAAGGTGGAGAGCCGTTATTAGCGGGGTTAGATTTTTATAAGCGCGCGATTGCGTTACAGCAAAAATATGCGCCTCACGGAGTGCGTATTATTAACACGTTGCAAACGAATGCGACGTTATTAACGCCTTCTTGGTGCCGTTTTTTGAAACAACATGATTTTGTTATTGGCGTGAGCCTTGATGGCCCCGAATCTATCCATGATCAATACCGTCATGATAGAAGGGGAAATAGTGGCAGCTATGCCTCCGTAATAAAAGGGATCGCACTACTGCAACAGTTTGACATTGAATTCAATATATTGACGGTGGTACACGATGGCGTCGCTCATTTAGGCAAAGAGATTTACCTTCATTTTGTACAACTTGGTATTCGCTATATTCAATTTCAACCCCTTATGCTGGAGGGGGATGCTATCCATCAAGGATTCACGCTCAGTGCGAATAATTGGGGGCTATTTTTAAGCTCAGTGTATCAACAGTGGCAAGCGTCAGGGCATATCGGGCGTGTTTTTGTGATGAACATTGAACAGGTATATAGCCAATACTTTACTCAGGTGAGCAGTACTTGTGTTCATTCAGAACGCTGTGGCACGAATATGATGATGGAAACTCAAGGCGAGATTTACGCTTGCGATCATCAAGCAAATCAAAGTCACTATCTTGGTCAATTTAATGGGCAGCAAGGATTTAGTGATTTTGTTGAGGCATCTATCTCGTTGCCTTTTGGGCAAAATAAGAGTCGACGCAAAGAGTGCCAACAATGCTCGGTTAAAATGGTTTGCCAAGGCGGTTGCCCGGCTCATTTGAATCAATTTGGACGTAACCAATTGTGCGAAGGCTACTTTGCCTTTTTTAGTTTGGTGCTAGCGCCGATAAGGCAATATCAGCGAAATGCGCAGGGGGTTCAGCATTGGCGTAATGCATTCTTAAAAAATGCGGTTGCTTAAATAGCAAAAGCCCGCTATAAAGCGGGCTTTCAAAATTTGGCTCCTCCAGCTGGACTTGAACCAGCGACATACGGATTAACAGTCCGCCGTTCTACCGACTGAACTATGGAGGAATTGTTGTGTTCCTGAGAACGAGGCGAATATTAACGGTATCGCCTCAGACTGTCAACGATAAAAACACAAAAATAATCTGTTTGATTACTGACTGTGCATTATGGTTGATTTTCATACTAGCTTATTGATATTGCGCTTTATTCTGAGTCATTAAAGGGGGCTTTGCCTGTGATGGGATCTCAGGATAGGCAATATGATAAATATCATAAAATGAAAGCATCCCTTTAAGTTCTAGCAAACGGGTTATTTCTTGCTTAATTGCATGATTGACTTCATTTGAATCAAGTATCTTTTGAATTGATGCATCAGAAACTTGCTCGGTAACAAACCACTCGCCATTATAACAAACACGCAGGTCGAGCACGCCAATATCTTCAAAACGGTAAACAGGTTTAATATCAAATAATAAGACAGCCGCTAATATAACAAATAGTGCGGTAAAACCTAGCATCCAATACAGACCAAAATAAGGGGCATATAAAACCAAAATTGCTAATGGAATATAGGCCGCGACCATACCGATACACAGGTAAGGATGATTTGCGATGAATTGACTGTTGAAGTAAGGTTTGCCATCGCGTTTTTCTTTTTTATTGATGGTGTCTAAATCTTCAATAAGTATTTTTTTGATGATATCCATAATGTGATAGCTCTCTGTAAAGGCATCTATACCTTGAAGAGTATCATGCGTAAGTTGAATTGTTATATATCAGTTGTAAAAAATTTTGAGTGTAATTGTCACTGTATAAGAATAATCTCACTGACAAATGGGATATTTGTTCAATAAATCTTTTAATCTATCAACAAAATGCGAAAAAATTTGTTCGGTTAACCGCGTGAAAAGTGACGTAACTTAAAAAACAGCATTTTTTTAGGGGTAATCTATATAAAATAGTTGCTATTATCCTTAACTCATGAGTTAATGAGTCTCGGCCTGTTTAGCAGTCCTATTTGATGTACGATTACTGAGTTTGTGTTCTAAAGAAGAAAGTTATCCCAGATAGCCTTTGACCGTGACGCTTCATCTTGGTTTTTTCCTGATTAAATAGTTGACTCTGGCCCATATATGCCGAAAAGGCAAGTTTTTTTGATGTTATATAGGAAAAGTCAAATGTCCGACAAAATGAAAGGTCAAGTTAAGTGGTTCAACGAGTCTAAAGGCTTCGGTTTCATCACTCCTGCTGATGGTAGCAAAGACGTTTTCGTTCACTTCTCTGCCATTCAGGGCGCTGGTTTCAAAACTCTGGCAGAAGGCCAGCAAGTTGAATTCACCATTGAAAATGGTGCGAAAGGCCCAGCAGCTGCTAACGTAACTGCAATCTAAGCTTAATTGCTTAACTGATTTTCTAAAGCCCGTCATTTTTAATGACGGGCTTTTTCATACCCGCTAAACTAGGCTTCAGAGGATTTTTTTTACTGGAGACCGCCATCAATGAAAATTCATGATCGTGTTTATGTTAAAACAGACGGACAGAGTCGTCGTGAAGGGAAGATATTGTTAATTGAGCCTTTTAATGAAGGTACAATGTATTTAGTTTCTTTGCCAGAGTACCCGGGCGGTATTTGGTTTTTTAACGAAAAAGAGGGTGGTGAAGGCGTATTTGTCAGCCCTATTGAAAGTTAAATTTGTTAAATATTTTTTTAAAGCTTTACTTCATAAATGACGCAATCTATACTTCTTGCAAATTTTCTTAGGAGATAATTACTTGGACAGTCAGAGTTGTAACACAAACACTAAATTTATTGGCAAGTAATTAATTACCTTTCTATTTAACTGCTTGCCACCATGGCGGGCAGTATCGAGCGTAAATGCACGCGATACTCCTTAATATAAAGTGATGAGCTATCAATAGCTTATTGTTATTTTGTGAGTAAAAATCATGAAGCTCTATTTCTATTCATTATTTCCTCCGGGTATATGCCTATAACGTCTGAATAATTATTTTATTATTCACTTTAAGGCTATATGGAATTTATTTTCCATATTTTCATCTACCCAAAATAATTTGAGATGCAGTGAAGCAGCAAGAGAATACATTGCCAGAGGTATAGCTAATGATGCCTCTGCGGTGAATAAATATTGTTAAAAACACTGTGGCTTGAAATATGACTGATATATCCAAATTATTTTTGGAGGAACAATCATGTTATTTACTCCTGATATTTTCAATTTAGTTTCTGCAATGTGCCTAGGAGCATTAATCGGCGCTGAGCGTCAATGGCGTCAACGTATGGCAGGGCTACGCACTAATGCCTTAGTTGCAACTGGGGCGGCTGTATTTATTTTAAGCTCAGTGACAACTTCACCTGATAGCCCCGGACGAATTGCGGCACAAGTCGTGTCAGGGATCGGTTTTCTTGGCGCTGGTGTCATTATGCGTGAAGGAATGAATATCCGTGGTTTGAATACGGCGGCAACCCTTTGGTGCTCAGCGGGGATTGGTGTGTTATGTGGACTTGGCCAATATTCTTTAGCGACCATGGCAACCATGCTTATCTTGTGCGCCAATATCTTACTGCGAGAGGCAGCACAACGTATTAACAAACAGCCACAGCAGCAGGCGATTGATATAGCGCAGCGTTATAAGATCCGCGTGATGTGCCATCAAGAAGACGAAATCTTAGTGAGAACTTTAATATTACAGGCCATCAATGGGTTAAATATTCGTCTACAGTCATTAAGCAGTGCCGATACATTGAAACCTGAACAGTTAGAGGTGCTCGCGGAGTTTTTAGCGACGCCAGCGGAACAGAAAGAAATTGAAGCGCTAGTGTGTCGGATCAGTCTTGAACAGAGTGTTAGCGCAATCAATTGGAAAGTCGCATCAGAGCTGCCAGCCTGAATGCCAGATCATCATTAACAAAAGGAGCCGCAATGGACGATCACCCTCCGTCATGGAGCCAATACAGGAGCTATCTAACTATGAATAAATAATTTATTTTCAGTTAGATAGCGTTTTAAGCCGCACGCAAAGTGCCTAGTAGAGATAAACGTTATGACTGAAATCAGGCATCAACACAGAACTGGCAAAAATGCCAAAGTGACTGGACGCCAAAAATTTATTGTTGGCGAACAAGCAAACAAAACAGTAGAGCAAGTGCTGAATGCGTATCAAACTCATTTACTTGGTTTATCCGAGAATGAAGCACTCGACCGATTAGTCTCTGTGGGGGAAAATGAAGTCGCTCATGAAAAGGCCCCTCCAGCATGGAAACAGCTACTCTCTTCATTTAAGAACCCCTTTATTTTTGTTTTAATGACGTTGGCTGTAGTGAGTTTTTTCACCGATTACCTGATCCCAGAACGACACGGTGAAGAGACTGATTTAACGGGCGTGATTATTATTGTCACGATGGTTTTGCTAAGCGGATTATTGCGATTTTGGCAGGAGTATCGAACTAATAAGGCCGCGGAGGCGTTAAAGTCACTTGTTCGTACGACAGCAACCGTATTTCGTCGTGATAACCAAACAGGGCGCTCAGTCCGTAAAGAAATTCCAATAAAGTGTTTAGTGCCGGGAGATATTGTACTGTTATCGGCAGGGGATATGGTTCCAGCAGATCTCAAACTCGTTGAGTCTCGCGACCTCTTTATCAGTCAGGCCATATTAACAGGGGAATCAATTCCTGTAGAGAAATATGACACTTTGGGGGATGTTAGTGCTAAAAGTCTTGAAACGGTTTCACCAACGGAAAATGAATTATTGGAGATTTCCAATATTTGTTTAATGGGAACCAATGTTACCAGTGGGGCAGCAAGAGGTATTGTGGTTGCCACAGGGGCAAAAACTTACCTTGGCTCATTAGCAAAATCAATCGTAGGAACCCGTGCACAAACTGCATTTGATCGTGGAGTCAGTAGTGTGAGTTGGTTACTTATTCGCTTTATGTTGGTGATGGTTCCGATTGTTTTGTTGATTAACGGTTTTACAAAAGGCGATTGGTTTGAAGCGACACTATTCTCTCTTGCTGTTGCAGTCGGCCTCACACCTGAAATGCTGCCTATGATTGTTAGCTCTAATTTAGCCAAGGGGGCGATCGCCATGTCTAAACACAAGGTGATTGTTAAAAGGCTTAATGCGATTCAAAATTTTGGGGCAATGGATGTCCTTTGTACAGATAAAACAGGCACGTTAACGCAAGATAAGATCATATTAGAGCATTATTTAGATAGTGCAGGGCAGAAAGATAACCAAATCCTTCAGCTCGCGTGGTTAAATAGTTTTAATCAAAGCGGCACGAAAAATATGATGGATCAGGCAATTATTCGCCGAGGAAGAGGGAAACAGGAGATTGAACAGTTACGTGCTTATCAAAAAATCGATGAGTTACCGTTTGATTTTATTCGTCGTAAACTTTCTGTCACGGTAAAAACAGCGGAAGGTGAGGCTCTGTTGATATGCAAAGGTGCGGCGGAAGAGATGCTAGCGGTATGCACAAGCTATCAGCAAAATGGTCAATCGCTCTTATTAGATTCACAAGCTAGGAAGCAAATCAGTGAGTTAGTGAGTGACTATAATCGTCAAGGTTTTCGCGTTTTATTACTTGCAACTCGTCACTTAAATGAAGATGAGGCTTGTTTACCTCTTTCAGCCCAAGCTGAGCAGCAGCTTGAATTACGTGGTATTTTGACATTCCTCGACCCTGCAAAAGAAAGTGCAATTTCAGCAATTGCCGCATTGCGAGACAATGGGGTAACCGTAAAAGTATTAACAGGTGACAATGCCATCATTACGGAAAAAATTTGCCGTGACGTTGGGATAAGTATTAGTGAAATTATGACTGGCCTTGAAGTTGAGGCAATGACCGATGAGGCGTTAAAACAAAAAGTAGAGCAGGTATCGGTATTCTGTAAATTAACACCTTTACAAAAATCCAAAATTTTAAAATTACTACAGGCGAATGGCCATACAGTAGGTTTTTTAGGTGATGGCATTAACGATGCGCCCGCACTTCGTGATGCGGATGTCGGAATTTCTGTTGATACAGGTAGCGATATTGCGAAAGAATCCGCTGATATTATTCTGCTAGAAAAGGATTTAATGGTTCTTGAGCAGGGCGTAATTAAAGGAAGGGAAACGTTCGGCAATATCATTAAATATTTGAATATGACCGCGAGTTCCAATTTTGGAAATGTCTTCTCGGTATTGATTGCAAGTGCATTTATTCCTTTTTTGCCGATGCTAGCCATCCACCTGTTAGTGCAAAATTTATTGTATGATATTTCCCAGTTGGCTTTACCTTGGGACAAAATGGATAAAGAGTTTTTAAAACGTCCCCGTAAATGGGATGCAAAAAACATTGGCCGTTTTATGGTTTGGATTGGGCCAACATCATCCATATTTGATATCACTACATTTGCACTGATGTGGTATGTATTTCAGGCCAATACGGTTGCTCATGAAGCATTATTCCAATCAGGCTGGTTTGTCGAGGGATTATTATCACAAACATTAGTCGTTCATATGTTACGGACTCAAAAGATCCCATTTATCCAAAGTACAGCAGCATTACCTGTATTATTAACCACCGGGTTTATTATGGTACTAGGTTTATATATTCCATTCTCGCCATTTGGTGAAATGATTGGATTACAGCCATTACCAATTGAATATTTCCCTTGGCTGGTGTTAACTCTAGTCAGTTATTGTATTGTCGCTCAGTTAATGAAACAGTTTTATATTAAACGGTTTGGTAATTGGTTGTAATATAAGGGGCATAATAAAGCAGTAAAGTGATATAAGATTACTTTACTGCTTTTTATTTATCAAACAAAAATTAATGGTTGTTGCTTGGACTTCTCGATAACAATATTATTGATGAGGGTTGCCGTATCTTCTCTGATCTTGCTTAATGAGATATTCGGGTAATAGTGTGAGAAAATATAATCACTAATTGTGTTTAAACATAGTTCTTTAATTTGGCCTCTCACTAGGCTATTTCCGTCCGAGAACTCTTTTGCGAGAATGTGTAGCTTGCTTTCTAGCTCTTTGACAGAGATAACGGCCCCCTTAATTGAGGGTTGAGCTAGCGTATCAAAGTCGACACCAAGGTATATGCCATGAGACTGCTCTATCTGTGAAAATATTTTGGCTTTATCCGCTTTAGTAATAATATTTTCTTTTTTATCGTTAACTTGGTTTTTTGTTAAAATTTGACTGTTTATTTTATCTATTTCTTTGTTAATAATTGAGCAAACATAGGTTTTTTGTTCTTGCAAGATAAATTCATCAACAATCTTTTCATAGATCTTCGATTTTTCTTTTTGATTAAAAAACGGAAGCTTCCCACGTGTCAAACTCGATAGGGTATCTTGGAAAGATGCTGAGATGGAATGATTCACGCTATCATGAATATGATTAATATCAAATTCTAATGTTTTCTTTAATTCAAAAGGGGTGTTTTTAATATAGTTTATTTTAGGTGCTATTTGAGGGGTAACTTTTAATTCATTATTATCGGACTCTACAGTGACAATAAACTTATCTTTACTGTTAATTTTTCTTAAAAAGGTATCACTTTCGTAGGCTTTAGTGGGTGTGGATGTTAGATAAAATTTCATATTTTCCCCTTTTGAATAATCTCTATTTAAAAGAACCTTAAATCTAATCATTACGTGGTTATTTAGATTACGATTAAAATGAATCTTAATAGGTTAGTTTCGTATTATCTAAAATAGCGTCTAATAGCCACGCAATGACTGTTTTTTCCGTATAATTTATAGTAGGTAAATAGAGATGAAATTACTTTCAAAAAACAATAATACGTTTCGTGGATGTCATCGATTGGAAGATATGAAGAGATTCGCTATGAGTGATGGAGCCAAGGATTAATGGCTCCATATTTTCAAAGATATCTGATTATTGCAGACCTAATACAGATTTCATTTGTTTCAGTGCATCAATACCTTGTTGGCAAGCTTTATCTTGCTGATCTTTAGGTAATGCTGCAATTTGCTTTTTACCTTCTTCCAGCTGGCCTTTCATTGAGTCCAGTTGAGTTTTTGCTTGTGGATCTTCAGAAGCTTTAGCGATTAAACCATCCACTTCAGCAAAATATGCGTTACAAGTCTCAGTTGCACCTGCAACTACTTCTGCTTTTTTCTCTTCTTCAGAGCAAGCAGTGATAGTCAATGCCATTAAACCCATACCGCAAGCTAAAATTAACTTTTTCATAATCAACCTTAAAATTATTTGTTATTGAAGTAGCAAAATCGAGTATATAAGAGATTGCTGCAATATCAAACGTGACAAATCCTAAAAAATAACTCGACAAATCGTTTATAAGTTAATCAAAAATAAATATTTTTATCGTTATAAATTTACTATTTGGTTTTTTAGTCTAAATAATACGAGTTATTCATTAAATAAGGCTTGGAATAAGAACAATGAAAATGTGTTATTGAAAGTACGATATGTGTACCTGATCCACTTGTTGGATATTGAGAGCCGTTAGAACAGTTGCCGCGAGTCGCTTGTTTTTCATTCAGATAATGCAAAGTGCCATTTCATCACTTACCAAGAAAGTTATCCACAGATTGAAGGGGGTTTTACCCACAGAAAATGTGGATGGCGTGACATTTTCTATGATGCTTTTTTTCATCGTTCGATGAACTCACTATCCTTTTCTATGAGTAAGTACGTAGAGGAATATACTTGCTGTATATCATTAAGTTACTGGTTTTCTGGAAGAACATTAAGTAAGTTCTATAAACCTAATAGACTTTTTTGCTATAAACTATAACTATTTTGCATATAATCAGAAAATAAATTCATATGTGTAATTGTCATATAAATGTAAAAAATAATTTACATCTTAGTGTTTATAGTAGCTTATGGACTATTTAAAAAATAAACAACTACGGCATAAATAGTTAAATTTTAGTTATGCTAAGTGATTTGCGTCACACTTTTGCTATTTTAGCGTCAATTTATCTATAGAACTGATTTTTAAATTAAATTTCCATTGAATGCACTGGTGAATATCAGTAAAGTTTCTGTCCTAGTGGTTGGTATGGTGAGCGTCTTATAAAATTTCATCGTGCTTTGATTTTATGCAAAGACAATAAAAGACTGGTTTAATAGGTTGACGCTAAATCAAATTCGTACCAAACTCTAGTCTTCGCAGAAATTCGCCAAAGAGCGATAGACGCGATAGAATGCATTTCACAGAGGGAAGTAGTGCATACGGTGTTTTTTTAGTATGAATGCTTACCTTAAGTGAAAGTAAATAGCTTGATATAGGTATATCTGTATCACTATGCAACATAGCGGATAATAATAATGCTATGGGCATAATCAGAATGTAACGTGACATGTCACGCTACAATTTTAATTTTAGACTTACACACAGGGCTTTATCATCATGTCTGCTTCTATTGTTAAGAAACGGCCTCTGAGTCGTTATATTAAAGACTTTAAACACAGCCAAACACATTGTGCACATTGTCATAAAACATTGGATCGTATCTCTCTCGTTTTTAACGATAGTATCTTGAATAAAGAAGCTATTGCTGAGATGACTGAGTTGGTCGATGAAAATACTTGGCTTGAGTTACAGGATAAATTTACTGCACTTTGTCGTTTCTGCAGCGAAATTTATTGCAATAGTAATACTGACTTCTTTGATATTATGTCATTTAAGCAGTATTTATTTTTACAGACTGAAATGAGCCATAGTACCGTTCGTGAATATGTTGTTCGTTTGCGCCGCCTAGATGAACTACTCTCATCATCAAACTTCTCAATGAAAGAGTTCACTACAAGCAAAATCCAAGAGCAATTAAGCGATAAAATGACTGAATCGGCTTTCAGTAATTATAATATTGCGCTCCGTAAATATGAGCAATATTTATACTGGGAATCAGAGAAAAATTAATCAATAGCATCAGAGCAAGTCAAGTGCTTGCTTAAAATGTTATAGTTAAAATATGTCAGGTGTCCATTTTGGGCACCTTTTTGCTTTTCCCTTTAAATAAGCCCACTTTTATTATTCAATTACCAATTACACTGCCAAATATTTATTAGTTTAATACTCCTGAATCAGAATATAGATATTATTTTGACCAATTAAGTCATATAAAGAATAAGCAATAATGACTATTGTTTATTGAGTATAATTCGCTCTTAATTAACCAATATCATAAAGCGCCAGTAATAATGGTAAGTGATTAAAGCGTGAATAGGAGCGTGTTATTGAGGGTAGGGAGTCTGATCAATTGAGGTATTCTGAAAACCAAAAAAACAGCCTGACCCCAATATTTTTTAGGCTCAGGCTGTGGTTAATTAGCCAATTGTCATTAAGCTTGCATTACCACCAGCAGCAGCGGTGTTGACGCTTAGTGAGCGCTCATGAACTAATCTTTCTAGCAGTAAGTTAGTTTCACCTCGTTCAAAGCCTTGAACAGAGATAATCGGGCCTTTACGTTTGGCAACCGTTTCACAGACGATTTTGAGTTGATCGCTGTCACCATGGTAAATAACCGCTTCAATATGTCCGTTATACTCTTGCCAATCTTTGGTGATTGAAACTGCGTTACGCACTTTTTCAGGTAGCGACTTATACAGTTTTTGGTGTATTTCGCTTTCTGGCCATAATGCTTG
Organism: Providencia sp. PROV261; assembly: GCF_028477945.1. Classification (NCBI taxonomy): domain Bacteria; kingdom Pseudomonadati; phylum Pseudomonadota; class Gammaproteobacteria; order Enterobacterales; family Morganellaceae; genus Providencia; species Providencia sp. PROV261. Next base: position 20,073 of record NZ_JAMPMC010000002.1, on the reverse strand, counting down.
GCAGCCACTCGCAAGAACTCCCGCCAATTGCACTAAGCAGTCTTTCTCGTTATCACTGAGACATAAAATAGTGCCTCGAGGCGTTAAAGTATAAGTGTTTCTTTCCCCTGTAGGCCCAGGTAATAAACGCGAAGTCCCCGCCTGTGCATGACGTGCAAACTGCTCAAAGATAGCCGGTTCGATGCGATTTTCTTGCTTCTCCAACCATGACGAGAAGGCATCAAAAGGTTCGAGGAGTTGTGGTCTTGCGCTGGCATCCATTGCTAACTCATTGTCTTGTCTTTCGAGTGTACGTGATACCGCATTATCAGGGCGTTCACTTAACAACCGATAGAGATAAAGTGGGCCACCGGCTTTAGGTCCGGTACCAGAGAGGCCTTCACCACCAAATGGTTGAACGCCAACTACAGCACCTACCATATTGCGGTTGACATATAAGTTACCGACTTTTGCTTTCATAACGACTTGATTGATAGTCTCATCAATACGGGTATGAACACCAAGTGTTAACCCATATCCTGCCGCATTAATTTGTTCAATAAGATCGGTGAGTTGTTCGCGCTTGTAGCGTACCACATGTAATACAGGACCAAATATTTCCTTTTTCAATTCGCCAACGTTGTCTAACTCAATCAGTGTTGGTTTAACATAAGTACCTTCGGACTGCTCACGTAGGTCATCAATATTGTCAAATACAGCTTGGAAGACCTCTTTACCTTTGCTACGCATTTGCTGGATATGCTGTTCAATATTCTCTTTAGCTTCATTATCGATAACCGGCCCGATATCCGTAGAAAGGTGCTCTGGATTGCCCATACGGCACTCTTCCATCGCACCTTTTAACATACGAATTGTGCGATCAGCGACATCTTCTTGGATACATAAAATACGTAGGGCGGAGCAGCGTTGACCTGCACTATCAAAAGCAGAAGCGACAACATCTGTCACGACTTGCTCTGTTAAGGCCGACGAATCGACGATCATCGCATTTAATCCGCCAGTTTCTGCGATGAGTGGGGTTGGACGTCCTTGAGCATCCAGCCTTCCCGCAATATTACGTTGCAGCAATCCAGCAACTTCCGTAGAGCCTGTAAACATTACACCACGAACTCTTGCATCACCCACTAATTTCGCACCAATCGTTTCCCCTTTACCCGGTAAAAATTGCAATACTTCATGTGGAATACCGGCTTGATGGAGCATTGATACTGCAATTGAGCCGATCAGTGGTGTTTGCTCTGCGGGTTTCGCTAATACCGTGTTACCTGCTGCGAGAGCTGCCGCAATCTGTCCGGTGAAAATTGCTAGAGGGAAGTTCCATGGACTAATGCAAACCACAGGGCCTAACGGTCGATGGGTATTGTTATCAAAGTCATCGCGGACTTGAGTTGCATAATAATTCAAGAAATCAACGGCTTCACGAACCTCTGCAATCGCGTTAGCGTAGGTTTTCCCCGCTTCACGAACCAGTACATCAAGTAGAGGCTGTAATTGTTGCTCCATGATGTCTGCGGCACGTAAGAGGATAGCTGCACGCTCTGACGGTGGAGTCGCAAACCAAATAGCTCCTGCATCATTGGCGATGTTTAATGCATGCTCTGCTTCTTCCAACGTTGCTTCACGAACATGACCGACAATGTCAGAATGGCATGCTGGGTTAATCACTGGAAGCGCATTTTCGGCTGATTTAGCCAGTTGATATTCCCCACCAAGTAGTGGTTGAGCTAATTTTTCTTGCATCGCTGCGGTTAAAAGTGCGCTAGAAAGCGATGCTAAGCGATGTTCATTGGAGAGGTCTAGCCCCATTGAGTTGACACGATTCTTTCCATACAAGTCACGAGGAAGGGCTATTTTAGGGTGAGGTAACCCAATTTGTCCTTCTGCTTTCGATAACTCTAATACGTCTTTGACAGGATCAGATACTAGTTCATCAAGTGGAATGGTCGCATCAGCAATGCGGTTCACAAATGAGGTATTCGCCCCATTTTCGAGTAAGCGACGGACTAAATAAGCCAATAAGGTTTCGTGTGTTCCGACAGGTGCATAGATACGACAAGGGCGGTTGAGTTTACCATCAGCAACTTTCCCGACAACTTGTTCATATAATGGCTCACCCATTCCATGTAGGCATTGGAATTCATATTGACCTGGATAGTAGTTTTTACCTGCAATTTGGTAAATTGCAGCCAGCGTATGGGCGTTATGAGTTGCAAATTGTGGGTAAATCAGATTTGGTACTGACAACAATTTGCGAGCGCATGCGAGGTATGAAACATCGGTATACACTTTACGCGTATAAACAGGGTAGCCTTCTAAACCATCAATTTGAGCGCGCTTAATTTCACTGTCCCAATAAGCCCCTTTAACTAGGCGGATCATCAAGCGGCGTTTGCTTCGTTCAGCAAGATCAATAATTGCATCAATCACGAATGGGCAACGTTTTTGGTACGCCTGAATAACAAAACCAATACCGTTCCAACCTGCAAGTTGCGGCTCAAAGCAAAGTTTTTCGAGTAGGTCGAGGGAGATTTCTAAACGGTCTGCCTCTTCAGCATCAATATTAATTCCAATATCATATTGATGGGCTTGTAATACGAGTGATAGCAAACGAGGGTATAGCTCTTCCATTACTCGAGAGTATTGCGCTCTGCTGTAACGAGGGTGTAAGGCTGATAACTTGATAGAGATCCCCGGTCCTTCATAGATACCGCGGCCATTCGATGCTTTACCGATAGCATGGATCGCCTGTTGGTAGGATACCATATAATCTTGAGCATCTTTTTCTGTTAACGCCGCTTCGCCCAACATATCATAAGAGTAGCGGAAACCTTTTTCTTCCAGCTTCCTTGCATTCGCTAATGCTTGTGCAATTGTTTCGCCAGTAACAAATTGCTCTCCCATTAAGCGCATTGCCATGTCAACGCCTTTGCGAATTAATGGTTCGCCACTTTTACTAATAATACGGTTCAATGAGCTAGATAGCTTGGCTTCATTGTGAGTCGAAACCAGTTTGCCTGTAAATAGTAATCCCCAAGTTGCTGCATTAACAAACATGGAGCTACTTTGGCCCAAATGAGATTGCCAATTACCTGTACTGATTTTATCGCGGATGAGTGCATCTCGTGTTGCTTTATCAGGAATACGTAATAAAGCTTCAGCCAAACACATGAGTGCAACACCTTCTTGTGAAGAGAGTGAAAACTCTTGCAATAAGCCTTGAACTAAACCAGAGCGGCCAATCCCATTTTTTTGATTACGTAATTTTTCTGCGATGGAATAAGCCAACTTATGGGCGGCATCTGCTTGCTCTGCGGGGAGTTGTGCTTGTTGTAGCAACATCGGCAGTGCTTGTGTTTCAGGAATACGATAAGCAGATGTAATCGCTGAGCGTTTAACCGATTGAGGTAAAATATGTTCAGCGAAATCCAAAAAAGGCTGATAATTCGATTCAGTAACGGATTCTTCTTCTGATATTTGGCCATCTTTGTTATCTTGTCCCGAGGAAATCTCAGGGATGAACTGTTGATTATCAAGCTGTTCAAGATAATTAAATATGGCTTGTTTAATTAGCCAATGCGGCGTGCGGTCAAGACGTTGAGCAGCAGTTTTAATGCGTTCACGAGTCGCTTCATCAAGTCTCACACCCATAGTTGTCGTACTACTCATCCCATTTCCTCTAAATAATTAGCTACTAGAAACAAAAAAGTTACACATCAATAGCACGATGTTGCAACTTTGTGCAACGTTGTTAAAGCCTATTCTAAAGGAATTGTGAAATATATCGTATTTTTATTTGTAAAATGAGATGGTTAGAAATGGATTTTGCTGGTTTTGATTGAAAATCAATAAGTTATTAATTCTCTTTGCTAGGTAAGTTGTGAGTGAATTGATTAATTCTCGCATCAAAAATTTAACATTTGTGATACGGATATCGTTTATTGAACAAAATAACGTTAATTTCTTGTTAATCGGAAATGAGATTGTCTAGCATGCTAAGGTAGCATTTTTAATCAAGTGCAACTAAATACAAACACAACACACACTATATTTATTATTTAATTTGCTTGCGTGCAATTTAGTGCAACAACCAAAGAAGATAACTATTCTATGGAGAAGACGGATGACTGTAAGCACTCCGATGATCATTATGTTCATCGTATATATTACTGGCATGTTACTTATTGGTTATTTAGCTTATCGTTCAACGAAGAATTTCGATGATTACATTCTCGGTGGACGAAGTTTAGGTAGTGTAGTCACAGCACTTTCAGCAGGGGCCTCTGATATGAGTGGTTGGTTGTTGATGGGGCTACCTGGTGCTATTTTCCTCGCTGGGATTTCAGAAAGTTGGATTGCTATCGGGCTGAGCTTGGGGGCATATCTTAACTGGTTATTTGTTGCTGGGCGTTTGCGGGTTCAAACGGAAAAAAATAATAATGCATTGACGCTACCTGACTACTTTACCAGTCGCTTTGAGGATAATAGTAAAATTTTACGCATTATCTCTGCTGTTGTAATTCTTGTTTTCTTTACTATCTATTGCGCCTCTGGTGTTGTTGCTGGGGGATTACTGTTTGAAAGTACTTTTAATATTAGCTATGAAAAAGCTATGTGGCTTGGTGCGTTAGCAACTATCGCTTATACCTTCCTTGGTGGCTTCTTAGCTGTCAGTTGGACTGATACAGTGCAAGCCTCATTGATGATATTTGCACTTATTTTAACGCCTATTGTGATCATTTTCTCATTAGGTGGACTAGATACTGCAATCGATGTTATTCAAACGAAAAACCCTGAATATTTAGATATGTTTAAGGGTTTGAATTTTGTTGCGATTATTTCATTATTAGGGTGGGGGCTAGGTTACTTTGGTCAGCCTCATATCTTAGCGCGTTTTATGGCTGCTGATTCACATCGCACGATTCGCTCTGCGCGTCGTATTAGTATGACATGGATGATCCTTTGCCTTGGAGGAACAACTGCGGTTGGTTTCTTTGGTATTGCTTACTTCGAAATTAACCCTGCGTTAGCCTCATCGGTGATGGGAAATAACGAACGTATTTTTATGGAGCTTGCAGGAATACTGTTTAACCCATGGGTTGCAGGTATCTTACTCTCTGCTATTTTAGCGGCGGTTATGAGTACATTAAGCTGTCAATTACTTGTGTGCGCAAGTGCGTTAACCGAGGACTTATACAAGCCGTTCCTGCGTAAAAATGCGAGCCAAAAAGAGCTGGTTTGGGTAGGGCGGATCATGGTTCTGGTAGTGGCTGCGATTGCTATCTATATTGCACGTGACCCGAATAACAAGGTGTTAGCATTAGTGAGTAACGCATGGGCTGGCTTTGGTGCCGCATTTGGGCCAGTCGTCTTGATTTCTGTGTTATGGAAACGAATGACTCGTACAGGTGCACTTGCGGGGATGGTTGTTGGTGCCGTTACCGTATTAGTCTGGATGAAATATAAATGGTTTGATCTGTATGAAATCATCCCTGGTTTTATCCTTGCAACAATTGCAATTATTGTGGTCAGTATGATAACTAAAGCGCCAAGTGCCGCTGCTCAAGCCCGCTTTGATGAGGCTGAAGCGGAATATAAAATGAAATAATTGATAAAATAAAGTAACCCCCAATAGTTGGGTAACCAACTATTGGGGGGTTATGAGCAAATATAAAATGACTAATGGATCTTTTTCATTGATTTTATTTTTTAAATAGTCTCATTTCATGAGCATTCAAATTTGAGTTCTTTTGGTTGTTTTTTCACGGTAAATGACAGTAAAAATAATCGGAACAAATAAGCCAATTGAGTATTTTCTTTGAGTAAGGCGCTCAGCTTGCTTCCTCTAGGCTTGTCTAAATCGCTTATCTGCTTTTGTTACCCGATGACTTTTTCACAAGTATTCGCAATCCACTCTGGAGACCCCTTAGACCCACCGTTTAGTGCCAATATTTGCGGAACAATATGATCCCATGCTTTATGTGAAAGCTCATAACTTGGCCTTGATTCAAGTTTTGTTAACCAGCCACGGATATTGGGGTATTTTTCTATCATTTGCTTAAAATTGGGGTCAATCCTTAAAGCAAAAATATCGCAAGCGTAGAGTAAATCTGCGGCGGAAATATCACTTCCTGCTAAGAAGTCTTTGCCTTCAAGCAGAAAATCTAAATTTGCAAACATATCATGAAGTGCATTTAATTTGGCTTCAATCTCATTGACCGATGGTTTTGCCACCCCAAGATATGCAGGCATTAACAGTACGGGAAGAAAATATTCCAATGTTGATATTTTACGAAGATTCGTATGATACCAAGACAAATGTTTATTGATGACAGCCTTAGCTCGATGGGTTGCTCCAAACCATTTATCACTGTAACCATGAATATCTGTAAGATAGTTCATGATTGCCGTTGCTTCGGAAAGGCAAAAATCGTCGTGCTGCATTGCGGGTATCTGATGCAACGGATTGACGGCTAAAAATTCATTAGAAAGATGTTCTCCCCGCGTCAACCATGTGTATTTGATATTGATGGGAATATTAGCTTCAATACAAAGCCAGTGAACGGCTCTGCTTGGCTCTGAAGTAGGATCATGAAAAAGAGTTAATGTGGATAAATCTGCCATTTTTTTACCTTTAATTTAACGTTGCCCATTAGAGATAAAGTGAACTTTACTGGCAAGTTCGTGACTTACCTCTTTCAAAGTAATATCAAAATAAATTAATAAATAACAGCTCAAATTCTTAATAGTCCGTAGATATAAATTCTCTATGCTAATTTAAGTCAATGGCGTCATTAACAGAAGGTGCTTGCATGGCTAGGCAAAAGTGCATTGAAAATGTACTCGCACAAATGAAGAAGTTTGAGCTGAGCATATTTGGCACAGAAATATGCCATATCGGTAGGCTATGGATATGAATGGATAAGCCATTACGACACAGATAAACGTTAAAAGGCCTGAGTTCAGAAGTGTATTGAAATCAGGCCTGATAAGTTATTTGAACAAAGTATCTAATTTTATGGGAACACTTTGCTATCTGGTCTTTAATGGGTCTGCTTACGACGTTTAACTACTTGGTAACCAATGAATAGAATAATAAACCAGACAGGCGTTGCGATAAGAGCTTGCCTTGTATCGTGCTGGAAGGCGAGCAGGATCACCATAAAGACAAAGAAAGCCAAGCAAATCCACGACATCACAATACCTGCTGGCATTTTATAATGCGAGGCCTGATGAAGTTGTGGGCGGTTTTTTCTGAACTTGAGATAGCTATATAAGATCATGCTCCAGATAAACATAAATAGGATTGCTGACACGGTAGTAACCAACGTGAAAGCGTGCATGATATCTGGGATAAAGTAGATCAAAATAATACCGAAACTTAGGCAAATGCAGGTAAATATTAACCCCGTTGCAGGCACGGCTTTTTTCGATAAGCGACTAAACTGTTTTGGTGCATCGCCTTCTTTTGATAGGCCAAATAGCATGCGGCTCGTAGAAAAAACGCCACTATTGGCAGAGGATGCCGCAGAGGTAAGTACGACAAAGTTGACAATACTTGCTGCGGCAGGAAGGCTGATCAGGACAAACATCTCTACAAATGGGCTTTTATCCGCCAAGATGGTGCGCCAAGGTGTTACCGCCATAATAACTATCAGCGATAGCACATAGAAAGCAATAATTCTAAAAGGGATGGCGTTAATTGCTTTTGGTAATGATTTTTCGGGATCGCGGGTTTCCGCAGCAGCAGTTCCCACTAATTCAATACCAACAAAAGCGAAAATAGCTATCTGGAAACCAGCAAAGAAGCCACTAATCCCCATAGGAAACATTCCGCCGTCATTCCAGATATTGCTTAGTGATGCCGTATGACCAGCCGGTGATTGGAAGTTCATTGCGATTAAAGTGCCGCCAACGATAATTAACGCGATAATGGCGACAATTTTGATCATGGCAAACCAAAACTCCAGTTCACCAAATAATCTGACTGAGACTAAATTGAGTGTTAACAGCGTCACAACACAGATGAAAGAGGTCACCCATTCAGGGAAATCAGGCACCCAAAAGCTGACATAGGATGTGATAGCCACAATATCAGCAATACCAGTAATGACCCAACAAAACCAATAGGTCCAACCAACAAAGAAGCCAGCCCATGGGCCAATCAGGTCGGCAGAAAAGTCGCTGAATGATTTGTAATTAAGATCGGAGAGTAATAATTCACCCATCGCTCGCATAACAAAGAACAAGATGAACCCAATAATCATATAAACGAAGATGATAGAAGGGCCAGCTAGCGAAATAGTTTTACCTGAGCCCATAAATAGGCCCGTTCCGATCGCGCCACCGATAGCGATAAGTTGGATATGTCGGTTGCTGAGGCTACGTTTTAGCTGATTCCTCTCTGTGGGAGGATTTGTTGATGTTGAGGGTTGATTTTCTTCCATAGTATCTATCCAAAGAAGTGGTTATGTGCAGTCACAGTGTATTTTTAATTGTGTGACAGTGTTTGCATAAAATATTGTGACACAAATCTCAGTCAGTGTAAGAAAAACTTAACTGACTGTAATCAGAGTGGTGATATCTTAATCTGAATATAACACCAAGTTAACATTAGCAACCAAAATTTAATTGGTTAAGTAAAATTAGCAGAATAATGTTGACTGTGCTAAATGAGAGGCGTTAAATAAGTGCATCGGGTTGTTAGCTCAGTTGGCAGAGCAGTTGACTCTTAATCAATTGGTCGGGGGTTCGAACCCCCCACGACCCACTAATTAAATCAGTGCGTTATGTGTGAGTGAGTATTTTTAAATTATCTTGCGTGTCATATTCGTGCCATTCGCATTTAAAATATCATCAATGTTTTCCCAGTCGCCCATTTCTTGAAGCGCGGATAGAGCCTCCCCAGATTGCCCAAGTGTGATGTAAGTCTTCGTTGAAAGTGTGTTGGTGCGGTAGGCTACTGCTGATGTATTTCTTGGATATCTAGCGCTTAGCTCGAATGATAGCCCATAAATATATATGCGCTGCGTAAACTTCCTCATTTTCTGCGGTTATTTTCTTTTCCTAATACTTCTCACTATGCCATTTACAAATGATTCTAATCATACCCTCTCTATGATTAACTGATATAATCCATGTAACTTAAAAAAATGAGTTTATGATTATGAAGTTACTAGCTGTTGCTGCTTTATTATTCTCTACATCGACAATAGCGGCTAATCAATGCAAACCTGATAATGAGTGCTTGTCTTTTAAAACCAGTGAGAGTGAAATCTCTATAGCTTGTAAAAATATAGAATCAGCGAAACTCAATACATATATAGATACAAACGACTCATTAGCTATTATGCTAAAAAGCGGTACTGGGCTGAGTGATTTTTCTGTTAAAAACACTGGAAAAACAATAGATATTTACATTAGTGGCGTAAAGTATCATCGAGCTGTTATTACTGCACGAATGGACACTTCGATTCGAATTCCAATTACAGTACGCCCTAATTTTAAATTAGTAGATGATTTGATAAGGTGTGTGAATTAATATTAATCCAACATGCTTTTAGATTAGGTGATCTTCCTTATTTTCTTCTATCGTATATATCTTGTGGATGAGTATCTTTTTCACAATTTCCACGGTGGTATCGAAATCGAGGCAGAGGGCATTAATCGAAGTATGGCACATTCTAACTCATTATTTAGATTTTGCAGGTTCTATTGCGATTTGAATGCTCTCGATAGCTTCAATGCTAGGTGGCGACGAAGCAATAGAAATCGTGCTTGCTTGCCTGCTAGTTTACGGCTGCAATATATGGTCAGCGTTAAATATTAATTTTATGAAAAAGTATCGAGCCACCACCAAGGGTGTTCAATGCCTTAATTTATTGTGATAACCATAACGAACCCCAATGTTAGAGGGATGACAAAATAGAATGTGCGAATGTAAAAAATAAATATCCATTAAAAATAATATGCAGAATGATAAAAATAGTAGTCAGCAAGTAAATAATTGAGAATTCTCTTCTTAAAAAGGATATGAGCCCAGATAGAACACAAACGGAGAGAACAACTTTTAAGCCGTATGACGCAATTATTGAATATAAAAGGGATTCTTCAGAGTGTTTAATCAACCACAACGGGATCGTTTTCAATAACGCCCCAATTAAAAATTGAGAAATAAACCAAAATATAGCAACAGATATAAGAGGGTATTATCCAGTGATCAATTTTTTAAATGGGTTCATAAATAATCATCAGTATTGGATGGGTTTACAGAAAATACTACAGGTAAATGACTAACACAAATATTAAAAGGCGGTTTAGTATGAATTAACTAAAAAACCCCTGTTTTGTAATTACATTTTCATCGCAACTTATGAATATGAAGATAGGCAAATTTACTACAAAGTGATATGCAATCCCCTATAAATCTGCCGATTTGCCTTTCATTAAATATCACTGCTTAAACGCTCACTTAGCTCAATAGTTAAACGTTATCAGCTTTCAGTGTGGAATGACGTGTAAACTAACATAGTCCATTAAGGCAATATACGCGCTTTATGTCCATGATAAATCGACATTTATGCTTCTAAGATCTATTCACTATCACCATTGTTAAGTATTTAAAAGCCATCAATGCCTAAAAATTTAGTGCAATCAGCATGAGCGAAATTGTTATGTATTTGTCACAAAATTGTTTCTATTTGTTATTTTTAATGGTTTGTTGTGATTTTAATCACAATAATCCCGTCTTTTTTTACATATAAATCGCTCATCTTTATGTCGTTTTAGTCAATGAAGGATCATCATTATGGTATTTTCCATTCGAGATACACTTTTTTCCTTACTGACCTTGGACGGTATTTCAGGTCATGAAGCCCCTATTGCCAATGTTATGCAAAAACATTTTACAGAGAGCGCTAAGGAAGTTTGGCAGGATCGCCTCGGTAATATAGTTGCTCGTTATGGAAGTGACGACGCAAAAGCGCTGCGTTTAATGGTATTTGCGCATATGGATGAAGTGGGATTTATGGTGCGAAAAATTGAACCGTCGGGGTTTATTCGTTTTGAACGAGTCGGTGGGCCTGCACAGGTGACGATGTCGGGATCTGTTGTCCGTCTTGCGGGAGAGCACGGCTCAATACCTGGATGTATCGGTATTAAATCCTATCACTTTGCTAAAGGTGATGAACGTACGCAATCACCCTCGATTGATCAATTGTGGATTGATGTTGGAGCGAAAGATAAGGCTGACGCTGAAAGAATGGGCATAAAAGTCGGTACGCCAATCACACTGTATAACCCGCCTCAAGAATTAGGTAATGACATGGTGTGTAGTAAAGCATTAGATGATCGACTTGGATGCACTGCTTTACTTGGTTTAGCTGATGCGATTAAAGATAAAAAGCTAGAAATCGCACTATTTATTGTCGCGTCAGTGCAAGAGGAATTTAATATTCGTGGGATTTTACCAGTATTACGCCGTGTAAAACCCGACCTTGCTATTGGGATCGATATTACGCCTTCTTGTGATACGCCCGACCTTCAAGACTATTCGGATTTAGTGATTAACAAGGGTGTCGGCATTACTTGCTTAAACTATCACGGTAGAGGCACGCTTGCGGGATTAGTAACTCCTGTTCGCTTAATCAATATGTTAGAAAAAACAGCTTCCAAAAATCATATTCCGGTACAAAGAGAAGTTGCACCAGGTGTCATAACAGAAACGGGATATATTCAGGTTGAACAAGATGGCATTCCTTGCGCAAGCCTATCTATTCCTTGCCGCTACACACATTCACCGGCTGAAGTTGCTAGCTTACGAGATCTCAGTGACTGCATCCGGTTATTGGCTGCATTAGCGACACTTCCCGCTAATCAGTTTCCTATCGAGTCTGACTCAGACAATAACCAAGAGGTTACATTAAAATGAAAAAAGTCCTCGTTGCATGTGGAACGGGTATGTCTACGTCCACAATGATTGCTCAAAAACTCCAAGATTACTTAGCTAGTGAAGGCATCTTAGTGGCGACTTCACAATGTTGTTTAAACGAAATCCCACTAAACAGCCACGGTGTTGATTTGATCATCACCGCAATGAAAACGGATACAGATTATGGCGTACCGACTTTGAATGGAGCCGCTTTACTAACAGGAGTTAATGACGATGCATTAAAACAAAAAATTAAAACGTTGTTATCACAATAAACCTCATAGGTGACGTTATGTTTGACTATATACTTTCTCTAGGCGGTACAGTATTTGTCCCAATCGTCATGATAATTATTGGCTTAATCTTTCGCATTCCATGGCTACAGGCCATTAAAGCTGGGGTTACCGTCGGTATTGGTTTTGTCGGAATGGGGCTAGTGATCGTGATGGCTATTGATAGCCTAAGCCCCCCCATCAAAATTATGATTGAACGTTTTGGCTTATCGCTACATGTACTTGATGTAGGGGCAGGGCCAGCATCCGGTGTTGGCTATGCAACGGCGATTGGTGCAGTCATTATTCCCGTTATTTTCTTACTTAATATCACGTTATTGTTTACTCGCCTAACGAAAACAATGAACGTTGATATTTATAATTATTGGCACTATGCAATTACCGGAACAGTTGTTCAAATTGCGACGGGGAGTTTAGTTTATGGTATCGCTGGTGCTATGTGTCATGCCATCTTATCGCTAAAAATGGCAGATTGGACGGCAAAACGCGTGCAGACGATTGTTGGTTTGGAGGGTATTTCAATTCCTCAAGGGTATGGCTCTAGCTCAGTTCCTCTATTTGTACTTCTTGATGCTATCTATGAAAAGATCCCTTTCCTAAAAGGAAAGAATATCGATGCACAAGCTATTCAAAAACGCTATGGCATGGTGGGTGATCCGGTTATTATCGGTGTTGTACTGGGATTATTATTTGGGCTTGCAGCAGGAGAAGACTTTAAAGGTTGTGCGACTTTAATGATTACGGTTGCCGCGATCATGGTGCTATTCCCTCGCATGATCCGCTTAATTGTTGAAGGCTTACTTCCTATCTCTGAAGGCGCTCGTAAATTTTTCCAGAAACATTTTAATGATCGAGAAGTGTTTATTGGCCTAGATACCGCCGTAACGCTGGGTCATCCAACCACAATTGCAGTGGGTTTGCTTCTTATCCCTATCATGTTGATTTTGGCAAGTATCCTGCCATTGAACAATGTATTACCACTCGCTGACTTGCCAGTTGCTCCTTTCTTTATCTGTATGGCCACGGTGATCCACCGCGGTGACTTATTACGCACATTACTGAGTGGTGTGATTGTTATGAGCACCGTTTTGCTCATCGCAACGCAGTTTGCCCCTTTCTTTACCGAAATGGCACGTAATGGCGGATTTAACTTTGCCGAAAATGGCGCGCAGATTAGCGCACTGTCAGTTGGCAATATGTTTGGTTGGTCTATTTACGAATTAATGTCATTTGGTCTTATCGGTGTCGTGTTAACTGTTGGCATTGTTGCCTGTGTCGTTATTTTCTTACGTAATCGTGAATTACCTGAATAAGGAGTATAGAAATGAGTTGGTTGAAGGATGTTATTGGAACAGAAAAAGCAGTCATTGCTATGTGCCATTTACGTGCATTACCTGGTGATCCTGATTTTAATGCGCAGCATAGTATGCAATGGGTAATTGATAGGGCATATGAGGATTTAATGGCATTACAAAATGGCGGTGTTGATGCAGTTATGTTTTCAAATGAATTTAGCCTGCCTTATCTCACTAAAGTGAAGCCGGAGACAACTGCGGCAATGGCACGGATCATTGGTCAATTAATGAGTGAGATCCGTATACCATTTGGTGTAAATGTTCTTTGGGATCCGATCGCTTCGTTCGATTTAGCGATGGCGACAGGAGCGAAATTTATCCGAGAAATATTTACGGGTGCCTATGCAAGTGATTTTGGCGTATGGAATACCAATGTTGGTGAAACTATTCGCCATCAACATCGTATTGGGGCAGGGGATGTAAAAACGCTTTTTAATATTGTACCTGAAGCCGCGGTATATCTAGGTGGACGAGATATCTGCTCAATAGCAAAGTCTACCGTTTTTAATAATAAACCAGATGCACTATGTGTTTCGGGATTAACTGCTGGAGCAAAAACAGATAGTGCAATTTTGAAACAAGTGAAAGATACGGTGCCGAATACTGTGGTCTTTGCCAACACTGGGGTTTGCCTCGAAAACGTTGAAGAGCAGCTGAGTATTGCTGATGGCTGTGTCACCGCGACGACTTTTAAAAAAGATGGCATTTTTGCCAACTTTGTTGATCAAACTCGAGTGGAAAGATTTATGGAGAAAGTGCATAGCATAAGGCAATAAGAAAGGAGATAAGCAAAATACTTATCTCCCTCGTGATACTAAGAGTCCTCGCAAGCTTCGCCAAAAGTTAGGCGAGGACTCAATAATCAAGCATATACCGAACCTTAAAGGAGTCAATATACAATGATTGATGATGCTAAATGGATCCAAATAAATCAAGTTGCAGCCGATTGGAAAGAAGCGCTTAGCATAGCTTGTACGCCTTTAATTATTCATGGTGCTGCTGAGCCTAACTATTTACAAGGCATCATTAAAAACACCCAAAGTTGGGGGCCTTATTATTTAATTGCTCCGGGCATTGCTATGCCACATGCACGTCCGGAACAAGGGGCTATCTATAACCAAATTACTCTCACAACCTTAAAACAGCCCGTTGTATTCGGTCATGAAGATTGTGACCCTGTATGGTTATTAATGACTGTTTGCGCAACTCAAAGTGATGATCATATTCGACTCATACAGTACATCGCTGAACTTATTGATAATCCATTATTACTTGATGAAATTCGTTGTGCTAAAACCAATGATGATGTTTTGCGGTTGCTAAATTCATATTGATTTATCCATGAAGGAGTGATGATGATATTACACCCGTCTTTGGCTTCTGCTGACCCACTTTGGCTGGGTTCAATTATTAATAAACTGGCTAATCAGAATATTGGGTCATTACATCTGGACATTGAAGATGGCAATTTTATCAACAATATTACTTTTGGTATTAAGTTGGTAAAAGCAGTTGCACAAGCTACAGAACATGCATTATCTATTCATTTAATGGTGTCTCAACCGTTATTTTGGATAAGGGAGCTTGCTCCTTTTAGCCCCAAATGGATCTTCTTTCATCCTGAGGCGGTGCAAAACCCTTCAGAAATTATTGCTGAAATAAAAAAGATAAAGGCAAAAGCAGGCATAGCATTAAATCCAAGTACACCAGTTGCTCCTTATCAATACCTCATTAATAAATTAGATGCTTTGATGTTGATGACTAGCGAGCCGGATGGTGAAAATCAGCAATTTATACCATCAATAGTGGATAAAATTCAGCAAATACCACCACTCTTTAGCCAACTGGAGTATTGGGCTGATGGTGGGATCAGTGCAGATAAAATTCAGTCATTAAAAAAGGTTGGTATTAATAATCTTGTCATAGGAAGAGCACTGTTTTCGACTGACGATTATGAAAATACGATAAAACAACTTAGCAATTAAATTCGGAGAGAAGTCGCTTATGAGTCTGTATAAATCTGATCGGATCCAACAGATGCTGCACTATCTTTGGAAATGTCGAGAGCTTTCAACACAACAAGCGGTGGAGTTGTTTGGTTGTGCAGAAGCGACAATTCGTCGCGATTTTCAATATATCGCTGAACATTATCCTGGTATGACGCGAACTCATGGGCACTTAAATTTCGACGACAGTACGACAGATAAAGAGTCTCAATTTGATGTCAGACGCTCTTTAAATTGTGCATCTAAACGTGAAATCGCACTCATTGCTCGCAAATTAATTCATGAAGGCGACTGTTTTTTTCTTGACTCAGGCTCTACTTGTTTAGAATTAGCGAAGTGTCTGGGGGATATTAGCGTTAAAGTCATTTGTAATGACATCAAAATAGCTAACCAACTTGGAATGTTTCCAAATGTAGAAAGTTATATCATTGGGGGGTTAATCAGGCCTGGTTATTTTACGGTAGGTGAAAGCCTAGCATTAGAGACGTTAAATGCTTTTGCCGTTGATCGTGTCTTTATGTCTTGTGATGCATTATCGATTGAGATGGGAATAACGAATGCTACTATGTTTGAGGTGGGAGTTAAACGCAAACTAATAGCGCGTTCACCAGAGGTTATTTTGCTAGCGGATCACACAAAGTTTGATATGTTCGAACCTCATGCTGTTGCAACCCTATCTTGTATTAAAACAATTATTAGCGATAGTGGGCTATCGAGTGAAACTCAGCAACGGTATCGCCAAGCAGGCTGTGAATTAAAATGTGGTTATTAGGGAATAATAGGCGTATTTATTACGGCTATATGTTTCCGTAAAATTGCTGTTCATATGATCACTTAAAAGGATAGGGTGAATCTAGTTGTCGCTGTCTTATTTTAGGATAAGTAGTAAGTGAATAATTTCAGATTTATAGTATTATTTTAGATGATTATTAATTTTCAGCTATCATCATGATGCGCTCAGTTAGCATTGAGATATAGCATGATTTAATTTTTTCGATGATCAATATCTATTTTATTGTTTTCGAGTTTACTTGGTTTTTATTTTATTATATATCTTCTAATTGAATTTAAGTACCTTCATTTTTTATTATGAGGTAAAAAATACAATTTATATATATTGATTTTGAAGTAAGCTCTGCTCTAACTGAGTTGCTGAAATTTTATTTGATGAAGAGATGAAATACTCTTTTCAAGAGAAAAATGTATCTAATAAAATGAGTAAAGTAATATAAATGAGAATGTCTAAATCAGATTTTTGAATAAGCCGTAGAGGGGAGTAAACTGCCTGTATTATGTCAGTTTGATGCTGAGTGTTTCGTAATATTTCGTTTTTTAATATAAGTATTACACCGTAGACTGTTTTTTAACCTAATTTATAAGATATTGAATAAATCTTAATGATTTTTACCTTTTTTTGTAATATATACTTTATCAATTAAATTTAAATGCTTTTTTTTGTAAAAATAGAATATTTAATCTGAATATATTCCCTCCTGAGTTTTCTTTTGGTTTTTATTACTATTCAATAATGATGGTCTTTTTTGGATTAAGAGCTATTAAGGCTTATAAGTTCAAGAGAATCCATTAGTTTTTACACTTATTTGTTGTTTTTTGGGTTTCTATAATCAATGGATATTGTTTTAGGATAATTTGATTTAATCAGGATAATTGATTAAATTACCGAAGAAATATTGAATGATTCAGACTTTATGTTTCGTTCTGTACTCGGGGTTAAATAAAAATGAAAATTAGTAATTTAGAATTTGAACAAATTGAATTAGATTTGAGCCATAGGGAAGTGTTTATTAAAGCTGTAGGAATAGAATTAAGAAAATTGAGGAAAAGTTATTCTTTAAGTGGTAGGGAATTAGCTGGGATTATGAATGTATCTCAGCAGCAAATATCTAGATATGAGTGCGGTGTTTGTGCGATCCCTACTGATGTTTTGATTATAATTTTAGGTTTTTTTAAAATTACACTGTTTGAGTTTTTTAAAGGGGTTTATCTAAATGCTTTTGATATAGATATGAATATGGTTCAAGATAAATACTATAATGTTTTTATTTCTCATTGAATAATCATAAGTGCTCCTGAAATAAAACTCATCTAATGATTTTTTAGTCTTATTAGCATGTTTAAGTATTTTATATTTTTACTTTAAGTTATAAAGTAGAGTTTAATTGTTATTTTTAAATTTCCCCATCATGTTAAGTGATCATGATGGGGAGGTATTCGTGGTATTTATATGGGGGATACCAGATAAGTGATTTTGTACATAAAGAGCATATAAATAGTAGTAATATATTAAATATACTTCAATTTCACTAAGCACTCAGACCTCAGACCTCCATTTTTATTTAGAGTGTGAGTTTTATTTGAGCGATAAAAATAATAACCTATTATGATAATTTATTGGTATATCTGTAACTAAATAGTGTCCCCAAGAGCCATTCTAAACTCATCTTTTTCTCTTTTAGTAAAAATTAAGCTAGTGATTATTACTTCTATTCAGTATTTTTATATTCTCTAAATCTGCTTTTATCGCTGTAGTAAAACTGATATCAACATTCATGCATACTCATTTAATTTTTATATAAAACCGGTGTTAAATGGTAAGTTTTCAGTCATTATTAATACCTAAACGTTAGTAAACTCCTTCTATACAGCGGGGAAGGGGGAGAGAAACAGGCCATCAATTGGTGTTAGATATTCCAGTGATATCGCCACTCTTTAGGGCGATAGCCGTGTTGATGCACCAAAACTGGGGCTAATGTAGCCCTTAAATCTCAAAAAATAGAACATTATTACACGGTAGGGTATGCCCTGAGTGGCAGCAAAACCAACCCACTGTCGGCAATCCACTTAACAGGGGATTGGTTGAAGGACGCGGGTTTTGAGACCGGTTTCACGTTCACGGTGAAGATTTTAAACGGTTGTTTGGTGTTGATACCCGACAGCGAAGACATTCGAGTCATTAAGTAACAAAATCAACAACAGCAAGGGTAGTTGAATGCAGTACGCCACATCATGCATGAGCGGATGGTGGAGTATATTAGCCGCTAAAGGGTAAACTGAGCAGCTCTTAAAAACAAAGAAGCCAGAAGATTTGAAGATCTTCTGGTTATTAAAATTAACCTAAAACTTAATTTCTTTCTTCATAAGCTTTTCTAATATATGATTCAAATAGATTTTGGGTGAGTTTTTTACCTAAAATTAAATTTGGCATAATATATTGTGTAAAGATAATCATATATTCAGAAGCTATTTTGGCTGCATCAAATCGATTTGTTGCACCATTTTCATTAGTGAATGAAAACTCCTTATCATCTAAGATCAATGATAACTCTATATCATAAATACAATAAATATGATTCTTATCATTAAAATTTTCTTGCAATCTAGCAAATATGGATACTATTGATATTGCTCTTTTTTTTGTTGATATTGGTAGGTTTGATCTTGATATAAAAATATCATTTTCAAAGAAAGTATCTTTTATTAAAAATAATTCATCTTCAGTATGAGGTAAGTTTAATATCTCAGGTGCAACATCATACATATTATTTTTAACAACTAACCAGTCACTCGGAACATATAATCCAAGTAAAGGTGAATATTTTTTATATAAGTTATCCATTACTCAACCTTTCTCATGTAGTCATTGTAAGTTTGGTTACTGATTGGATGCACATGAAACTCATTAGTAGATTTTGTAACTTCAACTCTCATGTATTGTGTAGGTTGACCATTATTAAAGCCAATTGTTCTACCTGCATCATATATATAATAATCGGAGCCACCTTTTTGAGGAGAATATACTCCATTTAGTAAGGCTTCTTTCTCTGTTTTATTTCTAAAACTGGTCATTGAACTACCGGTTACTTTGCCATTGGGGGCGTCTATATCCCAATATTGAGCAGGTTTTCCTCCACTAGAAAACATCATTGCTTCTTCCTGAGTTTTAGCTTTGGTGTGTTCAAGATATATAGCTGAACTTGAATGATGTCTTCTAAATCTATCTTCTTTTAGTAACTCATTACAGCAATAACCAGCCAACCCAAACGGGTCTATAAACCCTGTCGGACAGTGCACATACCCATACGGATTCAACCCGCCCAGTAGCCCTATCGGGTCTGGTGAAATAGACTGCCCGCTGTCCTTATCATAGTACCGAAAGCGGTTATAATACAAGCCCGTTTCGCGGTCTTCATATTGCCCGGCAAAACGAAAATGGCATTCGGTATAATTTGGGTCATTGTCGGCTCGACTGTCGTGAGACTGCCAAAACGCCATTTTCTCCCACGTATTGAGGCGTCCTGCCCAACTGGCTATCCCTTTTTCAGTAAAAATCTCTCGAGGTGTACCTTGATGGTCTGTGACTATAGAGTGCAATTACCCCTTTTGATAGCGAGCGGTAGGGGTGATGCCCACCGGCTGATAAAGCCATTGAATACCCGCATCATATGCCACAGTACCGTCGGCATAGACGGGAG
>NZ_JAMPMC010000001.1:0-1219 GCF_028477945.1 Providencia sp. PROV261 | reverse complement strand
CAAAACCAACCCACTGCCGGCAATCCACTTAACAGGGTATTGGTTGAAGGACGCGGGTTTTGAGACCGGTTTCACGTTCACGGTGAAGATTTTAAACGGTTGTTTGGTGTTGATACCCGACAGCGAAGACACCCGAGCGATTAAGCAGTAGAACCAACAACAGAAAGCGCAACTCAGTGCCATCAAACACACGATGCGCGAGCTGATGGCGGAGTATGTAAGCGGCTAAAGGCTAAACTGAACGGCTCTTAATAATGTCTAACTAGAGGATAATTCTTCTAGTTAGACATTATTTAATCAACATATTTAGCTCCGGCTTTTAACGGTGAAAACCCCTCAGGCCATATTGTATTTTTATCAAAGATTGCGTTGGTAAAAGTTGCATCCATAATTCTACTGGCATTCATATTAGCCCCTTTTAGATTAGTATTATTCATATTCACAGCAAATAAATCTGCATTTTTTAAATTAGCCCCCTCTAAATTAGCATCTTGAAAAAATGCACCGCTGAGTTTAGAGTTTACTAATTTACAATTAATTAATGATGCACCTAAGAAGTTAGTATTCATCAATAATGAGCTAGTAAAATTGGTATTATTTAATATGCAATATGCAAAATTGGCACTACGTAAATTAGCTTGCTCGAAAGATGCGTGTTGTAAGGATAATCCTTCAAAAATTGCCGTATGTAATAATTCCCCAGAGAAATCATAACCATCTAAGGTATCACTATCTATTTTTTTTATTTCATCGGTAGATTCAAAATAGAGGTTTATCATTTAATAGTTCCCCCAATCAAAAGTATCTACCTTTGTTTCAGGAATTTTTCCTACAATTTTACCAGCCACATAGCGATGGTTACTTTCAACGATAATATTACCATCAACCTTTATTGGTGGAGCAACATCACCTTTTAATAATCGATCAACATAACGTTGAATAGCTGGTAAGGATACAGAACCTTGGGCGGTTTGCATCGTATCCCCTTCCAGTGCACCTTGAATAATGTCAGAGGTAACATATGTACCTTTTGTAATTAGAGGGCAACACATCAATCCTAGTGGATCAATATATTTCGTCGGACAGTGCACACACCCATACGGATTCAACCCACTAACCAGCCCTATGGGATCTGGTGAGATAGACTGCCCGCTGTCCTTATCATAGTACCGAAAGCGGTTATAATACAAGCCCGTTTCGCGGTCTTCATATTGCCCGG